>JBKEAH010000033.1:0-69875 GCA_047972065.1 Desertimonas sp.
TCGATCAGCCGCTTGGTGCCATCGAACAGCAGCCCCCGGAAGTCGGTCAGCAGCCCGAAGGCGTGCACCTCGACCTCGAGCTCGTCGACGACCCGGGCGAGCTGGTCGCACTGCTCGACGGTGTAGAACTGCGCCTCGTCGCACACCAGGTAGTGGATCGGCCAGTGGTGCAACGCCAGGGCGTAGATGTCGAGGTCGGGGGTGACATCGATGGCCGGCGCGGCGACCCCGAGTCGGCTGGTGACCTGGTGCCCCTCGCGGTCGAGGCAGGTCAGCAACAGACCGTAGAGATGACGGCTGGCGAGGTTGTGGTGGATCTGGAGCGCGACGGTGCTCTTGCCCGATCCCATCGTGCCGAAGCTGAATCGCAAGGTCGCCATGCCGGCTGGCGACGTTACCGGCGGGGTGTGATCGCCCCGGCCGGCGTCAGCGCAGCATCGCCTGGACGATGGTGATGTGGTCGGCGTCGGCCGCCGCCTTGTCGTCGCGGTAGCGCCGCACGCGGGCGAATCGGAGCGCCACCCCGCCGGGATAGCGCGTCGACGCCTGCACCCCGTCGACGGCGACCTCGGCCACCAGCTCGGGCCGCACGTGTACCAGCCAGCCGTCCTCGCCGCCGATGGCGAGGCGTTGCAGCCGCTCGGTCTGCCACGCCAGCAGCTCGTCGGTGAGCCCCTTGAACGTCTTTCCGACCATCACGTACTCGCCATCGTCGCCGCGCGCCCCGAGATGGAGGTTGGAGAGCCACCCGGTCCGGCGGCCGTGACCCCATTCGGCGGCCAGGATGACGAGATCGAGCGTGTGGACCGGCTTGACCTTGCGCCACGCCTTGCCGCGCCGCCCGGCGTCGTAGGCCGCGGCGAGGTTCTTGACCATCACCCCTTCGTGGCCAGCGGCCACGGCGACGTCGAGAAAGGCGGCCGCCTCGACGGCATCGGCGGTGATGATCGAGGGCAGCCGCGCCGTGACGGGCACGAGCGACGCCAACAGCTCGCGCCGCGTCGACAAAGGCTCGTCGACCACCGACGCGCCATCGGCGTGGAGCACGTCGAAGAAGAACGCACCCAGCCCGACGGGACCGCCAGAACGGCCGGGGCCGGTGCCCGGCTCGGCGGGCCGCCCGATCGAGCGTGTCCCGAGCTCGGCCATCGTGTCCTGGAAGCGCCGGGGTGAACCGTCGTCGCTGACCCCGAGCACCTCGCCGTCGAGCACGAGGTCCCCGCCGGGCAGGGATGCCGTCAAAGCCACCACCCCACCGAGCCGAGCGGTGACGTCGTTGAGGTTGCGGGTGAACAGCCGCACCTCGCCGTCGCGGCGGTGGGCCTGGACGCGGGCACCGTCGAGCTTCCACTCGACCGAGGACCGCCCGGTCGCATCGATCGCCTCGGCGACGTTGGTCGCCGACGACGCCAGCATCGGCCGGACGGCCCGACCCGGCTCGAGACCGATGTCGTCGAGCGCCGCTCGGCCACCCCCCAGCGCGGCGGACGCCGTCGCCCCGAGATCGCCGGCAAACATGTGGGCCCGACGGACGACGGCCACCGGCACCGCGGCGGCCCGGGCGATGGCGTCGCCCATGACACCGTCGAGCGCTCCCTGGCGCAGCTCCCCGCTCAACACGCGCCACAACATCCGCTGCTCGGACGCCGTCGCCCGTTCGAACAACCCGCCGAGCACGCGGCGCCGTGCGGCCTGGACACCGCCGCCCGACATGGCCGCCAGCTCGTCGATCGCCCGGTCGATGTCGAGGACCGACAACGACGGCGCGGCGGCGGGCGCTTCCCCCGCCGCCTGCAACGTGCGCCAGCCGACGCCGATGCGGCCCTGGCGCGGCGCCCCGGTGAGGAACCCGACGACGATGGGGACCTCACCCGGCGCCAGCTCGCGCAACAGTTCGACCAGCGCCGCCGTCTTCTCGGTGCGCTTCGAGGTGGCCGCCAACCGCTCGGAGGTCGCAGCCACCGAGGCGAACAACATGACGCCAGTGTGGCCGAGCCCGGACCGCGGCGCGCCACGGTCGCAGCGTTAGGGTGATCGACGGAGGAGGCGGTCGGCAACGACGCCGGCCGAACAACATGACTGACACAGCCCAACGGGGTTCGGGCGAGGCGGAGTCGGCAGCGGTGTCCGTCGGCGGCGGCGCGGCGAGCGGCGACGCCACGATCCTTGATCGGGTCGTCGTACGCTTCGCTGGAGACTCCGGCGACGGCATGCAGCTGACCGGTGATCGCTTCACCTCGGTGAGCGCGTCGTACGGCAACGACCTGTCGACGCTTCCCGAGTACCCCGCCGAGATCCGCGCCCCCGCCGGCACCGTCCACGGCGTGTCGAGCTTTCAGGTCCACATCTCGGACCACCCGATCACGACACCCGGCGACGAACCCAACGTGCTGGTGGCGATGAACCCCGCCGCGCTGCGTGCCGATCTCAGCCGGCTCGAGCCGGGCGGCACGCTGATCGTCAACGAAGACGCCTTCGACGAGCGCAACCTCGACAAGGCCGGGTACCGCACCGCCGGCGGCGAGACCCGCAACCCGCTCGATGACGGCAGCCTCGACGGCTATCGCGTCATCAAGGTGCCGATGACCTCGCTGACCAAGGAGGCGACGGCGCCGCTCGGGGTCAAGCCGCGTGATGCCGAGCGGTCGAAGAACTTCTTCGCCCTCGGTCTCGTGTCATGGATGTACACCCGGCCGACCGAGCCGACGTTGCAGTGGGTCGACGAGCGGTTCGCCAAGACCGAGATGGTCGCCGCCGCCAACAAGGCCGCGTTCCTGGCCGGCTATCACTTCGGTGAGACCACCGAGGCGGTCGGCCACCGCTTCGAGATCAAGCCCGCGGCCACCCTGCCGGCCGGCGAGTACACCTCGGTGACGGGCAACACCGCGCTGGCGTGGGGGATCGTGGCCGCCGGCCAACTGGCCCAGCTGCCCGTCACGCTCGGCTCCTACCCGATCACGCCGGCGTCGGACATCCTGCACGAGCTGTCCAAGCACAAGCACTTCGGTGTGCGCACCGTCCAGGCCGAAGACGAGATCGCGGCGATCGGCATGGCGCTGGGCGCCGCCTTTGCCGGACATCTCGGCGTCACCACGACGAGTGGACCGGGCGTCGCCCTCAAGAGCGAGACGATCAGCCTGGCCGTCTCGGTCGAGCTTCCCCTGCTCGTCGTCGACATCCAGCGCGGCGGGCCGTCGACGGGTCTGCCGACCAAGACCGAGGCGGCCGACCTGAACATCGCGCTGTTCGGACGCCACGGCGAGGCGCCATTGCCGGTGGTGGCGGCGCGTAGCCCGGTGCACTGCTTCGAGGCGGCGATCGAGGCGGCGCGCATCGCGGTGAAGTACCGCACCCCGGTGATCCTGCTGTCGGACGGCTTCCTCGCCAACGGATCCGAGCCGTGGCAGCTCCCCGATGTCTCGACGCTGCCGGACATCTCGGTCCCCTTCGCCACCGAACCCAACCACACCGACCCCGACGGCAACCCCGAGTTCTGGCCCTATCTGCGCGAGCCCGACACCCTCGCCCGACCGTGGGCGATCCCGGGAACGCCCGGCCTGATGCACCGCGTCGGTGGCATCGAGAAGGAGGGCGACGGCACCGGCAACATCAACTACACGCCCGAGAACCACCAGAAGATGGTCGATCTGCGCGCCGCCAAGGTCGCGGCCGTCGCCCGCGACATCCCACCGATCCATGTCGAGGGCGACGCCGACGCCGACCTGCTGGTGCTCGGCTGGGGGTCGACATGGGCGGCCATCGACGCCGCCGTCCAACGACGACGACGAGCCGGGGTGAAGGTGGCGTGGGCCCACCTCATGCATCTCAACCCGCTGCCGTCGGACCTCGGCGATGTGCTGGGCCGCTACCGCAAGGTGCTGGTCCCCGAGCTCAACAAGGGCCAGCTGTCGCGGGTCGTGCGGGCCGAGTACCTGGTCGACGCCCGTTCGCTGAGCAAGGTGCAAGGGCTGCCGTTCATCGCCCGTGAGATCGAAGACGCCATCGACGGCCTGTTGGCCGAGGAGAACTGAGATGTCCGACACCGCAGTACGACTGACCACCAAGAAGGACTGGTCCTCGGACCAGGAGGTGCGGTGGTGCCCCGGGTGTGGGGACTACGGCATCCTCCAAGCGGTCCAGCAGCTGATGCCGGACCTCGGTGTGGCGCCCGAGAACACCGTGTTCGTCTCGGGCATCGGCTGCTCCAGCCGCTTCCCGTACTACATGAACACCTACGGGATGCACTCGATCCACGGTCGAGCCCCGGCGATCGCCACCGGGGTGGCCGTGGCCCGGCCCGACCTCGACGTGTGGGTGATCACCGGTGACGGCGATGGCCTGTCGATCGGCGGCAACCACCTGATCCACGCGCTGCGACGCAACGTCAACCTGACGATCCTGTTGTTCAACAACCGGATCTACGGACTGACCAAGGGCCAGTTCTCGCCCACCTCGGAGGTTGGCAAGGTCACCAAGTCGACGCCCTTCGGATCGATCGACCCGCCCTTCCATCCGCTGGCGGTCGCGCTCGGCGCCGAGGCCAGCTTCGTCGCCCGCACCCACGACCTCGACCGCAAGCACATGATGGAGACCTTCCGCGCCGCTCACGACCACCGCGGCGCGTCGTTCGTGGAGATCTACCAGAACTGCAACGTCTTCAACGACGGCCAGTTCAACGACATCACCAAGAAACAGCAGCGCGACGACATGATGATCGATCTCGTGCACGGCGAGCCGATCCTGTTCGGTGCCGATCATCAGCGCGGGGTGACGATGGGGACCGATGGCCAGCTCCGGCTGGTCGACGTCGCCGATGTCGGGCTCGACGCGGTCCTGGTCCACGACGCCCACCGCGAAGACCCCAGCCTCGCCTTCGCCCTCGCCCGGCTCAGCCACGACGACCACTCCCCCACACCGTTCGGGATCTTCCGCGCCGTCGAGCGCCAGGAGTACGCCTCGGCGATCGGCGCCCAGCTCGCCGCCGAGAGCGAGCGCAAGGGCCCCGGCGACCTCGCCGGGTTGCTGCGCTCGAACGGGACGTGGACGGTCGGTGGATGATCGGAACGGCCCGGCACGACCATCATCCGTGCGCTGGCCCTTGCGGCCACTAGGATTCGGGGGTCGGTGGCCGTCGGGATGCTCCGCGACGAGGGTGACGGTGGCCTGACGCGATCCGCCCTCTCTCCAGAACGGTCCGGCATGCACCAAGCCCAGCTCCGAGCGCGACGTCCTCAGGCGGCGCCGGTTCGCCACCACGAGGCACGCAAGGCCGTCGGCGTCAGCGCGTTGGCACTGGTGGTGATCGTCGGGCTCCTCGTCGTCGGCGCCCGCCGCGATGCGACGACTACCCAGGCCGCCCTGGCCGTGCTCCCGCAGGCGCCGGCGGCGGCCGCCGCCACCGCCGAGGGTGATCTGGTCGGCTCTCCCGAGCTCGCCCCCGCCGAGCAGGCCGCGGCGCTGGCGGCGGCGACCGAGGGCACGCCGGCCCTGGCTCCGGACTGTCGCATCGAGGCCGACCGCCTGGCCTGGGGCGACGAGGGTCTCGATGTGAGCTGCCTCCAACAGGCCTTGATCCGCGAGGGCTATCTGGCCGGCACGGTCTCAGGTGATTTCGACACCTCGACGACCGGGGCCGTCGAGGACCTCCAGACGACCGAGAACCTCTTCGTCGACGGTGTGGTCGGACGCGAGACGGCACTGTTCCTCAACATCTGGCGGGACGAGTACGCCAACGTGGTGCGCACCCCGGCGCCGGCGCCGGGCACCTACGACTCGATGGGCTACGAGCTGTCGCCGGTCGCCAGCACCGGGGCCGACGCGCCACCGCTGCCCGAGAACTCCGGGAGCGGCCGCCGGGTCGTGTACTCACGGGAGGAACAGCGGGTCTGGGCCGTCAGCTCCGAGGGCGAGATCATCCGCTCGTGGCTCGTGTCGGGCAGCAAGTACAGCAACGAGCAACCCGGCACCCATCGGGTGTACAGCCGCTCGGAGCAGTCGACGGCGTGGAACGGTGCCGCCATCCTGCCGCTGATGATCCGCTGGCTGAAGACCGACATCGGCGCCATCGGTTTCCATGGCATCCCGACCCACGTGGAAGACGGCTCGCCCTACCAGACCGACGCCGAGCTGGGCACCCGGCTGTCGGGTGGCTGCCAGCGGCAGAACAACATGGACGCCCGGTTCCTGTGGGCGTTCGCCGACGTCGGCACCGTCGTCGTCGTGGTCTGACGCTCACTCCACCGGACCCAGAACGCGACGAAGCCCGCCCCGACGAGGTCGGAGCGGGCTTCGTCCAGTCGGGGTTCAGCTCCCGGACGTGGTCTCCTCGACCATCGTCTCGTCGGCCGCGCCGCTGTCGTCGGTGACCTCCTCGGTGGTGTCGGTACCGCCGTCGTCATCGTCGTCGTCGTCGCTGCACGCGGCAAACGTCGTCACGGCGAGCGCCACGGCCGCCATCGAAGCAAGCTTGTTCCGTCGCATGGTTCTGCTGGTCCTTTCAAGGGTTCACGCTGCTGGTATCCGCCCACCGCGACGGTAACCGATCCAGCCGTCACCAAACCGTCATCCTGATGTCGGTGACCAAGATCACAGGCCCGGCACGTGTCTCCGGCTGGCGGTTGATCGGGCGGGCGCGGCAACGACCAGACTTGGCGCTGCACAGTACGGCGTCGGACCCTTCCAGCGCCGCGGACCTGGCAACCGATCTGCGAATCCCGACCGAACGCACCCACCATCCATCGAGGAGCTGCAACATGAAACGGCCAGTCACGTGAGACTCGCCAACCACGCCGGGCGCGCCACCCTCGTCGTGCCCGACGGTGTCGCCGATCTCGCCACCGTGTCGAACGGTCGGTTCGGACCGGACCTGGCATCGGTGTACGAACACTGGGCCGACGTGGTCGAGCTCGCCGCCGATGTCACCGCACCGACGGCGGTGCTGGACGAGGCGTCGCTCGGCAACCCGGCGCCACACCCCCGACAGGTGTTCGCCATCGGGTTGAACTACCGCCGCCACGCCGAGGAGTCCGGGATGCAGGTGCCGCCGGTCCCGGCGACGTTCACCAAGTTCCCGGCGTCGTTGTCGGGGCCCTTCGACGACATCGAGATCGTCGGTGATGCCGTCGACTGGGAGGTCGAACTGGTCGCCGTCGTCGGTCGTCACGCCGACCGCGTCGCCGAGGCCGACGGCTGGTCGCACATCGCCGGGCTCACCATCGGTCAGGACATCAGCGACAGGACGCTGCAGTTCGCCGCCGGCGCCCAGTTCTCGTTGGGCAAGTCCCGCCGCGGGTACGGGCCAATGGGCCCATGGCTGGTGACGCCCGACGAGCTCCCCGACCCCGACGATCTCGCGCTCGGGTGCTCGGTCGATGGCGAGACCGTGCAGGATGCTCGAACCAACGACCTGATCTTCTCGGTCCCCCAGCTGGTGGCCGAGCTGTCGTCGGTGCTGCCGCTGCTGCCCGGCGACGTGATCTTCACCGGGACCCCGGCTGGCGTCGGCTTTGCCCGCCAAACCCCACGGTTCTTGCGGCCAGGCCACGTGCTGGAGACCTGGATCGAGGGCATCGGCACGATCCGCAACGTCTGCCGCTGACCGCCGTCGCCCCCACCCGGCCCCGGCTGCGCCGACGCGGTGGGCGAGGATCGTCGTGACGGCCGCGGTTGCGATACACCTGGGTGATGACCGCGGCCACTGCTGACCCGTCCGACGAGTTCTTCCACACCGTCGGCGATCACCCCTCGTGGAGCGAGAGCTACTACTTCAACGTGATCGACGCCAACAGCGGGATCGGGGCGTTCACCCGCATGGGCTTCCGACCCAACGACGGATGGGCCGACGCCCTCCACGCCGTGTACCTCCCGGGGGGACGGGTGGCGTTCACCTACGGACGCCGCACTGACCTGTCGCCGGCGATCGTCGACGCCTTCGGCGACGCCGACCCGAGCGTCGGCAACCTGACGCTTCGACGCGGTGAACCGTTCACCGACTGGGGCATCGTCTACTCGGGCGACGCCCAAGACCTCGCCGATCCGACCGTCATGCTCGCCGCCACCCGGGATCGCCCGGCGGGCTGGAATCGCCCGGCGCGCCTCGAGATGGACGTGACGTTCGAGGCGATCACCGCGCCGCACTACGCGGTCGGCGGGTCGCAGGGCCACTTCGAACAGACCGGCTCGGCCCGGGGCACCATCCGCCTCGGCAACGAGCGTTGGGAGATCGACGGGTTCGGCGTGCGGGACAAGTCGTGGGGCCCGCGCACCTGGCAGGCTCCGAGCGGCAGCGCGGCGAAGGCCGACGGTCCGGCGGAGGTCGAGTCGGGTTGCTTCCTCAACTGGTTCTCGATGAACTTCGGACCCGACCTCGCGCTCGGTGGAGCCTGCGGCCGCACCGCTGATGGCACCTTCGTGGGCAAGGGGTGGATCCAGCGCGGCGAGCGCACCATCGATCTGAACGACGTGACGATCGTGACCGACTTCGACCCGAGCAACCCGCTGCTGCACCGGGCCGTCCATCTGCGCGGCGTCGATGCCGAAGGAACACCGGTCGCCGTCGAGGGGACGGTCGTCACGATCTGTCCGACGAAGATCCCGCGCCGCGACGGCGTCACGTTCGTCAACGAGGGGCTCGCCCGGTTCGAGACCGAGGGACGCACCGGCTGGGGCATCGCCGAGCACTGGCACGCCGTCCCCCGCTGACTGTCACGACCACGCACCGGCCGGCGCGGCTCAGAGGTCGGCCACGTCGGGGCCGTCGCCGCGCATCGCAGGGTCGGTCGGGCTCATGATGCCCACGACGATGGGCCCGGGGCCGCGCACGATGGCGTAACGGGCACCCCAGAACGAGTCGTAGGGATCGCGCACCGGCTCGGCGCCGAGCTCCAGTGCGTCGGTGAACGTCGCATCGACCGCTGCGCGATCGTCGGCGCGGAGGTTGACGACGACGCCCTCGAACCCGGACGGCAGGCTGCCCCATCGGGCGGCGAACACCGAGCTGTCGAGATCGGCTGCGAACCCGTCGGCCGTCGGCAGCGCCAGGTGGTGCTCCTCCCACGCGGACCACGCGGCATCCAGCGTCGGCACGTCCACGCCGAGCGACCGGAGGAAGTGGCTCGCCGCCGCGAGGTCGGGCACGACGATGTTGACCTGGTGGAACCGCAACACCGCCAGAGTCTCACACGACCTGGCGACCTGGCGCCCCGGGGCGCCGGTCTCGATGTCGGCGTCGCGCTACTCGCAACCGAAGGCGATGGCGAGCCGCCGGCACAGTTCGGCGTGGGCGTCGGGGCCGAGGGTGCCGAGACGGCGGTGGAGGCTCGACTTCAGCGTCGGCATGATCGAATCGAGCTGGGCGACCGACTCGTGGACGAGGCCGACCTCGGCGCCGAGGGGCAACTCGGTCGGGATCCCGCGGATTCGTGTCGAGCAGGGCGCGACCGTGATCCGGTCGAGGACCGGGATCGCCGCCGAACGGGTAAGGACGACGTAGGGGCGCTCTCCGGCCGCGGTGGTGACGCCCCAGTACACGTCGCCCGACCTCACCTCGGGTACTCGCCGAGATCGTCGGTCATCGTCACCAGGCACTCCACGTCGATGTCCGGGCCCTGGGGCTGGCGTCGGTAGCCGTCGACGATCGCATCGTCGAGCGCGGTACGACTGGTGGTGAGCTGACGCAGGGCTTCGGCGTACAGCGCGGAGCGGTTCATGCCGCGTCGACGCGCCTCGGTTTCCGCCTCCGCGAACACGTCATCGGGAATGCTCACGGCGATCTTGACCACCCGCCCGAGTATAACCCGACGACATACCGCCGGGTTGTCAGCTACAGCCGCTGGTGCTCCCGCAGCTGGGGCAGGCGTGACAGGAGCCGGCGCGGATCATGTGGACGCCGCACTGCATGCACATCGGCGAGTCGTGACGTACGACGCCACGGGCCGGCGTGTTGTCCTCGGGCGTCTCGGCGATGGCGCCGGCCTCCATCTGGCTGGCCAACTCCTCGGCGGTCGGGATGGTCTTGGGATCGGCGACAACCTCGGAACCCGTCGAGGTCTCGATGATCGACTCCTCGACACCTGGCAGCGTCGGCTGCAGCCGCTCGCCGACGGTGAAGATGCCCAGCTCGGAGCGCTCCTCGACCGACATGTACTCGACGGCCAACCGCCGGAACAGGTAGTCCATGATCGAGCTGGCGAAGCGCAGATCGGGGTCGTCGGTCATGCCGGCGGGCTCGAAGCGCATGTTGACGAACGCCTCGACGAACGCCCGCAGCGGCACGCCGTACTGCAGGCCGTAGCTGATCGACTTGGCGAAGGCGTCCATCATCCCCGACAGCGTCGAGCCCTGCTTGGAGACGGTGAGGAAGATCTCGCCGGGGCGGCCGTCCTCGTACTCGCCGACGTTGGCGAAGCCCTTGCAGTCGGCCACCCGGAACTCGAAGGTGCGGGCCCGGCGGCTGCGCGGCAGCTTCTGGCGCAAGGGCCGGTGCACGATCTTCTCGACGATCTTCTCCACCGCATTCTCGACATCGCGGGTGCGGTCCTCGGCGCCGGTCGAGGCGTCGTCCTTCTTCGCCGTCGAAAGCGGCTGGCCGACCTTGCAGTTGTCGCGGTAGATGGCGACGGCCTTCAGTCCGAGCTCCCAGGACAGCTGGTGCAACGCCTCGACGTCTTCGACCGACGCCTCCTCGGGCATGTTGACCGTCTTGGAGATCGCGCCCGACAAGAACGGCTGGACGGCGCCCATCATCCGCACGTGACCCTCGTAGTGGATGGTGTTGTCGCCCATCGAGCAGGCGAACACGGCGAGGTGGGCGGGCTCCAGGTGCGGGGCCCCGATGATCGACTTCTCGCGGTCGATGTAGGCGATGATCTCGGCGGTCTGCTCGTCGGTGTAGCCGAGACGGGTGAGCGCCCGCGGGATCGTCTGGTTGACGATCGACATCGTGCCCCCGCCGACCAGCTTCTTCATCTTGACGAGGCCGAGATCAGGCTCGATGCCGGTGGTGTCGCAGTCCATCATCAGCCCGATCGTGCCGGTCGGCGCCAGCACCGAGGCCTGGCTGTTGCGCACGCCGTGCTCCTCGCCGTCGCGCTCGGCGTCCTCCCAGGCCTCCTGACCAGCAGCCAGGAGTTCGGCGGGCACCACATCGGACCCGGCGATCTCGTAGCTGGCGTCACGGTGCATCCGCAGCACCTTGAGCATGTGGTCCTCGTTGTCGGCGAATCCGGCGAACGGCCCCATCCGGCTGGCGGTGCGGGCGCTGGTGGCGTAGCTGTGACCGGTCATCAGCGAGGTGATCGCGGCGGCCCAGGCGCGACCGTCGGCCGAGTCATAGGGCATCCCCAGCGCCATCAGCAGGGCACCAAGGTTGGCGTATCCGATGCCGAGCTGGCGGAACTCACGGCTCGTCTCGGCGATCGACGGCGTCGGGTAGTCGGCCCGACCGACGAGGATCTCCTGGGCCGTGAACACCATCTCGACGGTGTGACGAAACGCGTCGACATCGAAGTTGCCGTCGGTGTCGAGATAGCGCAGCAGGTTGATCGAGGCCAGGTTGCACGCCGAGTTGTCGAGGTGCATGTACTCCGAGCACGGGTTGGAGCCGTTGATCCGCCCGGTGTTGTGGGCGGTGTGCCAGCGGTTGATCGTCGTGTCGAACTGCAGACCGGGATCGGCGCACTCCCATGCGGCCTGGGCGATCTGGCGCCACAGGTCGCGGGCCTTGACCGTTCGCAACACCTCGCCGGAGGTGACCCCGACGAGCCCCCAATTTGCGTCCTCGGCGACGGCGGCCATGAACTCGTCGGTGACACGGACCGAGTTGTTGGCGTTCTGGTACTGAACGGAGAACGAGTCGGCACCGTCAAGGTCCATGTCGAAGCCGTTGTCGCGCAGGACCCGCGCCTTCTGCTCCTCTTTGACCTTGCACCAGATGAACTCCTCGACATCGGGGTGATCGACGTCGAGGATGACCATCTTGGCGGCGCGGCGGGTCTTACCCCCCGACTTGATGGTGCCGGCCGAGGCGTCGGCGCCGCGCATGAAGCTGACCGGACCGGAGGCGGTGCCACCACCCTGGAGCAGCTCGGCGCTCGAGCGGATCCGCGACAGGTTGATGCCCGAACCCGAGCCCCCCTTGAAGATCACGCCTTCCTCTCGGTACCAGTTGAGGATCGAGTCCATCGTGTCATCGACCGACAGGATGAAGCAGGCGCTGGCCTGTTGGGGGACACCCTTGACCCCGATGTTGAACCAGACCGGGCTGTTGAAGGCGGCGCGCTGGGTGACGAGGATGTACTTCAGCTCGTCCGAGAACGCGGCGGCCTCGTCCTCGTCGGTGAAGTAGCCGCCCTCTCGCCCCCAGCTGGCGATGGTGTCGACCACCCGGTCGATCACCTGCCGGAGCGAGGACTCACGCTCGGGCGTGCCGAGTGTGCCCCGGAAGTACTTCTGGGCGACGATGTTGGCGGCGTTGACCGACCAGCTCGTCGGGAACTCGACCCCGATCTGCTCGAAGGCGACCGAGCCGTCCTTCCAGTTGGTGATCCGCGCATCGCGGCGGCTCCACTCGACCTCGTCGTAGGGGTCGACGCCCTGGGAGGTGAAGAGGCGGCCGAGGCCGATCGCCAGTCGTTCGGGTGCCAGGGACATTCGTTCTCCTTCGTCGCCGGGTCTCGCGCCGGCCGTCGTTCGCTCCGTACCGCCGGGACGCCCGTCCCTTTGCGACACAACATCTGGGGCGCTTCACCACCCCGACCACAAGACCTTGTGGGGGAATCGAGATTACACCATCGTAGTTACGGCCGTGTCAACACCCATCTCGACAGAATCCCGCCGCCACCGCCGCCGTTGGCTGGAGCGTGCGATGCGGATCGCCGCAGGTCAGGGACGACGCTTCCCACGCCTCCGCTGGTGGAGCGGTGCACCATCCGCGTGCCATCCGCATCGCACGCCAGCACGAGAGTGCACCCTAGAGACGACGCCCTGTGGACCGCTACGGGCACAACCCTGTGAATTTCCCGTGGAGCAAGGTGTGGGCAACCTCCCGTTCACCGACCGGCTGCGGCGCCAGCCACAATGCGCTCGGTGTTCGACCTCCTGATCCCGCCGTCGACCGGTCCGATCGAGCTGAGCGCCGACGAGGTCGCAGCCGCGCCACGGCGGCGCCACGACGGTCGACCGTGGGTCGGGTTGTGCATGGTCGCCGGTCTCGACGGCGGCGTCGCCGTGGACGAGCGGTCCGCGGCGTTGTCGAGCGAGGCCGACACGGCCTTGTACGGTGCGCTCCGACGGGCCGCCGACATGGTGATCGTGGGGGCCGGGACCGCCCGCGACGAGGGATACGGCGCCCCGCGCCGGCCCGGTCAGCGCCTCGGTGTCGTCACCTCGACCGGCGATGTGGACACCGCCGGCACGCTGTTCACCAGCGGCGCGGGGTTCCTCCTCATGCCCGAGGACGGACCCCGAGCACCGAGCACCGGCGGCCGGCCGATCGACGTGATCCGGGCCGGCCGCGGACGGGTCGATCTCGCCCTCGCCCTCACCCGCCTGGGCACCGTCGCGCCGGAGCCGACGTTCGTCCAGGTCGAGGGCGGACCGCGCCTCAACGGGGCGCTGGTCGAGGCCCGGTGTCTCGACGAGCTCAACCTCACGATCTCGCCCCGCATGACCGGCGGAGAGGGGTCGCGCATCATCGTCGGCGCCTCCGAGGGGGTCCGCGACATGCGTCTGACCCAGCTCGCCCGGGCGGGATCGTTCCTCTTTGGGCGGTGGGTCCGCACCGAACTGGCCTGACGCCAGCTTCAGGCGGTGCTGCGGTCCTTGGTCAACAGCTCGATCTCCCGGTGGAAGTCCGACGCACCGTCGAAGTGCTTGTACACGCTGGCGAAGCGCAGATAGGCGACCTCGTCGATCGGGCGCAGCTGATCGAGCACGGCGAGTCCGATCTGCGAGCTCGTCGCCGACGAGCCAGCCGCACGGATGCACTCCTCCACCCGCTCGGCCAGCACGTCGATCGACACACCGGCAAGCTCCCGACCTTTGGTCGCGGCGGCGATCCCTGCGGCCACCTTCGCCCGCTCGAACGGCTGGCGACGGCCGTCGCTCTTGACGACCACCAACGGCACGTCCTCCACCCGCTCGAAGGTGGTGAACCGGGCGTGACACGACAAGCACTCGCGCCGGCGACGCACCGCCGTGCCCTCGTCGGCCAGCCGCGAGTCGACCACCTTGGAGTCGTCGGCCTGGCAGAACGGACAATGCACTCAGCCAGGGTAACGGCCCGTTCCACACCGACCCCTGGGCGGAGGCAGGACGCCCAGGGGTCATGTGCGAGCGAAGCCCCCGCTCAGGCCGCCTCGGCGACTCGAGCCAGAACAGGGCGGGGCACCGTCGCCACGCGGTGCCGATGCGTCACGGCGGCGCGACCTGGCAGCTTCGAGGCCGGCCGCTGCAGCTCGCGGGCCAGCGCCCACGCCGCGACCAGCGCGGCGCCCGCGACCACGAGATCGAACGTACGAGCCACGACGGGACCATCGCCCGCGGCGCCCACCAGCGCCATCACGATGGCTGCCGCCACGACGGCGACGCGGCGACGACGCACCCGCCGGGACACAACCGGGCGACGGCGGGTGGTGGTGGCGATGGTCATCACGGCTCCTCAAGACTCCCGACGGGACAGCGAACGCCCGTACGGCGATCAGGTGTTCGACCGTACTCCGAACGACTGTTCGAGTCAACCTCGATCGGAACGTTCGTTCGCGGAACAGATGTTTGACCCGATCGGGCGAACGTGCGTACGATGGAGAGATGGCTGACAGCAAGATCACCGCCCGACAGCGGCAGGTGCTCGAGTTCATCGAGCAGCAGATGCGCGATCGCGGTTTTCCACCGTCGGTGCGCGAGATCGGCGAAGCCGTCGGGTTGACCTCCCCATCGACCGTGCACAGCCATCTCAACACGCTCCAGCGGCTCGGCTATCTACGTCGCGACCCGACCAAGCCGCGCGCCATCGAGGTCCGCTGGGATCCGAACTCCGGTGCGGTGATGGAACGGCGGCCGGTGCGCCATGTCCCGCTGGTCGGCGATGTCGCGGCAGGCACCGACGTGCTGGCGGAGGAGAACGTCGAGGAGATCCTGCCGGTTCCCGCCGACTTCACCGGCGACGGCGAGTTGTTCATGCTGCGCGTCCGCGGCGATTCGATGATCGACGCCGGCATCCTCGACGGAGACTTCGTGATCGCCGTGCAGCAATCGACGGCCAACGACGGTGACGTGATCGTCGCCGGCATCCCGGGCGGCGAGGCCACGGTCAAGACCTATCGGCGTCAGGGCGCGACGATCGTGCTGGTGCCGTCGAACGCCACGATGGCACCGATGGAGTTCACCGCCGACGATGTCGACGTCTATGGCCGAGTCGTCACCGTGATGCGACGGCTCTGACCATCCATCGGGCCGACCATCGGGGAACGGCCACCTCGGCTCGAACCGGTCAGGTTCGCGGTGGGGGCGGCGTCGGCCAGCTTCCACCACCCGGGCCGGGCTGGTTGGGCGGCGTGAAGGGGCCTGAGGGCGGGCCGCCATAGGGCGGATGGGGAGGCTGACCCGACGTCGGCGGTGCCACCGGCGGTGGTCCTTGTCCGGGTTGCCACATCGTGGCCGGGCCGGACGCAGTCGCCATCACCGACGCCGGCTTGCGCCGGAGCAGCAACGACGCCGCGAGACCGGCGATCCCGACCACCCCGAGTGCGAGGCCGAAGCTCCGCATCGCCCCGACCCCCCGGTTGGGGTCCTTGCCGACCCGCACCACCACGTCGGCCTCGCTGGTCTCGACGGTGAGGACGTACTGCCCGTCGTCGTCGATCTCGGCCGTCCGGATGGCCTGGCCGCGCCGACCGGCACCGTCGTAGGACGGGGTGTCGACCCGGTCCAGGTCGACCTCGTCGCCCCCGACGTCGACCAGGGTCAAGCTCACCCGCGGCAACGTCTCCTCGAACCGGTAGTCGCCCTCGGCCACATCGCAGGTGCCCTCGATCTCGTCGAGCGAGCCACGGGTCTCGATGAAGAAGATGTAGGTCCCACCACCGTCGAACTCGAGCACCGTCTCGCACCCGGCCGGGGCCGCCGCCAGCGACGTCACACCGTCGGACAGGCGCATGCCGGCGGCGACGAAGAGCCCGACTCCGACCACGGCCAGCGCGAGCGCGGCGGCGAACAACGGCCAGCGAATCCCTCGTTTCGGCACCGGCGCCGCGGCGGGCGCTCCGGGCATCGCGTATCCCATCAGTTCACACTCCCAGGCGCTGTGCGACCAGCTCGATCCGTTCGTCAGGTTGTACCACGGCCACCCGGACGTACCCGGTCGCATCAGGTCCGTAGAACCCCCCGGGGCTGACCAGCGCGCCGCCCTCGGCGGCGAGGCGCTCGGTGAACGCCCACCCGTCCTCCACCGGGACCCACAGATAGAACCCGCCGGCGGGCAGGGCGATCTCGCGCCCGATCCAGGTTCCGAGGACCTCGGCCATGCGTGTGAGCCGATGGAGGTACCGCTGTCTCTGCCGGGCCACGTGCTCGTCGTCGTCGAGGGCCACGACGGCGGCGAACTGGGTGGGGCCCGGCACCATCATCCCGACGTGCTTGCGCACCTCCTGGAGATAGCGCACGAGATCGGCGTCCCCGGCGTAGAACCCGACCCGTGCACCGGCCAGGTTGGAACGCTTCGACAACGAGTGCACCGCGACGACCCCGTCGGTACCGGACTGCAGGATCGATCGCCCCGGGCCGTGCCAGGTGAACTCGACGTAGCACTCGTCGGAGAAGACGGGCACGTCGTGGTCCCGCCCCCAGTCGGCGACCGGACCGAGTTCGTCGATCGCACCGGTCGGGTTGCCCGGGCTGTTGACCCACAGCGCCAGCGCCCGTGATGCGTCATCGGCGGTGATGGTGTCGAGCCGCAGCCGGCCGTCCTCGTCGAGTGCGACCGGCACCGCCCGGCAGCCGGCCAGCGTCGCACCCATCGCGTAGGTGGGGTACGAGATCGCGGGGTACAAGATGGTGTCGCGGGCCGGTGATCGCAGCCGCAACCATTGTGGAAGCGTGCCGACGAACTCCTTCGTACCGATGCAGGCGCCGACGGCGTCGGGGGCGATGTCGACGTCGAACCGTCGTGCCAGCCAACGCGTCGCCGCCTCACGCAACGGCGGCGACCCGATGCTATTGGGGTAGCCGCGCTCGGCATCGGAGCGAGCGAACGCCTCGACCACCGCGCCGGGGGGCGGGTCCATCGGCGTGCCGATCGACAGGTCGACGACACCGCCCGGGTGGGCGGCGGCGAGGGGCGACAACCGATCGAGCCGGTCGTAGGGGTAGGGCGGCGGCGTGAAGCCCTCGGCGATCACGATGCGTGGTCCCCCGTACCGCTGACCACGAACTCGCTCAACCGCCCGGCCGAGGCGTCGGCGAGACGGGCCCGGATCCGCAGACCGTCGACAAGCTCGGTGGTCGACACCACCTCGCCCTCGCGGTGGATCGCCGCCAACACGTCCCCACGGTCGTAGGGCACCTCAAGCTCGACGATGGTGGTGATGGCGCGCAACCGATCGGCCAGCGTCCGGAGGAAATCGTCGATGCCCTCTCCGGTCACGGCGCTGACCGCCACCGATCCGGGGTGGTCGGCGACCAACCGCGTGGCGCCCTCGGGCGCGAGGTCAGCCTTGTTGAACACCACCAGCTCGGGCACACGATCGGCGTCGATCTCGCTCAGCACGGCGTGCACGGCGGCGATCTGACCGTCGGGATCGGCGGCGCTGGCGTCGACGACGTGGATCAGGTGGTCGGCTCGGCTGGCGACCTCGAGCGTCGATTTGAACGACTCGACCAGCCCGTGGGGCAGCCGTTTGACGAAGCCGACGGTGTCGGTCAGCAACACGGGCTCGCCGCCGGGCAGCGCCAGCCGGCGGGTCGTCGGATCGAGCGTCGCGAACAGCCGATCCTCCGACAGCACCCCGGCATCGGTCAGCGTGTTGAGCAGCGTCGACTTGCCGGCGTTGGTGTAACCGACGATGGTCACCGCCGCGAGCCCGCTGCGGTCGCGCTGTGAGCGCTGCAACCCACGGGTCCGGCCGATCTCGGCCAGCTCGCGCTCGAGACGGGAGATCCGGGTGCGGATCTGTCGCCGCTCGACCTCGAGCTTGGTTTCGCCACCCCCGAAGCGGGTCCCGACACCGCCGCGCTGCTGTGACAGACGGGCATCGGCGCCGCGGCGCAGGCGCGGCAAGCGATAGCGCAGCAAGGCCAGCTCGACCTGCGCCTTGCCCTCCGGGGTCCGGGCGTTCTGCGCAAAGATGTCAAGGATGACCGCGGTGCGGTCGATGGCGGTGCGCCCGAGCAGCTTCTCGAGGTTGTACTGCTGGGCCGGTGTCAGCTCGTTGTCGAACACGACGGTGTCGGCGTCGACGGCCAGACACAGCTCGCGCAGCTCCTCGGCCTTGCCCTTGCCGATGAAGAACGTGTGATCCGGGTGATCGCGCGGCTGCACCAGTCGACCGACCTCGTCGGCCCCGGCGGTGTCGATCAACGCCGCCAACTCGTCGAGGCTGGCATCGGTGTCATCCTCGGTCGATCCGGGGAGGGTGACAGCGACCAGCACGATGCGCTCGCGGACGCTTCGTTCGATGAGGGTGGCGCCAAGCGCCTCGTTGTACGGATTGCTCATGAGGTGATGACATCGACGGTGGCGATGAAGGTGGCCGGGCCACGCAATGTGACGTGTCCCGGCGCCGGCCGGTTCAGTGTCACGCTGGCAGACCCGCCATCCATGTGCACCACCAGTTCCTCGGTGCCAGCGCCGACCAGCCCCCACTTCGCCGCCGCCCATGCCACGGCGCAGGCGCCGGTGCCGCACGCCGCGGTGATCCCGGCGCCACGCTCGTGTACCCGCATCGTGACGGCGCCGGGCTCGGGGCCCGGTTCGACGATCTCCAGGTTGACCTGGGGCACCTTCGTGCCGAGCGCCACCAGATCGACGGCGGCGACCTCGTCCACCCCGACGACGGCGTGCGGGTTACCGACGCTGAGATGGGCGACCGGACGGTCGGGGTGGGTGCCCAGGGCAGCCCAGCCGGCGGGTGGGTCGATCGGCTCGACCGCCCCCATGTCGACCGACGCCTCGATCGTGTCGGGCGCCTGGGTCGGGTGCATCGTCACCAGCCGCTCCCCCGCGTCGGTCAGGATCCGCAGCTCGTCGAGGGCAACCGGTCGTCGGGCGGCGACGGCTTGGGCGAAGCAGCGGATCCCGTTGCCGCTCATCTCGGCGCGGCTGCCATCGGCGTTGAAGAGCACCATCACGGCGTCGACGCCGTCGGCCTCGCGGGCGATCAGCAGTCCGTCGGCGCCGACACCGCGACGCCGATCGCACCAGCGCCGGGCGAGGGCGGGCGCGTCGGGATCGTCGATGTCGGCGAACGTCACGAGGAAGTCGTTGCCAAAGGCGTGGTGCTTGGTCAGTCTGATCGTCATGGCGAGGTCACCAGCGTACGCAGCCCGACCGACACACCAGCCGACCTGCGGGCGTGGGCCGAAGTCTCCTCTGCCTGGGCCGCCCGCCGGCGCGGATGAAGGCGACGTATGGCGACGTATGGCGACGTTCGGCCTAGTGATGCGTCAGCGTGGCGCTGACGACGCCGCTGACCTCGGACGCCGGATCGTCGCGTATGTCGATCCAGCGGATCCGGGGGTCGCGGCGGAACCAGCGTTCCTGGCGGACGGCGTACTGACGCGTCCGTTGGACGATCAGCGCCACGGCGGCGTCAAGGTCGACCACGCCATCGAGGTGGAGCAGTAGCTCCTTGTAGCCGAGGGCCTGGGCGGCGGTGCGCGACATCCCGCCGATACGCACGCGCCGGACCTCGTCGAGCAGACCCGCCGTCATCATCTGATCGACGCGCCGCTCGATCCGCTCGGCCAAGCGGTGCCGGGGCCAACGCAGCCCGATCAGCGTGGCCTCGGTCGGTGGGTAGGCGTCGAGCCCCGGGCCGAACGAGCTGAACGGTCGCCCGCTTCCGATCGACACCTCGAGGGCGCGGATGACTCGACGACGATTGCCGGGCTCGATGCGGCCAGCGGCCACCGGGTCGAGCGCCGCCAGTCGGGCGTGCAGCCGCGGCGTGTCGGGATCACCGTCCAACGCGGCGCGTGCATCCGGATACCGATCGGGGATCTCCAGCCGGTCGATCACCGCCGTGAGGTACAACCCGGTGCCGGCGACCAAGAGGGCTCGTCCGTCTCGCTCACCAATCGCGCCGGTCGCGGCGTCGTAGGCAGCGACGTAGTCGGTCACCCCAAACGGCTCGTCGGGATCGACCAGGTCGATCCCGTGGTGTCGCACGATGGCCCGGTCCTCGGGCGTGGGCTTGGCCGTCCCGATGTCCATGCCGCGGTACACCTGCATGGCATCGACGGCGACGATCTCGGTGCCGGGTACCGCCTGGGCCGCGGCCATCGCCACGTCTGACTTTCCGGACCCGGTCGACCCCAGCACGACGACCGGTGGCCGTGCCGCCCGTGCCATCGGCTCACCCCGCGGCGACGGGGATGCGGGTGCGGTGCGCCGGTTCGGCCGTCTGCTCGACGAATCGCGCCCTCAGGTGGTGGGGGGCAGCGCCGGTGATCTCGACGGTGGCGTAGGAACCGGTCCGCAGCGGGCGATCGGCGCCAAAGTGGACCAGGCGATGCTGGCGTGTGCGCGCCGCCAGCACGGTCGGGTCCTTCTTGCTCGGCCCCTCGACGAGAACCTCTTCGACCCGCCCGATGCGGGCCTCGTTGGCGGCCAGCGCGGACCGTTCGATGACGACGCGCAGCCGGTCGAACCGTTCACCGGCGACCGCCGGGTCGACGAATCGATCGGTCAGCTCGGCGGCCTCGGTGCCCGGACGGGGCGAGAAGATGAACGTGAACGCGTCGTCGAATGCCGCCTCGGCGGCGACGGCGAGCGTGTCGGCGAAGTCCTCGTCGGTTTCGCCGGGGAAGCCGACGATGATGTCGGTGGAGACGGCCAGATCGGGCACGATGCGCCGAGCCTCGGCCAAGCGGTCGAGATAGCGAGCGGCCGTGTAGCCGCGGTGCATCGCCGCCAGCACCCGGTCGCTGCCGGACTGCAAGGGGTAGTGCAGCTGCTCGCAGACGGCGGCCGTGTCCGCCATCGCCGTGAACGTCTCGGCGCGCATGTCCTTGGGGTGCGGCGAGGTGAACCGGACGCGGCGGATGCCGGGGACGGCGCCGACCGATCGCAGCAGATCGGCGAACAGCGGCCGGACACGGGCAGCGAGATCGCCGTCTCGACGCGCCGCCAGTTGGATGTCGCGGCCGTAGCTGTTGACGTTCTGACCGAGCAGGGTCACCTCGGTGACGCCGGTGGCGGCCAGCCCGCGCACCTCGTCGACCACCTGATCGAACGGACGCGAGATCTCCTCGCCGCGCACCGCCGGGACGATGCAGAAGGCACAGTTGTTGTCGCAGCCGATCTGGATCGTCACCCACGCGTTGTAGGAGGTGTCACGCACGGCGGGCAGCGCCGAGGGGAACCGAACGTGATCGTCGAACACCGCCGCTTCGAGGATCTCGGTGATCGGGCCGCGCTCGACCGACTCGCGCAGCAGTTCGGCGGTGCGGTGCACGTTGTGGGTGCCCATCACGACGTCGACGTGACCGGCCTTGGCCTGCACCAGGTCGCGGTCCTTCTGGGCGAGACAACCGGACACGACGATCTGGCGTCCCTCCTTGGCCGCCTTCCACGTCTTGAGGTGACCGAGGTTGCCATACAGCTTGTTGTCGGCGTTCTCGCGGATGCAGCACGTGTTGAGCACCACGACATCGGCATCGGTGACATCGTCGGCGGCGACCAGGCCGTCGGCCTCGAGCAGCCCGGCGATGCGCTCGGAGTCGTGCTCGTTCATCTGGCACCCGTAGGTGCGCACGACGTATCGGCGGGCCGGATCCACGGTGGCCGAGGCTATCGAGCGAGCTGCCAGGCATTCTGCGCCCGCTCGCCCGGGGCCGGTTAGGTTGCGGAACGTGCTGGCCATCTTCAACTACTCCACCGCCTACGAGGTGCTCGGCGTCCTCCACGTGCTCGCCGCCATCGTCGCGTTCGGACCGCTCTTCCTGTATCCCGCGCTCCAGCGCAACGGTGAGACCCGCACCATCGCCAAGATGCACATGATGCTGGCGTTGCCGGCGATGGTGCTGGTCTGGGTGTTCGGCATGGGGCTCGTCGGCATGGCCGACGACACGAAGGGCCCGGCCATCGAGATGTCCGAGCCGTGGATCGTCGTGTCACTCGCCGGTTGGGTCGTGGCGATGGTGGTCAGCTGGTTCATGATCCGTCCCGCGCTGGCCGACACCGGCGAGGCGGCACGCAGCCGCATGGCCGCCGGGATCGGGATCAGCCACCTGATCCTCGTGGTCGCCCTGATCATGATGATCTTCAAGCCCGGCGGGAACTTCTAGACGCCCTCATCCCGGTCGAGCCGGCCGACCGCACCGTCGGTTCCACGACGCCCAGCTTGATCGGCGCCGCCGGGTGCGTCGCGACGCGAGTCGCGTCCTGCGGCACTCGGGTGGTTCAGAGACCCGGGTGACCGACCGCGGCGTAGATCGCGTCGACGATCGACTGGCCGCGCTCGTTGAGCAGGATGCCGGGGCCCATCCGGTTCATCGAATAGCCGACGGCGAGGCCATGAGCGGGATCGGCGAACCCGATGCTGCCGCCGGCGCCGACGTGGCCGAAGGCGTGCTCGCCGAGCACGACCGAGTCGGCGCCGGGCACCCGCCGGTTGTCCATGCTGACCATGAACCCGAGGGCGAAACGGGTGGGGATGCACAGCGTGGCGTCGCGATTGGTCGCCGTCGACACCCGGCGCATCCGGTCGACGGCGCCGCTCGACACCAGGCCGTCGCCACCCAGCGACAGCGGCCGGTACATCCCGGCCAGGCCACGCCCGTTGCTGATCCCGCCGCCACCGCCGATCTCGGCGGCGTGGGCGGCGCGGCTGTTGGGGTCGAAGTTGGCGAGGTTGGACAGCGACAGCGACGAGATCGACCGGCGGTCGCCGACGACGGCGAGCTCGAAGTCGCTGAGCGGCTCGCCCTTGGAGCGGGCGTAGGGGATCATCGGCGCCACCCGCGGCTCGACGGCTTCGGGGAGCCCGATCCAGAAGTCGATACCCAACGGGTCGGCGATGGCCTCGGCGAAGAAGGCACCGAGCGACGAGCCGGACGCCCGGCGGACCAGCTCACCTACCGTCCAGCCGAAGTTGATCATGTGGTAGCCGTTGCGGATGCCGGGATCCCAGAATGGTGGCTCGGCCTCCAACCGGGCGACCATGCGGTCCCAGTCGTAGACCTCGCCCGGCCCGAGCGGCTCCCGGAACACCGGAACCCCGACCGAGTGGTCGAGCATCATCCGCACGGTCGCGTCGGCCTTGGCGCCCTCGGCGCCGGCCGCGAACTCGGGCCACACCTCGGCGACGGGCCCGTCGAGGTCGAGCCGACCGCGGTCGGCGAGCACGTGAGCGCACAAGGCGGTGGCCCCCTTGGTGCAGCTGTAGACCACCGACACGGTGTCTGACTCCCAGGGCGTGGCGGTCTGCGGGTCGGCGCTGCCGCCCCAGACGTCGACGACGGTGCGCCCCTCGTGGATGACCGTCAGCGAGGCACCGACCTCGCCGTGACGCTCGAAGTTGGTGGTGAAGGCCTCGACGGCACCGGCGAACGCGGCGTCGTAGCTCCCGGCCAGGGCGCCGGTGGGCGCGTCGTGGGACAGCGTCTGGTCGATGGCTGCGACGGTAGGTGACCGTCGACGATCGATGTGAGTCGTGAGGACGTCAGTCGTGGGTGTGAACGCTGGGGAGCCCCAGACGGGCGATGGTCGTCGATTCGAAGTCGACCTCGACCAGCACCGCCGGCTCGTCGCCGACGACCCAGGCGTCGTGACCGGGTGCCACCTCGACCACCGCCGGCGCCTCGAACTCGACGATGCACCCGTCGTCGAACTCGAAGTGGAGGCTGCCCTCGGTGAGGAACCCGGCGTGGGCGTGCTCGCAGCGTTCCGTGCCGACCAACGGTTTGAGATCCACCGACCAGCGCATGCCAGGCGGGTACACCATCCGTTTCATCCGTGCATCACCGACCGGGCCGACATCGATCTCGACCGGCCCGAACGTCACGTGCGTGGCCCCGCTGACGGGGCCCGCGATCCCCTCGCTCATCCACGGTACGGTACCCGTCCCTCGGGCGCGGGCTGGCACGGCACGCACGCGGGTGGGTACCGTGTACCCACCCGTCGACCGGGACGGGGCCGAGGAGGGGGACGTCGATGACCGACGAGTATGTGGACGTAGCCGTGATCGGTGCCGGGATCTCCGGTATCGGTGCGGCGTATCACCTGCGCACGATGTCTCCCGATCGGAGCTTCACGCTGATCGAAGCACGCCACGACATCGGGGGAACGTGGGACCTGTTCCGCTACCCCGGGGTGCGCAGCGACAGCGACATGCACACGCTCGGCTACCGCTTCAAGCCGTGGACCTCGGCCAAGGCGATCGCCGACGGCCCCTCGATCATGCGCTATCTGCGTGAGACCGTCGCCGAACACGACATCGAGCGGCACATCCGCTTTGGTCACCGGCTCCGCCACGCCGCCTGGGACACCGACACGTCGACGTGGACGTTGACCATCGAGCGAACCGACCCCGACACCGGGGCGACCGGGACGACGTCGCTGCGCTGCAACTACCTGTTCATGTGCGCCGGCTACTACAGCTACGCACGACCCCACGACGCTCAGATCCCCGGCCTCGCCGAGTTCGGCGGCACCGTCGTGCACCCGCAGTTCTGGCCGGAAGATCTCGACTACACCGGCAAGCGGGTCGTCGTGATCGGCTCCGGAGCGACCGCCATGACCATCGTCCCGGCGATGGCCGCCGACGCGGCGCGGGTGACGATGCTGCAGCGCTCGCCGACCTACGTGGTCGCCCGCCCCGGCGAGGACGCGATCGCCAACACCTTGCGCAAGTACCTCCCCGACCGTCTGGCCTATCGCATCACCCGGAAGAAGAACACGACGCTCCAACAGCTGTTCTACGGCCGGGCGCGCAAGAAGCCCGACGAGGTGAAGGCAAAGCTGTTGGCGATGACCGCCAAGGCACTGCCCGACGTGGATGTCGACACCCACTTCACGCCGACCTACAACCCCTGGGACCAGCGGCTGTGCCTGATCCCCGACGGCGACCTCTATGACGCGATCAACGCCGGCAAGGCCGACGTCGTCACCGACACCATCGACACCGTGACCGCCGACGGGATCCGGTTGAGCTCGGGGCGAACCCTCGACGCCGACATCATCGTCACCGCGACCGGGCTCCGGATGGTGACCCTCGGCGAGGCCGACGTCACCGTCGACGGCGAACCCATCGACTTCGGTCAGACCTGGACGTACAAGGGCCTCGCCTACTCCGGGGTCCCCAACCTGGCCACCTGCTTCGGCTACATCAACGCCTCCTGGACGCTGCGCGCCGATCTGACCTCGGAGTACGTGTGCCGGCTGCTCAACCACATGGCCGAGACCGGCACGACCCAGTGCACCCCGCAGCTACGACCCGGCGACCACGACATGCCGGCTCGACCGTTCATCGAGAACTTCAGCTCGGGCTACATGCAGCGAACGATGCACGAGATGCCCAAGCAGGGCGACCGCGAGCCGTGGCTGAACCCCCAGAGCTACGCCCGCGACCGCAAGATGTTCCGCAAGGGGCCGATCGACGACGGGGTGATGCGCTTCACCCGACCCGTTCCCGACGATGCCCGACCGCCCGGTGACCGGGTGGTCCCCGTCGCCGGCGAGTAGCCGGGCTGGCGCGTCTCAGCCCGGCGCGACCGGGGCGCCGCGAGCGGCGTCGGAGGACTCGACCAGGGCACCAGCGAGCCGATCCACGGCGTCGGCCCGGCGGCCCGGGGAGTCGGTGCTCAGATCGTGGGCTTCGAGCGGGTCGGCGACCAGGTCGAACAGCAGATCCTCGCCGGAGGACCAGCGGGTGTACTTCAACCCGTCGGCGCCGACCAGCGTGCGCGAGCGCGCCGGGATGTGACCGGCCGCCGCGATCGCGTCGGCGACATCGTCTTCGATCAGCAACCACTCGTGTCCGGATGTCTCGGATCCCTCCAACAGCGGCATCAGCGATCGGCCCTGCATCCCGACGTGCTCGGGGAGGCCGGCGGCGTCGAGCAAGGTCTGCGCGAGGTCGATCGTGCCGACCAACGCCGAGGACCGGCCGGTGAGGACACCGGGCCCGGCCATCACCAGCGGCACCGCCTGGGTGCCGCGGTAGGGCATGAACCCCTTCAGCAACAGGCCGTGCTCGCCCATCATGTCGCCGTGGTCGCTGGTGAACACCACGATCGTGTCGTCGGTCTGGCCGAGCTCGTCGACCGCGGCGAGGATCGAACCGACCGCGTCGTCGATCATCTCGATGGTGCCGTAGTTGGCGGCCAGGCACTCCTGGACCAGCACGGGGTCGTCTCCGGCACCGGTCACACCGACCCAGCCGCGCTGTTGCGCCGGCGAGGTGGCACGGACCCGACGAAGGTACGCCGGGGCGCTCGCCAACGGGTCGCCGAGCGTGACCGGGAGCGGCATGTCCTCGGGTCGGTGACGGTGATACCACTCCCCCGGCGGGGTGAAGGGATGGTGGGGGTCGGGGAACGATGCCATCGCCAGCCACGGCGACGATTCGCCGGCGGCCTGGCGCACGAACCGGATCGTCTCGTCACGCACGAACGACGTCGAGTGCAGCTCGGGGTCGTAGGGCGGCTGATACACCTGCCACCAGCGCCCGGAACGCTCCAGCGCCGGCGCCTCGATCGAGTAGGGCACCAGGACGTCCTCGAGGCGCGCCCCGCGATCGAGGGCCCAGCGGAGATGGTGGCCCGACATCCGAGCACCGTGATCGATGGCCAGACGGATCGTGTCGAAGCCGTAGAAGTCCTCGGGGTCTTCGGGCCACCGATCGACGTAGCGCTCAAAGTCCTCGACCTCGTCCCAGCCCGTCGGCCACGGGTCGGCGACCACCGGCTCGGCGTGCTCGGGGAACACGGCGTTGCGGCTCATCCCGTGTTGCAGGTGCGACTTGCCCAGCAGCCCGGTCCGCCAACCGGCTGAACGGAACGCCCGCACGAAGGTGGCCGCACCCCACTCCAACGAGCGGTCGTTGAAGATCACCCCGTGCGCCGAGGGCATCCGGCCGGTCATGATCGTCGAGCGGTTGGGCATGCACACCGGGTTGGCGACCCAGGCGTTGTCGAACACCGTGCCGCGCGCGGCCAGCGCATCGAGGTGCGGCGTGCGCACCACAGCGTTGCCGGCGAACCCGGCGTGATCGGCCCGCTGCTGATCGGTGACGATCAACAAGATGTTCGGACGAGCCCCGACGGCGCGTCCCATGACGTCGTTCACGGCGCGGACCGTACTCGGGCCGGCCGACCGATCGATCACCCCGCAGCCGCCCAGGAGCAGCCCGGCGCCGGGTCGGCACCGGACCCGACATCACGTCACGCTCAGCCGCTGGCGCGCTCGATGGCCGCCGCGATCGACGGACCGTCGGCACGGCCGGTGAGCCGTTCGGTGCTGCCATCGGCGGCGACGATCACGGCCGCCGGTTGGGCCAGCACGTCGAATCGGGCGAACACCTCGCCGGCTTCGTCGTCGATCTGCGGGAAGGTCAGCTGGTGGCGTTCGATGAAGTCGAGGAACTCATCGGTGTTGCCGGACCAGGCGACGCCGACGACGTTGACCTCGTCACCCAAGCGTTCGGCGACCGCCTCGACCGAGGCGGCTTCGGCGTTGCAGGTGGCTCAATACGGCGCCCAGAACCAGAAGACGACGGGCTCACCGGCGTAGGCCCGGAGATCGAAGTCGGTGCCGTCGACCAATGGCGCGCTGAAGTCCAACACCGGAGGCACCGTCACTGCGCCGGACGCTGCACCGGGTGCACTTGCGACACCGGACGTCGTCTCCTGGCCGTCGCTCCCGCCGCAGGCCATGAGCGTGACGACCAGCCCCACGATCATCGACACACGCGGCACGGGCAGAGCGTAGTCCTGGCCCGGCTACCTTCAATGAGGCCACCGAGCCGAGGAGGACCGCGATGGCCATCAAGGACGATGACGGGGTCAGCAGCACCATCACCCCGCGCCGCGACGGTCCACTGGTGGTCGAGGGACGAGTGTCGTTGGTTGGTGCCGACGGCACCGAGGAGACCCACGAGCGCCTCTTCCTCTGCCGCTGCGGCGCATCGGGAAACAAGCCGATGTGCGACGGCACCCACAAGCGGATCGGGTTCGAGGCCTCCGGCGTCGCTCCACCACCGCGTTCGACCTGATCGAGGGGGTGACACCCCCGTGCGCATGATGGCGCGATGACCGCCACCGTGATCCGCTTTCCCGTCGAGCGACGCACGCCGTCCCCGGCGGCGGCGCCGACCGACGGGGTCGAGCAGGCCCACGCCGTGCTCGACGCCGCAGCGCGGTGGATCGAGCACGAGCCCGCCGAGGTAATCGTGCTCTGCCAGCGTGGCTTCGAGATGTTGACCGCGGCCGGGCCCGACATCGACGACGACGCATCCCTCCACCTGGTCGCCGCCCGTCTGGGTGAGCTGCACCGACAGGCGGCCACGGCCATCGGCGCCGACACCGGCGAGGTGACCACCCGGCTGGGCAACGGCTGGCGGCGCTGCCCAACCCTCACCCGCCACTTCGTCCAGGGTGCCGAGCACCCGGCCGGGCCCGGTCGTTCGATCAGCGCCGCGGTGGCGGCCGCCCGGCGACGACATCCGACTGCCGGCTTCCCACGCCAGATCGGCTGAGCCGCGCCGGGCCCGGCGGCCGTCGGTCAGTCGAGCTCGATCGGCTGATCGTCAGCCGTGCTGTACTCGTCGGGCGCACCGTTGGCCTCGGGATCGTCGTCGCCCGGCTTGAGCCCGGCGGCGGCGAGCACTCGATCGCTGATCTCGACCATGATCTCGGGGTTGGCAGTGAGGAAGTTCTTGGCGTTCTCCCGGCCCTGACCCAGCTGCTCGCCCTCGTAGGTGAACCAGGCGCCCGACTTCTTGACGATGCCGAGATCGACCGCCATGTCGATCAGCGAGCCTTCGCGGCTGATGCCCTTGCCGTACATGATGTCGAACTCGGCCTGTCGGAACGGTGGCGACACCTTGTTCTTGACGACCTTCACCCGGGTGCGGTTGCCGACCACCTCGGCGCCGTCCTTCAGCGACTCGATGCGCCGGATGTCGAGACGGACCGAGGAGTAGAACTTCAAGGCCCGCCCGCCCGGCGTCGTCTCGGGCGACCCGAACATGACGCCGATCTTCTCCCGCAGTTGGTTGATGAAGATGGCGATGGTCTTGGTCTTGTTGAGGTTGCCGGTGAGCTTGCGCAGGGCCTGGCTCATCAAGCGGGCCTGGAGACCGACATGGCTGTCGCCCATCTCGCCTTCGATCTCGGCCCTCGGCGTCAGCGCGGCGACCGAGTCGATGACGACGACGTCGAGCGCACCGGAGCGGACGAGCATGTCGCAGATCTCCAGCGCCTGCTCGCCGGTGTCGGGCTGGGAGATCAGGAGCTGGTCGATGTCGACCCCGATCGCCTTGGCGTAGATCGGGTCCATCGCGTGCTCGGCGTCGATGTACGCACACACGCCACCGTTGCGCTGCGCCTCGGCGACGACGTGCATGGCGAGCGTCGACTTGCCCGAGGACTCGGGACCGTAGATCTCGGTGACGCGACCACGGGGCAGACCCCCGATGCCGAGGGCGAGATCGAGCGAGAGGGCACCGGTGGGCACCGACTCGATGGCCATCGTGCCCTTCTCGCCCATCCGCATGATGGATCCCTTGCCGTACTGCTTGTCGATCTGGGCCAAGGCCAAGTCGAGTGCCTTGTCGCGGTTCGGATCGCGTTCGTTGGTCATGGTCTGCCTGCTTTCACGCTTGCTCACGGTCGGAGTGGGTCGGAACGACCGAGGACGGTTGCAACGGACCCTAGGAAGGGGGTGTCACAGCGATCCGTGCGAATGACAGCAGTGTAAGAGCGAACGGGCGTTCGAGTCAAGGATCGGGCGTGTCGGCGACCCGCCGGGACCGCCAGTGCACCGGTGGCGGCGTCCCATCCCCCTCGACCGGGGGGTGCATCGCCAGATCGACCCCCTGCCAGAGGGTGTAGCTGACCGGGTAGACGACCACGGGCAGGACCAACGCCCCGAGCCCCAGGATCACCAACAGCGGGAGCACCGGAAGGTTCGGCCACGTGACGACGATGGCGAACGCAAAGGCGACGACCAGGCTGCCCAGGCAGACGATCGCGCTGATCGCCATCGCCCCCACCTCGAAGCCCTCGTAGCCGCGGTGCCAGGTGATGCCGCAGGTGCGACAGCGGTCCTCTTTGGTGAACCAGCCGTTGAAGAAGGCCCCCCGGCCGCCGCACCACGCGCAGCGGCGACGCAGCCCCCGCCACAGCATCGTCGGCAGCGTCGGTCGGGTCACCCCCTGGATGGTACGGCGGGCGCGCCCGTGTCCGCCCGTGGCGTCGGGGGACCGATCGGCGAGACTGCACGCCGATGCGTCGCGGACTGGCCAGCCTCCTGTTCACCATCGCCGGTGCCTGCCTGGCGCTCGCCGGTGGCGGCTGGTGGCTGCAGCGGGTCGCCTTCGACACGTCGACCAGTGCCGAGATCGCCGACGTCGTCGTGCGCGATCCGGGCATCCGCAACCAGTTGGCCACCGTGATCTCGGCATCGGCCGCCGACCAACTGGGCGTGTCCACCAGCGATCTCAGCACCGTCGTGCGCCAGTACATCGACAACCAGGACACGACGCTCAACGCGGTGCTCCGCCAGATCGTCACCGACTCCCACGCCCGCCTCATCGGCGAGCGCGACGAACCCGTGCAACTCACCGGCGCCCAACTCGTCCCCGTCGTGCGCGACGAGCGAGCACTGGCCCTGCCCCCGATCACATTGCCCGTCCAGCCGGTCACCGCGCTCAACGTCGTGCGGATCACGCTGCAGTGGTTCGTCCCCGCAGCGGCGATCGCCGGTGCGGTGGCGATGCTGCTGGGCTTCATCGCCCATCCACGCAAGGCCGACGCGGTGTTCGGGGTCGGGGTCTTCCTCATCTTCGGCGCGATCGCCGTCGTCGTCCTCGGCTGGCTGGTACCGGTGTACGCGCTCCCCGAAGCGACGACCGCCGAGTGGATGGCGGTCATCCCGGTGGTCGCCGAGCACTATCTGCCCTTCGTCATCACCGCAGCGGTCGCGTTCGTGGTCGGTGGCGTCGGGCTGATGATCGCCAGCACGACCCTCGGCCGACGCCGCCACTGGCGGACCCCGGTCGACACCAGCCGGTACAACGAGCAGCGCCGCTGGTCACGCTGATTCGGCGGCCCGGGGCTCGGGCCATCCCGGGGCGAGGCCGACGCCGTCGTCATCTCCCTCGGGGATCGGCTCGGTGAAGGTGTAGAGCAGCGCCTCCAGCCCAAGCCCGAGCAGCGTCCATTCCGTCCCCACGCCTTCGCCCAGGTTCGGACGGTGGATCCGTGGCAGGCGACACCGTCCGGCGTCCTGGATGGCGAGCCCCTCGTCGAGGGCCGCGATCAGCCGGGCGATGTGATGGATCGTCATCGGCGGGCGCAGCCGACGCCGCCACATCGTGAGCAACGCCTCGTACAGCTCGACGTGGGCCGCGAGCCCCTCCTCGACGCGGGCGTCGCTGGCCGCCAGCAGATCGGAGTCGTGCACCGCGGCGGCGCGGAGCGCGAAGAAGGTGTAGAAGCGCATCGCGTTGGACGCGTAGAGGTCGGCACTGAGCTGCGAGCCGAGCCGCAGCACCTCGCGCTCGGGAGCCCCGGCGTCGACGGCATGCCGGATGGCGTGCACGAGGTCGGCCACCGATGACCGGTCCCGCCACGCCAGCGCGGCCCGCGCCAGGTCGCGGTGGAAGTCCTCCTGGCGCGCCCAGCACTTGTACACCGCTCCCGTGGTGTACCCGGCGCGCTGGGCCGCAGCCGCCAGCTTCACCCTCGTCACCCCGACGTCCGGCCCGGCCTCGAGAAAGAGCTCGATGCCTGCCGCCAACACTGCTTCTCTGGTCGCCGCCCGCCCCACGGCCATGAGGCTGGCCGATCGCGGACACCGGTTCAAGCATCGTGCGACAAGAAGTCTCACGATGGCGATGTCAAGGTGTGATGAGAAAATTCTCTCTTCGGGCTCCGGGTGGGACATCGCGGCTCTCCGCTGCCATCCTCTGCCCAGCGGAGCGAACCCGAAACATCGGGTTGACGGCGCGGCAGCACCGGCCCGAGCGATCTTGGCGGAACGTGTCGGGCAGGCGCTTTCGAATCCCCGGACGACGAAGGCGGAGACCCGGGGGTTCGGGCCGCGCGCCCCCGATCAGGTCGGTGGCCTGGGCAGGAGCACCGTCACGCCCGCCGACCGGATCGGCGTCTACGAGGTCAGCTCGGCCGCGAACTCGGCAAACACGTCGGCATAGCGCATCGTGTCGGCTTCGTCGTGCATCACCGAGACCAGCCACTGCTCGTCGAGACCCGGCGGCAGCAGCACCCCACGGTTGATGCCGTGGATCCACTGTGCGAACGCCAGCGTGAAGTCGGTGCCGCCCTTGTAGTCGCGATAGTTGCGGACCCGGTCGAGCGACCAGGTGATGCAACCCTTGGCGCCGAAGCGGACCGTGTGAGCCGGCAGGTCGTGGCGCTCGACCACCGCCTGGCAGGCATCGGTGAGCCGGTCGTTGCGGGCGATCGCGGCGTCGGTGGCAGCGCGGTCGCACGCCTCGGTCAAGGTCGCCTTGCACGCCGCCATCACCAACGGGTTGCCGTTGTAGGTGCCGAGATGGAGAACCTTCATCTGCGTGATCAGGTCCATGTACTCCTGCGTGCCGCCGAACGCACCCACCGGGAAGCCACCACCGATCGACTTGGCCAGCGTGACGAGGTCCGGGTCGGCCCCGAAGTGGCCGGTCGCGCCGCCGTAGCCGGCCGTGATGCCGGTCTTGACCTCGTCGAGGATGAGCAGCGTGCCATGCCGACGGGTGATGTCGCGGATCGCCTGGTGGTAGCCGGGGTCGGGCAGGCAGATCCCGATGTTCTCCATCACCGGTTCGACGATGAAGCAGGCGACATCGTGGGTTGCCAGGGACCGCTCGAGGGCCGCGGGATCGTTGTAGGGGACGACGATCGTGTCCTCGACGATGTGGCGGGTCAGCCCGGCCGTGCCCGGCACCGAGTGGGGTGCGTCGGCCGGTCCGGCCGACTCGAGCGGCGGCTTCATCGAGATCATCACCTCGTCGTGATGACCGTGGTAGCCGCCCTCGACCTTGACGATCTTGTCCCGCCCCGTCGCCCCCTTGGCGAGACGGATGGCGTCCATCGTCGCCTCGGTGCCCGAGTTGGTGAAACGCCACATCGGCAGGCCGTAGCGATCGCGCAACAGCTCGGCGACCTCGGCGTTGAGCTCACACGGGGTGACGTACAGCGAGCCCTCGTCGAGCTGGGCGGCCACGGCACGACGCACCGCCGGGTTCATGTGGCCGGCGAACAGCGCCCCGAAGCCCATGTCGTAGTCGACGTACTCGTTGCCGTCGACGTCGATCATCCGGGCGCCGGCGGCGTGACGGACCACGATCGGGTGCGGGTCGTATGCCTGGAAGCTCGACGGGACCCCGGCGGGCAGCACCGCACGGGCACGATCGGTGGCCTGCTGCGAGCCGGTGGTGCGGGCCGCATAGACGGCGAGCTCACGCTTGGTGATCGCCTCGGCTCGGCGGACGAGCTCGGGGGCCACGGCCCCTCCGGCGGACGGTTGGGTCGCGGTCATTCGGTATCACATCCCCTGAACAGGACTTGCCGGACCGTGCGGCGTTGGTGGATTCGCCACGCTACCAGGCGATGCGGATCACCCTGTGGAGTCGGTCGAGCCTCGTGGCAGACTGTCGCCCTCCACATGGTGGGCGTAGCTCAGCTCGGTTAGAGCGCCAGGTTGTGGCCCTGGAGGTCGGGGGTTCAAGTCCCCTCGCTCACCCCAATCGGATGGACGGTGTACGGGGCGCCCCGGCGCTCCGTACACTGCCCGCCCGCACCGCGCCTCTAGCTCAACGGCAGAGCAGTGGACTCTTAATCCATTGGTTCTGGGTTCGAATCCCAGGGGGCGCACCGTCAGCTCGTCGGAGTGTTGGACGTTGACCGAGTGTCAGCGGACACGACGTGTCGACCCCCAACACTCGGATGTGCTCCGACATTCGGCCCGTTGACCAGCCGCCTGCCTGGTGCCGGAACACGCCGATGGCGGCGCCCGACCCTCAGGCCGGTGGGGTGGCCATCGCCTCGACGATCGCGGTGAGCACCGTCGGGCTGGTGGCGAAGTTGAGACGGGCGAAGCCGTCCCCGCCGGGGCCGAACTGGGACCCTGGGCTCAGCTCGACGCCGCGCGCCCGGAGCTGTTCGTGCCGATCTCCCTCCCATCCGAGCGGGCGGAGGTCGAGCCACCCGAGATAGGTGGCATCGGGGATGACGAAGTCGACCCCCGGCAGATGCTCGTCCAGCAGCCGGGCCAGCAGCCGACGGTTCTCGTCGAGCTGGGCGCCGACGGCCTCCTGCCACCCCGCACCGGCGGTCCAGGCGGCACCGGTGGCCTCGACGGCCAGCAGGTTGGGGGCACCGAAGTAGTGGTTGGGCAGCGCCGCCAACGCGTCGCGCAGCGCCGGCGCGCCGACGTGCATGATCGCCCACCGCAGCCCGGCCATGTTGAACGCCTTCGACGACGACGTGACCGTGACGGTCCGGGCCGCCACCTCGGGCCCCAGCGAGGCGAACGGCACGTGCTGATGCCCGGGGTGAACCAGATCGCCGTGGATCTCGTCGCTGATCACCCACAGGTCGTGGCGGATGGCGAGGTCGGCGATCCGCTCCAACTCGGCCCGATCGAAGACGTGACCGACGGGGTTGTGCGGGTGACACAGCAGCAGCATCCGCGCCGGCTCGCGGGCCAGGCGCCGATCCAGCTCGTCGTGGTCGAAGACCCAGCCGGCTGCGCTGCGCACGGCGGGCACGTCGACGCGCCGTCGGCCCGTCGACGCGATGCTGTTGAGGAACGGGTGATAGGCCGGCACGTGGAGCACGACGCCGTCGCCGGGATCGGTGAGGTGGTGGAGCGCCATCTGCACGCCTTGCATCACGTCGGCGAGCTCCACCAGCTGGTCGACCGGCGGGGCCCAGCGATAGCGCGCCGTCATCCGTTCGACGAACAGGTCGGGGAGGAACGACCGGCCGGGGTGGGGCCAGTGGGCGTAGCCGACATCGTTGCCCGCAACGTCGATGATCCGGTCGCGGATCGCCGGGGCGATCGGGAAGTCCATGTCGGCAACCCACGCCGCCAACCGTCCCTGCGCCTTGCCCCACTTGACGCCCCGGCGGGCGCGCGCCGACTCGATCGTCACCGCACGGAGCCCGAAGCGGTCGTCGCTCACGACGTGCGCCGCCACTCGTCGGGGTCGCGGCCCAGCTCGCTCATCCGGCGCTGGATCTGCAGCGGCACCTCGATCTCACCACCGCCCTCGACGAGCGCGACCAGCTCGCCGTCGGGGTCCCACACGTGGCAGCTCCCGACGTTGTAGCGCCACGCCACCTGTGCCGACTCGTCCTCGACCCCGGCGAACGGGGCATCGACGCCGCTGCGCCGGGCCTTCGACGCCCGCATCGACCAGAAGCACTGCACCGCCACCGGCGCCATCGCCTGGATGAGTGCCGTGGTGTGGGTGCAGCCGCGCGGCCCACCGAACAGCTCGCGCACCTTGTGAGTGAAGCCCCGGGCGATCGAGAGCCCGACGAGATGCTGGTAGTGGTCCTCGATCCGTGAGCACTCGGTGTGAGGGTGGACATCGAGCACGGCGCGCGCCGCGGCGATCAGCAGCGAGGGGAACTCGATCTCGATCTCCACGACCATGTGGTGCATGGTCAACGGCTGGTCGTCATCGGGGACGTACATGCCCGGCGGCTTCTGGTCGCGCACCGCCCCGCGGATCAGCAACCGGTCGTCGCTCATCCGGAACGCACGCACGCGGTACTCGCGATCGTGCAGGACCTCGAGGCCGTCAGGGTCCTCGGGCAGGATCGGGTCGTTCAGGAACATTCCCCCTGTCGTACCCGCTCCGAACGGGATCTGTCGACCCGGTGCCACCGGCGCCGCCGATGGGCCGCGACCACCGATTTCGTGCCGTCACCGACCGCTGGCTCTACGGTGGGACTCCGTGAGGGTGTTGATGGTCGCTGCGCACCCGCGCCAGGACAGCTTCACCCACGCCCTGCTGACCGCCGCCCGGCGAGGTGCGGTGACCGCCGGACACGACGTGACCGTCCTCGACCTGTACGAGTTGGGCTTCGACCCGGTGATGTCGCCTGCCGAACGGGCCGCCTACGACACCGATGAGCCGTTGCTCGACCCGCTGGCGCGTCAGCACGCCGAGTTGGTCCGTGACCACGATGTGTTGGTCTTCGTCTACCCCACCTGGTGGAGCTCGCTGCCGGCGATGCTCAAGGGCTGGTTGGAGAAGGTGATGGTCAACGGCGTCGCCTTCGAGCTGGTCGACGGCCGGGTTCGTCCGGCGCTCGGACATGTCCACCGGGTGGTCGGGATCAGCACCTACGGATCGGCGTGGTGGGTGGTCAAGTCGCTCAACGACGGTGGGCGTCGGACGATCTGCCGGGCGCTACGGATGAGCTGCGGGCCGACAACGAGCTCGACGTGGATCGGGTGCTACTCGATCGACACCGCCGGCGCCGCCGAGCGCGAGGCCTTCCTCGACCGGGTCGAGCACTCGATGTCCCACCTGCACCTCGAACGCACCCGCTGGTGGCGTCGTCGCCGGAGCACGGCATGAACACGCTCGTCGTCTACTGCCATCCCAACCCCGAGTCGTTCATCGCGGCGGCTCGCGACGTGGTGGTCGACGCGCTGCGCGCCGACGGGGACGACGTCCGGCTGACCGATCTGTACGCCGAGGGGTTTGAACCGGTCTTCAGCGCCGATGAGCACGAGCACCACCTCGACATCGGGGGCCACCCCGATGTCGAACGCCATGTCGCCGATCTGCAGTGGTGCGAGCGACTGGTGCTCGTGTATCCGACGTGGTGGAGCGGACAGCCGGCGATGCTCAAGGGCTGGATCGACCGGGTGTGGGTGCGCGGCGCCGTCTGGGAGCTTCCCACCGAGGGCAAGCGGATCGAGGGGCGGCTGCGCGATCTGCGACGGCTCGTCGTCGTGACGACCCACGGCTCGCCGAAGTGGGTCAACGCGCTTCAGGGGGAGCCCGGCAAGCGGGTGGTGTCACGCACGCTTCGGGCGGTGTGCCATCCGCTGGCCCGTACCCGCTGGATCGCCCTCTACGGTCTGGACCGCGCCAGCGACGCCGATCGCGCCGCGTTCTTGCGTTCGCTCCCCCGCCGCGTCACCCGACGCTGACCGCCGAGCTGTTCCCACACCGCGCCGCCTCGGTCACGCCTCGGTCACACCCACCGCGATACGGGCGCGACCGGCGCCACCGTGGGCGCCAGACACTCGGCTCAGGGGGTGCGGGCGGCGACGGCGACCGCGATCTCGGCGGCGACGGCAGCGTTGTGCTCGGCGAGCGCCAGGTTGGCCGGGATGCTCCGACCGGCGGTGGCATCGGCGATCCGGCCGAGCACGAACGGGGTGATCGCGGCGCCGGTGATACCGGCCCGGTCGGCGTCGGCCAACGCGCCCGACACGACGCCGTCAAGCTCGGCGGCGTCCAACTCATCGGCCTCGGGGATCGGCACCGCGACCAGCACACCCGTCGCCGGTCGGGTTCGGTGGGCGAGCACCGTCGCCACCTCGGCGGCCGACTCCACCCGCTGCGGCACCGCGAAGCCCGACGAACGGGTGTAGAAGGCTGGGAGATCGTCGTGGCGCCAGCCGAGCACCGGCACGCCGGCCGTCTCGAGATACTCCAACGTGCGGCCGAGGTCGAGGAAGGCCTTGGCCCCGGCACAGACGGTGACCACCGGGTGCTGGGCGATGGCGTCGAGGTCGGCCGAGATGTCCCCGGTGAGCTCGGCGCCGCGGTGCACGCCGCCGATCCCACCGGTGGCGAACACCATGACGCCGGCGGCGTGGGCCAGCGCGACCGACGCCGAGACCGTCGTCGCCCCCACCGGCCAGCGCTGGGCGATGGCGACCGCAACGTCACGCTCGGCCGCCTTGCGAGCCGGTCCGAGGATCCGCTCATGCTCGCCCCCGTCGATCCCGACACGAGCGACGCCGTCGATCACGGCGGTGACCGCCGGCACGGCGCCGCCGCCGCGCACGGCGGCGAGACAACGCTCGAGTGCCTCGGCGTTGGCCGGCGACGGCAAACCGAGATGGCTGAAGATCGTCGACTCCAGCGCCACCACCGGCTCGCCGGCGGCGACGGCGGCCGCGACCTCGGGCGACGGCACCGGCTCGATCACGACGGCAGTCAAGCGCGCACGAAGCGGGTGACCACCTCGACGTGGGTGGTGTGGGGAAACGTGTCGATCACCTCGGAACCGTCATGCCGGTAGCCCGCACCCGCCAGCAGCTTGGCGTCACGACCGAGCGACGCCGGGTCGCACGACACCAGCACGATCACCGCGCTGGCGGTCCGGGCCAGCGCGTTGACGCCCGGCCTGCCCAACCCGCTGCGCGCCGGATCGGCGATCACGACATCGACGGGGGCATCGCCGACCCCCTGCCGCCACCCGCCGACCTCACCCCGTACGATCGTGGCGACCCGCCCGGTCAGGTTGTGCGTCGCATCGGCGACCGCGGCGCGCGACGTCTCGATGGCGATCACATGGCTGGACGGGTCGGTCGCGCACACGCTGAACATGCCGACCCCGGCGTAGGCGTCGACCACGACCCCGGCAGTGGTGAGCTCCGGGGCCGCTCGCCGCACCGAATCGACCAGCAGATCGGCAGCCTGCGGACCGGATTGGAAGAACGCCCCCATCGACACCCGCAGCCGATGACCGGTCACCTCCTCGACCAGGGTGGCGTCGCTACCCCGGCCGGCGTGATCGGGCAACCCCCGCACGCCACCGGCCTTGCGATCCCAACGGGCCGCGACGTCGCCGGTGGCGACGGAGACCCGGATCGTCGGCTCGACCCCCGGATCGACGCGCAGCAGCGGCAGCAGCTCACGCAGGGCCGGGTGGGCGACCCGGCAATCGGCGGCGACCACGACATCGTGTGACGCCTCGGCGTGGTAGCCCACACACCCCTCGCCGTCGGCGGCGACACGAACGGTGGTGCGGTACCCCTCGGGTTCCACACCACCGCCGAGCACCACCACCGGATCCTGGACGCCGCCGGTCCGACGCAGGGCGTCGGCGACGATCGCCTGGCGGGCTCGTCGTTGTGCGTCGAGCGCCAGGTGCATCCATCCGCAACCGCCACAGCCGGCCAGGCGGGCCCCACACGGTGGGGTCACCCGTTCGGCGACGGGGTCGACCACGTCGACGGCGATGCCGCGGGCCCAGTCCTTCTTCTCGGTGACCAGTTCGACGGCGACGGTCTCGCCGGGCAGCGCCCCACGGACGAACACGACGCGACCACCATCGTCGCGGGCGATCGCTTCCCCGCCGGCGGCCCAACGATCGGGTCGCAGCTGCAGCCGACTCACCGGGTCACGATCCCATCCACTTCGACCTCCATCGGCGGGAGGCTACGCCGGGAGCCGTCGACGACGGGCCGTGGGTACAGTCCCGACCGATGGCGCCGCCGATCCTGATCGCCCCCTCCGTGCTCCCCGCCGACTTCAGCCGCCTCGGTGACGAGGTCGAGGCGCTGGCGACGGCCGGCGTCGACCTCATCCAATGGGACGTGATGGACGGCCAGTTCGTGCCCAACCTGACGTTCGGTCCGGAGGTGATCGGCGCCTGCCGGGACCGTACCGACGTCCCGTTCGAGGCCCATCTGATGGTCCGCACACCCGACGTGATGGCGGCCCGCTACGTCGAGGCCGGCTGTCAGCGTCTGATCGTCCACGCCGAGGCGTGCCCGCATCTGCACCGGACGCTGGGGGCGATCAACGATCTCGGTGCCTCGGCGGCGGTCGCGCTCAACCCCGCCACACCCGCCGTCGCCGTCGCCCACATCCTCGACCTCGTCGACATGGTGCTGGTGATGACCGTCAACCCCGGCTTCGGCGCCCAGGCCTACCTGGCGACGATGGAGCCGAAGATCGCCGAGGTCCGCGGGATGATCGATGACGCTGGGCTGACCGACCGGGTGCACGTCGAAGTCGACGGCGGCATCGGACCCGCGAGCATCGCCGGCGCGGCAGCGGCGGGCGCCAACGTGCTGATCGCCGGGAGCGCGCTGTTCAAGGACCCCGAAGGGTTGGCCCACGCCGTCGGCGACCTGCGCGACCGGGCGACGGCGGCGTGGGCGGCGCACCGGTGAGACTCCAGGCGCTGGAGCTGATCCGCATCGCCATGCCGTTGGTGCGCCCGTTCCGGACGAGCTTCGGCACCGAGACGACCCGCGACATCCTGGTGGTGCGGGCCATCACCGACGCCGGGGACGGCTGGGGCGAGTGCGTGGCGATGTCCACGCCGCGCTATTCACCCGAGTACGTCGACGGCGCCGAGCACGTCATCGAGCACTTCTTCGCGCCGGTGTTGTTCGCGCTCGACGGTCTCGACGCCGCCGGCGTGGCCGGCCACCTCGCCGGGTTCGAGGGACATCCGATGGCCAAGGCCGTGCTCGAGATGGCGGTGCTCGATGCCGAGCTCCGATCGATGGGCGAGTCGTTGGCGCACCGACTCGGTGCCGTGCACGACCGGGTGCCGGCGGGGGTGTCGATCGGCATCACCGACGACATCGGCACGCTGCTGTCCCAGGTGGACGGGTATCTGGCCGACGGCTATCGGCGCCTCAAGCTGAAGATCGAGCCCGGGCTCGATGTCGAGCGGGTGGCCGCGGTGCGCGCCCACGTCGGTCCCGACGTGAAGATCCAGGTCGACGCCAACGCCGCCTACACCGTGGCCGACGCTGACCATCTCGCCCGTCTCGACGAGTTCGACCTCTTGCTGATCGAGCAGCCGCTGCCCACCGAGGACATCGCCGGTCACGCCGAGATCGCCCGTCGCTGCCGCACCCCGATCTGTCTCGACGAATCGATCACCTCCGCCGCGGTCGCCGCCGACGCCATCGACCGCGGCGCCACCTCGGTGATCAACATCAAGGCGGGCCGCGTCGGCGGCTACCTCGAATCGGTGCGTGTCCACGACGTGTGCGCCGAGCGTGGGGTCCCGGTGTGGTGCGGCGGGATGCTCGAGACCGGGCTGGGCCGGGCCGCCAACCTGGCCCTCGCCGCGCTGCCCAACTTCCGACTCCCCGGTGACACGTCGGCCTCGAGCCGCTACTGGGCGACCGACCTCACCGAGCCGTTCGAGCTCGATGACGACGGTTGCATCGCGGTGCCGACGGGGGCGGGTCTGGGGGTCGAACCACTCCCCGAGGTGCTCGGCGCCGTCACCACGGCCCGCCGCCGCATCGGCTGACGCCATCGGCGATCGTCGGGGCCGGCCACCACCCGGGGGCTTCCGTGGTAGGACGGACCGATGGCGTCGCCCGGTCCCCCGAACCCACCTGCCCGTCCGACCGGGCCGCCGTGGGCTCCGCCGACGCCCGGCGGGGCCGGGGATCCGGGGACGTGGACGCGACCGACGGGGCCGCCAACGGGGCCCCCGACGGGGCCGATCGCACCGCTCCCACCGGCGACCGGCCGCCGCCGGATGCCGCGTTGGGTGCCTGTCGCCGGCCTGATCGCGGTGGTCGCGATCGTCGGCGTGGCGTTCGTCTGGCTCGGCGACTCCGACGACGATCCCCAAGAAGCCGCCGGTGACTGGCCGCCGACCGATCCGACCCATCAGCGCTCGATCCGCATCGACCAGCCTGTGGAGCGACCCATCGACGTTCGGACGACGGGTGGCGCCGACGAGCTGTACGTCGCGACACCGAACGGCGACGAGACCGTCGTCCGACGGTTCGACGACGGCGAGGAGTCCTGGGAGGCCGCCGTCGACGGCGAGGTCTGGACGATCACGACCGAAGGCGACCTGCTGCTGGTCACCGCCGACATCGGTGTCACCGACGGCACGGAGATCACCATGCTCGACACCGATGGCGAACTCCTGTGGTCACACCGTGATGAGAACGTCGCGTATGGGGACCTGCACGAGGGTCGCACCTTCGCGATCAGCAGCGGCGCGGTGGTGATCGAGCTCGACAGCCGCGCCGGCGACGAGCTCGATCGCCTGGCGGTGTCGGCGGCCCGGTTCGACCCGCTCGAGGGCATCGTCGCCGACGTCTCCGACGGCGAGGTCCAGCGCTACGACCTCGACTTCGAACCGGTCGGCCGGCCGATCCCGATCGAGGAGTCCGGCGTCGAGTTCACCCCCTACGTCTACCGAGTCGCCGACGGGGTCGTCCAGTACGTCACGGGCGATCGCCTCGTCGAGGTCGGTCTGGACGGCCGCGAGCACTTCCGATGCTCGATCTCGGTGGCCGACGCCTCGTCGATCGGTCAGGATTCCGAGGGGCTGATCGCGGTGCGGTCCTACGAGGCGATGTCGATCGTCGAGCCCGATGGGGACGGGTGCCACGAGCTGTGGTCGGCCGAGGGGTCGTTCAGCTACATGGTCGCCGGGGACCACGTGGTCAACCAGCAACTGGACCCGGACACCTACGAGGTGATCGCCTCGGAGTTGGTGGAGGTTCGCAGCGGCGACACGGTGCTCGAGCGTGACGGCGAGATCGGCCTCGTCGGTGACGCGATGCTGGTGGCCGATGATGGCGAGCTGCGGCGCGAGACCGTGCCCAACGGCCGCGTCGAGTGGTCGATCGACACCGCCGAGGATGCTCGGTGGGTGCGCCTCGACGACGCCATCGGCATCATCGCGCTGGACGGCGAGATGATCACGATCGATCTGTACGCCGACTGACGAGCCCGTTTGGTCGGTGGGGCGACCGATCATGACGGTCGTTTCGTGGTCGCCCACGACGACTGGGTCGGCCATATCTGTCATCATCACGAACCGTGGGGACAGGGACGTCCGCGACGATCGGACCCGGGTGAGGGCTGACGCCCTGGTGCTGAGCGCGCCGCGCACCTTCGAGCGACGCGTCTTCGACCTACCCGTCGTCGGACCCGACGACGGGGTGCTGCGAATCGAGGCATGCGGATTGTGCGGCACCGATCACGAGCAGTACACCGGCGACGTCGTCAGCCGGTCGGCGATCATCCCCGGCCACGAGGTGATCGGCATCGTCGAGCACCTTGGCGCGGCGGCGGCGCAGCGATGGGGCGTCGAGGCCGGGCAGCGGGTGGCGGTCGAGGTGTTCCAGTCGTGTCGTGAGTGTGCGGCCTGCCGCTCGGGCGAGTACCGGCGCTGCGAACGCAACGGGATGGCGACGATGATCGGCTTCACCGACGCCGACACACCCCCCGGTCTCGGTGGCGGGTATGCCACCCATCTCCGTCTCGGGCCCGACGTGATGCTGCTGGCGGTTCCCGAGGTGCTCGACCCGGTCACGGCGACGCTGTTCAACCCGCTGGGCGCCGGGATCCGTTGGGGCGTCGAGCTGCCCGGCACCGCGCCGGGCGACGTGGTGGCGGTGCTCGGCCCCGGGGTGCGCGGGCTGTGCGCGGCCGCCGCCGCCAAGGATGCCGGGGCCGAGTTCGTGATGATCACCGGGTTCGGGCCCCGCGACGCCGAACGCCTCGCACTGGCCACCGAGTTCGGCGCCGACCTGTGCGTCGACGTGGCCGAGCAGGACCCCAACTCGGCGCTGCGTCAGGCGACGGGCCGCAAGGCCGATGTGGTCGTCGACGTCACCGCCAAGGCCCCGGCCGCTCTCGGCCAGGCGGTCACCCTGGCCCGCCCCGGCGGGACCGTCGTGCTGGCCGGGGTGCGGGGCTCGACCGACACGCCGGGCTTCGACCCCGACCATCTCGTGTACAAGGAGCTGCGGCTGCTCGGGGCGCTCGGCGTCGACGTCGGCGCCTACCGCCGGGCGCTCGACCTGTTGGCGTCGGGACGCTTCCCGTTCGACGACCTGCCCCGCGCGGTGGCCGGGTTCGACGACCTCGAGCCGCTGATCCAGCTGATGGCTGGCGACCGCCCGGGTGTCCCACCGGTCCACGCCGTGTTCGACCCCACCCATCGAGGAGACCACCGATGACCGCACCCGCACCGACGTTCGAGACCTTCAACCAGCGCTGGGCCGACCGTTCGATCGGACGGGTGTCCGCGACCGGCATCGACGCCTACCTCGGGCTGGTGATCACGGCGATCGAACCGGGACGCCTGACCTGCGAGATGCCCGTCACCGACGAGCTGATCACCCGGATGGGCAACATGCACGGCGGGTGTCTGTCGGCGCTGTGCGACCACACGCTCGGGGTCGTGATGTACCCGGTGATGCCCGAGGGCTACTGGGCGGCCACCACCGAGTTCAAGATCAACCTGCTGGCCCCGGTGACCGGGGGGACCTGCGTGGCCGAGGCGACGATCGTGTCGATGTCGCGTCGGTTGGCGGTGGTGCGGATCGACGTGACCAACGACGACCGGCTGGTGGCGGTCGCCCAGGGCACCTGCACGATCGTCGCCCCCAAGGGGTGATCGAGGGTTGGCCGCACGACCGTGGTGCGGTCGACCCTCGTCCGCGCTTCAACCCTCGATTGGGTTTCGGGGGTGCGCGCCGGCGGCTCTGCTGACCGGCCGAGCCCCAGCGTGATCAGTCGAGGGCGAGACGGGCGATGGGGGTTGGCTGCGGTCGTAGGGTGCCGAGGGCGCTGGCCAACCAGGCCCCAGCCGCGGCCGCCGGCGGCAACACCGCGATGACGGCGACCACGGTGAGCCACGGCATCCCGACCAAATGGTCGCCTGCGGCCCAGTCGCTGGTGCGGGATCGGGCGACGTCGAGCACCGCCAGCGGAACCAGCGCCGTCGGGATCGCCAGCACGGCGGCGATCAGGGTCAGCAGCGCCGCCTGCGCCGCCGACGTCCGTCGGCGGGTCGAGGGTGCGGCGCCGAGCGCGGCCAGCACGGCGCGCTCGGGCCGACCCTCCGCCGAAGTCAACGAGAGCCCGATCGCCACCACGATTCCGGCGACGAGGAACCCGACGAACGCCGTGACGAGCTGCGCCCGCGACGGTGTCCAGATCGCCGGCTCGGGCACCGACGCCCAACGCCGGCCCCCGGCGCTCGGCGGCCCGGCGTCGAGGTAGTAGTCGCCGGCGCGGACGTCGTCGTCGAGGGCCCAGATCGCCTGGCGCTCGGCCTCGGTAAAGGGTCCGTCGCCATCGATGAGCAACCCCTGGGTCACGATCGCCAGCCCGAGGTCCGCGGCCCGTGCCGGCGAGACCAGCACCGAAGCGTCGAACTCGAAAGGCGTGCGACCGGCCACCGGGGTGAGCGTGACCGCGATCGCGCCGGACTCGTCCTCGAGCGTCACGGTGGTCGGGCCGCCGGCATCGTCGGAGATGCCGCCGGCCCCGTTCAGGTCGATGGCGCCGAACTCGTCGAGCGTCGCTCGGGCCTCGTCGGACAGGCCGAGCCGCGCGACGAGGGCGGGATCGGCGATCAGCAGACGCTGCGAGAAACTCTCGTCGTGTCGTGGGGGCGGGTCGGTGACGACGTAGCGCAGGTCGATCACCGCGGCGTCGGGAGCCTCGGCCTCGAGCGCGGCGCGGGCCGAAGCGAGCCAGCCCGGGGTGGACGGGGCGGGGAGGTCGACCAGCCCGTCGTTCTCGTCGGGCATGCTCCACGCCGGCGTGTCGACCACGACGGCGAGGTCCATCGGGCCCGGCGGGTCGATGGACCCGACCGCCAGCGCGCTGACCCCGACGGTCACGGTGAGGGCGACGCCGATCACCGCGACGACCGCCGTCGAGCGGAACCGGTTGCGGCCGATGCTGCGCGCCGCCAGCCTCCACGACGGGCCCAGCCGGGCGGCCAGGTCGGCGGCCCGACCGATGACGACCGGGCTCACGCCGATCATGCCGATCACCACCAGCAGACCACCGACACCGCCGGTCAGCCCGGGGAGCCAACCATCAGACGTCGAGCGGCTTGCCAGCATCGAGGTGACGAGCAAGGCGGTGCCCGACGCCGATGCACCGATCCCGATCGGGACCAGCCGTCGTGGCGCCGGCCGCACCGGTCGTCGTCCCGCCAGCGCCGACAGGACCGGGATCCCTGCCAGCAGCCGGGCCGGGACCAGCGCCGCGATCGTCGCCGCCGCCACGCCGGTCAGTCCGATCACCACCAGGTCGAGCGGTCGGATCACCCAGACGTAGAGTTCGGTGAAGTTCCGTTCGGCCCAGTCCGAGCGGGCCAGGAACAGCCACACGAATGCCACGCCGCCGCCAATCCCGAGCACGGCGCCGACCAGCCCGGCCCAGGTCCCCTGCAGGGCGAGTACCCGCCGAACGAGCCCGGGCGACGCACCGTTGGCGAGCAGCTGACCCGAGGTGACGACCTGGCGTGCCGTCCCGGCGGCGAAGGCGGCGGCGATGATGATCCCGACGACCCCCAGACCCACCACCCCAAGCATCCAGTTGACCGCCAACGGTCCGGCGTCGCCGTTCTCGGGCGCCCAGGCGTCGGGATCGCCACCGAACGAGTAGTCGAGCACCTCGAAGCGTGGCACCCACGGCGCCACCGACAACGAGACGTCACCGGGATCGAAGGTCGTCAGACCGGCCTCGATGGCCTGCTCGCTCAGGAACGGGCCGATCCCGTCCCCGTCGCCACCGACATCGATCGAGACACGGTTCCACGGGTCGCGGACGGCCTCGAGCGGAAGGTCGACGCCGACGAGCCGGGTTCCCGCGTCGCGCCGACCGTTCACGATCCCGACGATCTCCAGCGGACCCAGGTACCGGGCATCGAGGACGTCACCGACGGCCAGGTCGAAACGGCGGGCGAAACCGGCATCGACGGTCACCTCACCACGCCGGGCGGGCACGGCCCCGTCGATGAGGCGCCCAAACCGGTCCGGCTGCACGGTCTCGACCAGCTCGACCCAGGGCGGGTCGTGGACGTCGAACGCGCCACCGTCCACCAGCAGCGGCACGCTCGCCAGCTGGGAGCGCCACGCCTGCCACCCAGCGGGCAGCTCGGCGTCGGCCAGCGCATCGCCACCCGACAGCCCGACGTCGGCGCCGATGCCGTACTGGTCCTCGAACCAGTGCACCGCATCGGGCGCGCCAGAGGCCGTGTTGCTGCGGATGAACGCGGCCCCGAGCGTCATCGCCGCCACCGGGAGCGCCACCAGCAACACCACCAGGACCATCCGTGCCCGGCGTCGCCCCAGCTCCCGCCGGGCCAGCCGGGCGGCGAGCCGCCACGGCGAGCGCGCCAGGACGCTCATCGCGCCAACCCCACGAGGTCGCCGGGATCGGCGGACAGGGCGACCACCGACTCATCGACGATGCGGCCGTCGCGCAGGAACAGCACCCGGTCGGCCCACGAGGCGAAGCGCGGCTCGTGGGTGACCAGCACCACGGCGGCACCGGTGGTGGCCGGCAGCGAACACAACAGCTCGATCACGCGGTCACCGGTCAACGTGTCGAGGGCACCGGTCGGCTCATCGGCGAGGATGACGGTGCGTTCGGCGACGATGGCCCGGGCGATGGCGATGCGCTGCTGCTGCCCACCGGAGAAGTCGTCGGGGTAGCGGTCGAGGTGGTGGGTCAGCCCGACGCCCTCGAGCGCCTCGACGGCCCGATCACGCGCCGGGCGGGTCGCCACGCCGTCGAGCTCGAGGGGCAACATGACGTTCTCGATCGCCGTCAGCGAGGCGACCAGGTTGAGCCGTTGGAACACGTAGCCGACCGAGCGGCGCCGCAGCGCCGATGTGTCGGCCGCGCTCAGGTCGGCGAGATCGACGCCGTCGACCAGCACCCGTCCGGCGCTCGGCGGCTCCAGCCCGCCGGCGAGATGCAACAGGGTCGACTTGCCGCAACCGGACGGACCCATCACGGCGACGATCTCACCGGGCGCGATCGTCAGGTTGATGTCCTTGAGGGCGTAGACCTCGGTGGCGCCGGCCCCGTAGGACTTGACGACGTCGTGGAAGGCAAGCGCCGGGGTGATGTCGGTCATCGGGAGTCGTCCTTTCCGGAACGGTCATCGGCGGTCGGGTGAGATGTCGGAACGGGTTGGGTGAGCCGGGACTCGCACAGGTCAAGCCAACGAAGATCGGCCTCGGCCCGCACCACCAGGGCATCGAGCACCAGCCGGTTGGCGAGCGAGGTGGGGGCGCCGTCGGGTACGGCGTCGCGGGCCTGGCGACGTTTGAGCTGGAGCAGACCGAGCAGCGCGGCGCGCTGACGGGTGATCACCACGATGGCGTGGTCGCTGCCGTGCTCGATCGCCAGCAGGACCTTGAGCATCAGCTCGTCGCGCGGCGGCGGATCGTCGGCGGGGACGGCTTGCCACCAGGCGCCCAACTCCTCGCGCCCCGCCGCGGTGATGGCATACAGCTTCTGGCCGTCGTGCTCGTTGATCGTCACGAAGCCGTCGCGATCGAGCCGGTCGAGGGTGGTGTAGATCTGGCCGACGTTCATCGGCCAGACCCCCCCGGTGGCGTGCTCGAACTCGGTCTTGAGCTGGTACCCGTACCGCTGCCCCTCGTCGAGCAACGCCAGCAGTCCCTCGCGTACGGCCATGGCGACCATCTTGCATACTGGATATGGCATTGTCAATACCCGGTATGCAACCGAACAGGTCTTCGCGCTTCCCCGGTCGTCGCGACACCCCCTGGCTACCGTCGGACCCGTGCCGATCGCCGCCACCACCACCCGTCACGGCGCCGCCAGCTTCGACGCACTGGCCGCTGCGGTGCGCGACGTGCAGGGCCACGACCCCCTGGCCCCGGTGACCATCATCGTGCCCACCAACACCGCCGGGGTGATGGCCCGCCGGGCGCTCGGGCGGCGCGGCGGCGCCGCCAACGTCGACGTGCTGACGCTGTACCGGCTCGCCGAGTTGCTGGCGGCACGGTCGCTCGTCGCCGAGGCGAGGACCCCGGTGTCCACCCCGGTCGTCGACATCGCCGTGCGCGAGGCCCTGGCCCGCACCGGCCCCGGGCTCTACGGCGACGTCGCCCACCACCCCTCCACCGTGGTGGCGTTGCGCGACCTGTATCGCGAGGTCCGACTGGCCGGACGTGGCGCGATGACCGCGCTCGGCCGCACCCGGCGCGGGCGCGAGCCGAGCCGCATCCTCGTCGAGGTCGCCCGGGCCCTGGCGGGCCACTGGTACGACGAGGGCGACCTGCTCGAGCGGGCCGCGGCCCTCGCCCGCGACGCGCTGGCGCCGCGTTTCGGGCACATCATCGTCCACGACCTCCAGCGGCTCCGACCACTCGAGCTCGAACTGCTGCGGACGCTCGGCGAGATCGGCGACGTCGGCCTGCTGGTCGCCCGCAGCGGTGACGACGAGGCCGATCGTCCGGTGCTCGACATGGTCGCCGAGCTGGTCGGCGGCCCGCTACCCGACCCCCCCGACACGCCACCGCCGCCGGGCCGCACGGTGCGGATCCACTCCACCACCGACGCCGACGAGGAGGTCCGCCTCGGCGTGCGGGCGGTGCTCGACGGCGCCCGGGGCGGCACACGCTTCGACCGGATGGCGATCCTGTGGCCGAGCGACCGCCCGTACGCCCGCCTCGTCGAACACCATCTCGACACCGCCGACCTCGCCTGGAACGGCCGTCCCGGCACGACGGTGCTCGAGCGAATGGTCCCGCGGGTGCTCGCCGAGCTGCTCGACCTCGACCGCCGCGGGGTGCGGCGGGTTGCCTTGATGACCCTGCTCGGCGATGTCGCCGCCCGCCGCCCCGACGGCCGCCCGGTCCCGGTGGCCGCCTGGGAGCGGATCGCCCGCGAGGCGGGCATCGTGCGCGAGACCGATTGGGACACCCATCTCCCCCGCTGGCTCGAGGAGACGGCCGCCGCCGAGCCTTCGCACACCGACATCCGGCAACGGGTCGCCGATGGCGAGTCGCTGCAACGGTTCGTGGTCGAGTTGCGCACGGCGCTCGGCGACCCCGCCCTCACCCGGACGTGGTCGTCGTGGGTCGCGTGGTGCGAGACCCGCGTGGCGGTGTGGTTCGGGCCGGCGCTCGAACGACTCCCCGACGTGGAGCGCATCGCGCTTCAGCAGACCCAGCGCGTGCTCGATCGTCTCCGCAACTTGGACCGTCTGGGTAGCGACGGTGCCGGCCGGCCGGTCACCCGTGCCGAGGTCCGCGCCACGTTCCTCGCCGAGATGGACGCGGTGCCGGCGCGCCGCGGCACGCTCGGTGACGGGGTCCACGTCGGCTCGCTCAGCGGGGCGCGCGGACTCGATCTGGACCTCGTGGTCGTCCTCGGCGCCGCCGACGGCCTCCTCCCGCCACCGCCGTCGGTCGACCCACTGCTGAGCGACGACGATCGGGCCGCCGCCGGTCTGGTCACCTCCGACGAGCGGGCCCGCCATGCCCACCGCCAGTTTCTCGCCGCCACCCAGACGACACCCGAGGTGACGATCACGGTGCCCCGCGGCGATCTGCGTGCCACCACCGCCCACCAACCCTCGCGCTGGCTGACCCCGCTGGTGGCCCACGGCGCCATCGAGGAGATGCTCGACTCGCACGCCCACGGGCTCAGCGCCGCCGAGTTCCCGCTCTCGGAGGGCGAGCATCGCCGACGCGCCCTGTGGGTGCATCGGCGTGCCGGAGGCGACATCCGTCAGCACCCCCGGGTGCTCGACGATGCCGCCGCCCGGCGTGGTCTGCGGCTGATCGATGCGCGAGCCAGCGACGACTTCACCCCCTACGACGGCGATCTGTCGTCGCGTTCCATCGACGTGTTCTCCACGCCGATGTCACCCACTCGGCTGGAGGCCTGGGCCACCTGCCCCCACGCCTTCTTCGTGCAGTACGTGCTCGGCGTGCGCCCGATCGACGAGCCGGGCGAACTGGTCACCATCGACCCGCGCGACCGGGGCACGGTCATCCACCAGGCGCTACACCGACTTCATCAACTCGTCCTCGACGGCACCGTCGAGCCGCCGGGCCCCGACGGTTGGCACGACGGCCATCTCGCCCTGCTGACCGAGCTGACGCAACGTGAAGCAGACCGGCTCGAGCGGTCGGGGCGCAGCGGCCGGGCCGCCTACTGGGCCACGGCGCGTGCGGTGCTGATCGAGGAGGTGCGCCACTGGGTCCGCCAGGAGCGGGCGGGGTGGGTCGGTCAGCGCATCGCGTTGTCCGAGGCCAGCTTTGGCGAGCGGGGGGACGTCACCCTGGCGTTGACCGATGGCCGTCGGCTCGCCTTTCGCGGCTCGATCGACCGGGTCGACCAACACCCCGACGGCACCCTGGTGGTCACCGACCACAAGACCGGCAAGGCAGACCGCTTCAAGGACCTCGACACCGACCCCACCATCGGCGGGACCCACTTCCAGCTGCCGATCTACGCCGCCGCGGCCCGCGCACTCACCGGCCGCCCCGACGCGCCGGTGCGCGCCGAGTACTCGTTCTTCGCCCGCGGTGGCTTCGCCCGCCACGGCGCCGACCTCGACGACGAGGCGTGGCGGCGGGCGTCCGAGCAGCTGAGCGAGGTGGTCGCCGGCATCGAGCACGGCGTGTTCATCGCCCGCCCCGACAAGCCGGGCTGGCAGCTGTTCGTACCGTGCGTGTTCTGCGATCCAGACGGTCTCGGCACCGCCGAACGCTGGCCCGAGTGGGAGCGCAAGCACCTCGACCGCCGTCTCGCCCGCTGGTACGCCGAACCCGACGACGCCGCGGTCGGAGCCGACGTCGGCTCCGATGCCGCCAATGCCGCCGATGCCGCCGATGCCGCCGACGGCACGGTCCCAAAGGCGTCGACATCGTGAGCCGGCACGACGATCACCAGCTCTCGCTCGGCCTCGACGACGGCGGCCCGACCGGCCCGACGACCCGACCGGCCGGCGCACCACCGGCACCCGATCAGGACGCCCGCGACCGCATCGTCGACGACACCTCGGCGACGCTGTTCGTGGAGGCCGGCGCCGGTGCGGGAAAGACCACGGCGCTCGTCGGGCGCATCCTCACGTTGGTCGACCAAGACGTCCCGATCGAGGCCATCGCGGCGATCACCTTCACCGAGAAGGCCGCCGCCGAGCTCCGCCACCGCGTCCGGCGCGAGCTCACCGCCGGCCCCGACACGCCCGCCCGGCGCGCCGCCCTCGAACACCTCGACCACGCTCCGGTGGGCACCCTCCATGCCTTCGCCCGCCGCCTCCTGCTCGAGTTCCCGGTCGAGGCCGGGCTCCCACCCGGGTTCGACGTACTCGACGAGCTGGAAAGCCAGCTGGCCTTCGACGACCGGTGGCAGGACCTGCTCGACGAGCTGCTCGACGACGCCGATCTCGAGGTGGCACCGGGGCTGTCCGCACGCGACCTCGCCGTGCTGTTCGGGTGGGCGAAGTTCGGCGGCATGACGGGTCTTCGTTCGATCGCCGAGGACTTCCAGGCCAACTGGGACCTGGTCGCCGAGCGGGTCGCCCTCGCGCCACCCGCCCGGCCAGCGCTCGACCTCGACGCCGTGGTCGCCGACGCCCGTTCGATCGGCGCCACGCTGGTTCCCGATGGCGACGGGCAGCAGACCTACGTCGCCAACATCGCCGAGGCCGGCGCCGCCCTCGCCGCCGTCGCCGGCACGATCCACGAGATCGAGGCGCTCGAACAGCTGCGCGCACGCACCGCCAAGCCGAAGCGGGTGGGCGCCAAGAAGAACTGGTCGACGGGCGGCGACCTCGACGAGCTGCGCCAGCGCGAGCTGGCGTTGTCGGCGCTCGCTGCCGAGCACCTCGGAGCCTGGCGCGAGTACCGCCGCCTCGTGGTCGGCGCGATCGTGGGTCGCTTCGTACTCGAAGGGGCGCGCGCCCGCGCCGCATCCGGTGCGTTGGAGTTCCACGATCTGCTGGTCCTCGCCCGGCGGGTGCTCAGCGCCAGCGCGACGGCCCGTCGGCTGCTCCACCAGCGATACCGACGCGTCCTGCTCGACGAGTTCCAGGACACCGACCCGATCCAGCTCGAGATCGCCGTCCGCCTGACCGCCGACCCGGAGTCGGATGCGGCCTTCGGCCACGGCCTCGTACCCACGCCGGGTCGGCTCTTCGTCGTCGGCGACCCGAAGCAGTCGATCTACCGCTTCCGGCGCGCCGACGTCGCCGCCTACCTCACCGCCGCGTCGCGGATCGATGCCACCGAGGTGCGACTCAGCGCCAACTTCCGCTCGACCGGCGCGGTGATCGACTGGGTCAACGGCGTGTTCGCCACCGTCATCGAGGCCGAGCCGGAGGTCCAGCCGGCCTATCAGCCGCTCGACGTAGCCCGACCGGGTTCGACCGACCACGGCACGGTGCTGGTGGTCGGCGCCGCCGAGCACGTCGACGAGCCCAACGCCGACGAGGTGCGCTGGCGCGAGGCTCGCGACGTCGCCGCGGCGGCGGCGACAGCCATCCACGAGCGCTGGGCGGTCGGCGACCACGACGATGCCGGCCGCCCGATGCTGCGCCCCTGCCGACTCGGTGACATCGCCATCCTGCTGCCCGCTCGGACATCGCTGCCGATGCTCGAACGAGCGCTCGCCGATCTCGGCGTCGCCTACCGCGCCGAGAACGCGGCGGTCGTCTACACCGCACCCGAGATCCGTCACGTGATGCTCGCCCTCCGGGCGGCGGCCGATCCCACCGATCAGCTGGCGTTGGTCGCCGCGTTGCGGTCACCGCTCTACGGGTGCAGCGACGTCGAGCTGTTCGACTGGCGCCGGGCCGGCGGGCGATGGAACATCTTCGGCACGGCCCCCGACGAGCTGTCCGAACACCCCGTCGCCGGCGCGCTCGGCCACCTTCGCTCGATCGCCGAGCGCGCCGGCCGCGTCGGTCCGGCCGAGCTGGTCGGCGCGATGGTCGACGAGCGACGGGTGCTCGAGGTGGCGTTGGCCGGTGCCGACGCCCGCGACGTCTGGCGTCGGGTCCGGTTCGTCACCGATCAGGCCCGCGCCTGGACCGACGCCGGTGGCCGTGGGCTCCGCCGCTATCTCCAGTGGACGAAGTTCCAGGCCGATGAGGGTCGCGCCAGCGACACGATCCTGCCCGAGCGTGACCACGACGCCGTGCGGATCATGACGGTGCACGCCGCCAAGGGGCTCGAGTTCCCGATCACGATCGTCGCCGGGCTGACCACCCTCAACCGTGGCCGGCGACGTCTCAGCGCCGTCTGGCCCGATGACACCTGGGCGCTGGCCGAACGCGACGACCCGATCTTCGAGGCGTTCAGACCGCTCGACGAGCAGATGAGCGATGCCGAGCGGCGCCGCCTCCTGTACGTCGCGTGCACCCGCGCCGTCGACCACCTCGTGGTGTCGCTGCATCGGCCGGCGCTCCCGGCGAGCTCCAAGTCGGCGCCCGGCAACTGGTCGAGCGCCCGCGTGCTCGCCAGCCACGGTGCCGACGGCCACGGTGCCGCGAGCTTCGCCGGCACCCCCGATGCGCTCGACCCTCCGACCGCGGCGCCGATCGAGCTGCCGTGGGCCGACCACCAGGAGTGGGCCACCGAGCGCCGGCGTGCCGTTCGAGCCGCCGCGGTGCGGACCACCACGAGCGCCACCCGGCTGGCCGCCGGCATGCCGACCGCCGCGCCCGGGACCGACGTCGACGGCGATGACCTCGCCCACCCGGCCGACGCGTCCGGTGGCGCCGACGAGGACGGGGACCTGCTCGGCCTCACCGTCGACGTCGGCCTCGCCAAGGAACCCGTCGACCTCGACCTGCCGCCGTGGCAACGCGGTCGCTACGGCACCGCGGTCGGCCGGGCCGTCCACGCCGTCTTGCAAGACGCCGACCTCACCACCGGCGACGACATCGACACGCTGGCCACGGCGGCGGCCGCCGCCGAGGGCATCTTCGGGCTCGAACCCCAGGTGGCGGCGCTGGCCCGCTCGGCGCTCGGAACACCCATCGTCGGCGCGATCGCCGAGGGGGCCGAGCACTGGCGCGAGCTCTTCGTCGTCGCCGATCTCGGCGGCACGGTGCTCGAGGGCTACATCGACCTGCTGGTGCGAACGCCCGATGGGCTGTTGATCGTCGACTACAAAACCGATCGTTTCGCCCCCGACGACGACGACGCCCGCGCCGTGCGGCTCGGCAAGTACCGCCTCCAGCTTGCCGCCTATGCCGTCGCCCTCGGACGGCTGGTCGACGAGCCGATCGTCGGTGGAATCCTGGTGCACTGCCGCGTGGACGGCCCGGCCGAGCAGCTGGCCGTGACCGACTGGGCCGACGCCCTGGCGACGGTCGACCGCTCGACCCGCTGACCGGCTCGTCGAGCGAGACGCCGAGCGCCTGGTCGAGCGGATCGGAGTACGCCCCGGCGTGGGGCCGGCTCGGCACCTTCGATTGGTGGGGTCGCACTCAGGGCGTGAGCACGCGCATCGAGGTGCCGACCAGCTCGCAGCGGCGCTCCGGTGTGCCGGGGGCGGCGGCGAGGTCGATGCCGCGCACCCCCTCGCCACGGCCGTCGTCGGCTCGCACGAAACGGATCGCGCCCTCGTCCAGCTCGATCGTCGGGTCGCCGTCGACGTTGGCGGCGGGGACGCCGAGCACGGCGGCCCAGCGTTCGGCCATCGTGGCCGGCTGCTCGGCCTGGATCTCCACGGCCAGCAGGTCGGTCACGACGTCGGTCCTGACGTGATCGCGCCATTCGGGGCCGGCCCAGGGCCACTCACCCCACTGGTCGGTGCCGTCGATCGACAGGATCGCCCCGCCGAGGTCCCGCGGATGCAGGTGCAGTCCCGTGATGCCGGGCGCCTTGGCGGTGAACACGACGCGGACGTCGTGTTCAGTCGACTCGGCGCCGGGCCTCGTCCAGATCGTCGACCTCGAGGATCACCATGTAGCCGCCGTCGCCGCCGCGCTTGTCGAGCAGCCGGCCCGCGGTCGTGCCGTCCTGGATCGGCGACACCACTTCGAGCAGCTTGTCGCCGACCGGGAACAGCGCGTTGTGCAGCCCGAACTCCGCCACTCCCGGGTCGCGGAAACACAACTCGATACCGAGCTCCTCGATGATCGCCGCCTCAGCGGCGGCGAGATCGTCGGCCACCAGGGCCACCTGACGCAATCGGATCGCCATGCGACGACGGTAGACGCCGGTGTCGTCAGCGACCGGACCCGGGTCGGGAGCGGCGCCGCTGGAACCCTTGGCTGATGCTCCAGCCCAGCCCGGTGATGAACCAGCGCAGGCTGACGGCACCGAGGATCAGCGCCGCCGCGAGGATCGCCGGGATGAGCAGCGAGCGGGCCACGTCGTCGCGAGCGCCGTCGAGCGGTTCCAACACCCCCGAGTCGATCGGCCGCCCGTTGGTGAGCAGCGTGCGGATGGGGTCGGGCAGCTCCGGACAGTCGTGTTCGCTCTCGCTGCGGCCGATCACCTGGTCGCCACCGAACAACGGTGCGCTGGCCGCGACCTTGGACACGAGCACGCCGACACCGGGGTCGACGCTGGCCCCGACCAGATATTGGCGCCCCTCGTCGAGGAACTTGGCGTCGATGTCGTAGCGGATGTCGATCAGCCCGTTCGACGCGATGCCCTCGACGCTGCCGGCCCGCAGCTGGTCGATCCGATAGCGGGCGGTTCGGAAGTCCTTCTGCTGCACCGTTCCCACGAAGACGATGTCGGGCAGGCCCGGCTCGGCGCATCCTTCGGGGATGGCCACCGGCCATTGACGCCCGGTTGGCGCCGCGACGACCGTCGTCGCCGGTGCCGCCGTCGGTGGGGGTGAGGTCACCAGGACGTTGGTCGAGGTCGGCGGGTATGCCGGCTCGCCGGTCGGCACCGTGGTCGATGGTGGCGAGGCGTCGGAAGGCCCGCCGGCACCCCACACCGAGGCGATGACGGCGACCACCAGCGCCAGCCCGGTCAATGTCATGAGACGGGCGCGGGACGGGGCGCGCGTCACGTCGGCGGTCACGGGTCCAGGGTACGCGGCGGCGACGCATCCGGCGGCGCGTCCTACGCCCGGGCGCTCAGTAGCCGCGGAAGGTCGGTTGGCGCTTCTCGAGGAACGCGTTGACCGCCTCGGCGGTGTCGCGGGTGGTGAAGTTGATCGACTGCGCCGCCCCTTCGGCGTCGAGGGCCTCGGCCAGCGACGACGTCGATGCCGCGTTGAGCAGACGCTTCGACTGGGCGATCGCGATCGGCGCCTGGCCGGCCAGACGTGCGGCCCAGTCGTCGACGAAGGCGTCGAGCTCGCCGTCGGAGACGACACGGTTGACGAGGCCGATCCGATCGGCTTCGTCGGCGTCGATGATGTCGGCGAACAACGCCAGTTCCTTGGCCCGGTGCAAACCGACTCGCCGGGGCAGGATCCACGATCCGCCGAAGTCGAGGGTGAGGCCGCGCCGAGCGAAGATCTCGGAGAATCGGGCGTTGTCCGAGGCGACGACCAGGTCACACAGCAAGGCGATGTTCATGCCCGCCCCGGCGGCGATGCCGCGCACCTTGGCGATGGTCGGCTGGGGGACCTGGTGCAAGGCGGTGGCCACCTCGGCGATGAAGCGCATCCGATCGAGGCTGTGGGCGCGCGGGCCGTCGTCGTCACCGCCCTCGCCACGATTCTGCATCCCGCCGACATCGGCGCCCGAGCAGAACGCACCTCCGGCACCGGTGATGACCAGCACCCGGTCGGCGGGGTTGGCGGCGACCTCGCGGAACGTGTCCAGGAGTTCGTTCCACATCACATCATTGGCGGCGTTCTTGCGCTCGGGGCGGTTCATCGTGACGGTGACGATGCCCTCGGCGCGCTCGACGATCAGGGTTTCAGGCACCTGTCGAACATACTGAGTCGCATGGGTTTCAACCCGTATCGAAAGTTCCGCGCCACGCCCAGCGACTACGTGATGGTCGTCGCCGCCATCGTGGTCGCCCTGTCCCTCGTCGCCTGGGCCGTCCTCGGCTGAGGGCGGATTCGATATCCGACCCCCAATCCGCTCAGAAGGCGGCGTGGTAGACGCGTAGGTCGCCGCCGGTGATCGCGACGACGTCGAAGCGCAGGTCCACCCGGCGCTGGCCATGGGCGCGGAGCCACTCGATGGCCAGCCCACGCAGCCGGCGCTGCTTGCCCGGGTGGACGGCCGCGGCCGCCGTGCCATAGCGATCGCTGCTCCGGGCCTTGACCTCGACGATCACGAGCAGGTCGCCCTGGCGAGCGACGAGGTCGATCTCGCCCCTGGCACACCGCCAGTTCCGATCGACGATCTGGTAGCCGTGCTGGCGGTACCAGGCCTCGGCCCGGTCCTCACCCCATCGTCCGCGCGCCAATCGTGCCGCGGTCATCTCCGACCTCCACGGGTGGATCGATGTCGGGACCCGCAGGTCCGAGCGCCCCGGGCGAGGTGGGGCGAGGCGTCGGCGGTCTAGAACTCGCGCTTCTCGCGGATCTTCGCCGCCTTGCCGGTGCGACCGCGCAAGTAGTACAGCTTGGCCCGGCGCACGTCGCCGCGCTTCACGACCTCGATCTTGGTCACCGTCGGCGTGTGCAACGGAAAGGTGCGCTCGACGCCGACGCCGTAGCTGATCTTGCGGACCTTGTAGGTCTCCTGCAGCCCGCTGCCCTGGCGTCCGATCACGTTGCCCTGGAAGACCTGGACGCGCTCCTTGTTGCCCTCGACCACGCGGACGTGGACCTTGACCTCGTCGCCGGGCGCGAACTCGGGGATGTCGCTGCGGAGCGAGTCGTTGTCGATGACGTCAGTGGCTTTCATGGCGGCTCTCGTGTCAGGCAGATGCGCGTCGGGGGCGTCGAGCGACGCCGTGGTCCGATCGAGCTCGATGGTGGCGATCGGGGCCGCTCAAGGATACGGGAGGGTCGGGAACTCTTCCAACAGTCGCTCGTCCTGCGCGCTGAGCCCGCCGCGGGCTTCGATGAGGTCGGGACGCACGGCGAGCGTGCGATGCAACGCCTGGGCCTGGCGCCACCGTTCGATGCGGGCGTGATCACCGCTGCGCAACACCTCGGGCACCCGCCAGCCGCGAAAGTCCGCCGGCCGGGTGAACTGGGGCTCTTCGAGCAACCCGCGGCGGCCAAAGCTCTCGGTGATCGGGCTGTCGGCATTGCCCATCGCGCCGGGCAGCAGGCGGGTCACGGCCTCGATCACCAGACACGCGGCGACCTCGCCTCCCGACAGCACCACGTCTCCGACGCTCAGCTCGCCATCGACGAGGTGCTCTCGGACCCGGTGGTCGACGCCCTCGTAGCGGCCGCAGAGCAGGCTGAACCCGGCCCCGTCGGCAAGCTGCTGCGCCACCGTCTGGTCAAAACGTCTCCCCCCGGGACCGAGCAGGTACAGCGGTCGCGGCGGGTTGGCGGCGTCGACGGCGGCGAACAACGGCTCGGGTCGCATCAGCATCCCGGCGCCACCGCCGAAGGGTGCGTCGTCGACGGTCCGGTGAACATCGGTGGTGTGCTCACGAGGGTCGTGGGTGCGCAGATCGACCAGCCCCGCGGTCCGGGCCTTGCCCAGCAGGCTCGCCGAGCAGAAGTCCTCGACCAGGGCCGGGAACACGGTGAACACGTCGATCCGCACCGCTCAGTCCTCACCGAGGTCGAACAGCCCGTCGGGGGGATCGATCACGATGCGTCCGTCACCGTGGTCGGTGACGAATACGACCGGTACCAACGCGCCACCGTCGAGCTCGAGCAGATCGGCGGCCGGGTTGTCGATCACGGCGACACAGCGACCACGCGCGGTTCCGTCACGCTCGACCACCTGCGCACCGATCAGCTGGTGGACCCACAACGCGTCGGGATCCTCCAACGGCTCGGCGCATGCCGCTTGGTTGGTGAAGGCCTGCGCCTGCTCGCGACCGGCGATCTCATCGAACGTGACCAGCCAGCGATCCTGGTGTCGCTGGGCAGCGGCGACGGTCAGCCATTGCCCGCCGGCCCACCACCGAGCACCGGGTTCGACCCGCTCGGGCCGATCGGTCGACAACTCAACGCTGATCTGCCCGCGCACCCCATGGGCGCGCCGGAGCACGCCGATCTCGAGCACTCCGTCCGGCCGTTCGTCCATTCCTCCCGCAGCCTCGCCGGTCACGGCCCACCACCCAACACGGCCGGCGCAGCCGACGGGCTTGGCCAAGGGGCGAAGCCCACGACGTTCAGTCGTCGAGGAACTCGATGTCGACGTCGGTCTCGTCACGCACGGCGGCGGCCCGCACGACGGTGCGGATGCTCTGGGCCGTGCGACCACGTCGACCGATCACACGCCCGAGGTCGCCGGGACCGACACGGACGTCGAGGCGCACCCGCCCCCGGTCCGGTGTCGCGGTGACATCGACGGCGCTGGGATCGTCGACGATCGACGACACGATGTGCGCCAGCACCTTGGCCGCCGTCGGGGCGTCCGACGACGCCTCGTCGGTCTGGGTCTCGGTGTCGCTCACGATGACTTCGCGGCGCCGAACTGCTCGAGCGCTCCGGAGATCTCGAGCAGCTTGCGCACCCGGTCGGTGGGCTGAGCACCCTGCGACAGCCACTTGACGGCCTTGTCGTTGTCGACGGTCAGCGTCGAGGGGTCGGTGCGCGGGTTGTAGTGACCGAGAATCTCGATGAACCGCCCGTCGCGCGGCGAACGCGCGTCGGCGGCCACGATGCGGTACTGCGGCTGCTTGGTCTTGCCGACTCGGGTGAGACGCAGCTTCACTGCCATGAACGGATCCTTCGTGGGTGCGAGAACGAACCCCGAGAGGTTAGCGGCGCGCCCGCCGTTCTCCCCGAGCCTTCACCGCGCACCCGCCGCCGGCGAGCCGTCGTCACTCACCTCGACGCCCCGCCAGAACGCGATGCGGTCCGCGATCTGGTGGGCCGCCTCCTTCGGCTCGGGGTAGAACCAGGCGGCGTCGGTGTTGACCTCCCCACCTACCGTCACCGAGTGGTAGGACGCTGTCCCCTTCCAGGGACACACCGTGGTGGTTGCGCTGGCGGACAGGACATCGGGCCGCACCGCCCGGCGCGGGAAGTAGTGGTTGCCCTCGACCACGACGGTGTCGTCGGATCGAGCGATCTCCTCGCCGTTCCATCGTGCGGTGACCATCGGGACCTCCCTTGCCAGCGATCGCCCACGTCAACGTGTCGGTGGGCACGTTTGTTCCCGACCGCGCCGTGGTTGCCCCGGTTTGCCATCACGTGCCAGCGTGGGGCCATGCCCCGGGCCGTCAGCCGCCGCGCTGGCCATCACGCCGCCGAACGTCACTACTCCGGGCGCAGCGGATGGTTGCGAGCCGGGGTGCTGGGGGCCAACGACGGACTGATCTCGACCGCCAGCCTGCTGGTCGGGGTGGCGGCCGCCGATGCCGACCACAACATGCTGGTGATCACCGGCATCGCCGGTCTGACCTCGGGGGCGCTGTCGATGGCGGCCGGTGAGTACGTCTCGGTGAGCTCGCAGCGCGACGCCGAGTTGGCCGATCTGGCCCGCGAGGGTCGCGAGCTGGCGGACTACCCGGCGGCCGAGCGCGATGAGCTCGAGGAGATCTATCGCCAACGCGGGCTGAGCAGCGAGCTCGCCGGACGGGTCGCCGACGAGTTGTCGGCCCGTCAGGATCGCTTGGCGATCCACGCTCGCGACGAGCTCGGCATCGACGTCGGGGCGCTCGCCCGGCCGTGGCAAGCGGCGTTCGCGTCGGCCGCCAGCTTTGTCGTCGGTGCGTTGATCCCGGTCATCGTGATCGCGGTCGCCTCGAACGGGGCGCGAATCCCGGCAACGATCGGCGCCACGATGCTCGGTCTCGCCACGCTCGGCGTCGTGGGTGCGCGACTCGGTGGCGCCGCTGCCGGCCGTGGCGCGGCGCGGGTGGTGATCCTGGGCGTCCTCGCCCTGCTGATCGCGCTGGCGATCGGCCGTGTCACCGGTGCCGCGGTGTGACCGCGGCACCGGTGACCGCTCCGACACGTGCCGGGACCGTCGCGGATGCCAGCATCAGCACCCCGCCGCTCGGCCGCGCCGCTGATCGGCCGCGCCCCTCGGAGAGGAGATCCTCATGAACCTGAAACCCGGTACCAGACTCCGCAGCACCGTCGACTCGACCGAGGTCATCGTGGTCCGCGGCAGCGATGACGACCTCGATCTGCGATGCGGCGGGAGCCCGATGGCTGACCTCGCCGGGGCGGGCGACGCCAGCGGCTCACCCGACGCCGCCTTCAGCGAGGGCACCCTGGTCGGCAAGCGATACGCCGACGAGGCCAGCGGCATCGAGCTGCTGTGCACCAAGGCGGGGGACGGATCGTTGTCCATCGGCGATCAACCCATCGGTCTCAAAGACGCCAAGCCCCTGCCCAGCTCCGACTGACCGGCGCCATGCACCTCCCGCTGCTCCTCGAGATGGTGGCCGATGTCGACGGCGAACGGGTCGGCGTGGGTCGTTCGGCCGAGGGCTGGAGCTACGCCCGCCTCCTGTCGGCCGCCCGGCAAGCGGCGCGACGCATCCGGCGCGCCGATGCCCAGGCGGTGGCGTTCGTCGGTCTCAACTCCGACACCCTCCCGTTGCTGCTGTTCGGTGGCGGGCTTGCCGGCGTGCCGTTCGCACCGGTCAACTACCGCTTGCCCGACGAGCAACTACGCGGCGTCCTCGCCCGGCTGGCACCGGCCCTGGCCGTCATCGACGACGACATGGTCGAGCGCGCTTCGGGGATCGACGGGGTCGAGGTGGTCGCCCGTTCGACGTTTCTCGACCAGCTCGACGAGGAGTCCGACGGGCCCCTCGACGACGTCGCCGTCGACGAGGACGAGATCGCGGTGCTGCTGTTCACCAGCGGCACCACCGGTGAGCCAAAGGCGGCCGTGCTCCGTCACCGGCACCTCGCCTCGTACATCCTGACGACCGTCGACATGCTGGCCGCCGACCCCGACGAGGCCCAGCTGGTGTGCGTACCGCCGTATCACATCGCCGGGATCTCCTCGATCCTCAGCTCGGTGTTCGCCGGCCGACGCATCGTCTACCTCCCGGCCTTCGACGCCGCCGACTGGGTGAGCTGGGCACGCGACGAGTCGATCACCCAGGCGATGGTCGTGCCGACGATGCTCGACCGGATCCTTGGCGAGATCGAGACGACCGGCACCTCGCTGCCGGCGTTGCGCAGCGTGTCCTACGGCGGCGGCCGGATGCCGCTGGCCACGATCGAACGGGCGATGGGGACGTTGAGCTCGGTGCGCTGGACGAACGCCTACGGGTTGACCGAGACGAGCTCGACGATCGCCGTGCTGACCCCGGAGGACCATGCCGACGCCTTCGCCAGTGACGAGCCGGCGGTCCGCGCCCGCCTCGGATCGGTGGGCCGCCCGGTGCCGACCGTCGAGTTGGAGATCCGCGGCGACGACGGGGCCGCCGCCGGTGTCGGTGAGCGTGGCGAGATCTACGTCCGCGGCGACCAGATCGCCGGTGAGTACCTCGGACGATCGCTGCTCACCGACGACGGGTGGTTTCCGACCAACGACGCCGGCTACGTGGACGCGGAGGGGTACCTCTATCTCGATGGCCGGCTCGACGACGTGATCGTGCGGGGCGCCGAGAACCTGTCGCCGGGCGAGATCGAAGACGTCCTCATCGCTCACCCCGCCGTCGCCGAGGCGGCGGTGGTGGGCGTCCCCGACGCCACGTGGGGCGAAAAGGTCGTCGCCGCCGTGGTGCTCGCCGACGGGGCCGGCGCCGACGAAGCCGAGTTGCAGGACTGGGTTCGTACCCGCCTGCGCTCGACCAAGACACCCGAACGCATCGACATGCGCGCCGAGCTCCCCCACAACGAGACCGGAAAACTGTTGCGGCGGGTGCTCAAACAGGAGCTCGCCGACTAGTCCCCCGGCCGCCAGCCGGCGGCGCCGAAGGTGCCGACGACACCGCCGGCACCGACCGCGCCGAGATCGGACACCGCGTCACGCAGCGGCCGATCGAGCAGACACAGCCGAGCCGTGGTGCCCACGGCAACCCGGCGGGGAACCACCGGGTCGTCGGCGGCACCGAGATAGAGGTCGAGGGCCACACCGGGAGCGATCCGCTCGGCGGGCCCGAGCACCTCACCGTCGGCCGTGCGACGGTCGACGGCGGCGGCCATCGCCAGCCACGGATCGGCCGGGCCGTGCGGCGCGTCGCTGCTGGCGGCGAGGCCGATGCCGCCCGCCAGCAGGGTGGCGCTGCGCCACAGCTCGCCCCACCGGTCGGGGGGCACCTCCCGCCGATAGCGGTCGCCGCGCGCCCGGACGAAGCCAGGTTGCGTCACGACGATCAGCCCGAGCGACCGCAGCGACGCGATCGCGGGGTACGGGATGGCCGCGCCGTGCTCGATGCGGTCACCGGCTCGGACGCCGGCTTGCGACCAGGCCGCGAGGCCGATGGCGAGGGCGGCCTCGCTGGCGCAGTGGCAGGCGACGACACGACAGCGGTCGTGGGCGGCGGCGATGTCGGCGGCCAGGTCGTCGGGTGCCGGAAGGTCGTGGTCGCCGATGATCAGCTTGACCGGCCCACGTGGGAGCTGCGGCGCGGCGCCCGGGTCGAGCGCCAGCCCGCCGGTGACGACGACGTCGAGGGGGAACCCGGGTGTGGCGACGGCGGCGGCGAGCAGGTCGAGCGCGGCCGGGTCATCGGTCGGGGTCATGTCGGTGACCCCGGTGATCCCGTGATCGGCGAGGTCGTGGGCGACCGCGACCACGTCGGCGACCAGCCCGGCGTGCGTGCGACGCACCAGGTGGTCACCGCCGAAGATGCGGCCGGTGGCGGCGCCCTGTGCGTCACGCTCGACCGCGACCTCCGAGCGGGCCGTGAGACCCAACTCGTCGAGCGCCCGCGTGTTGAGGACCCACAGCGCACCGGTCATGTGTTGGACCCGCATCGCCGCCGCCGGGGCGAGACGGTCGAGCCGGTGCCGGTCGAGCGGGCCGTGGTGGGCCTCGTGATAGCCGACGACGCGCGGCCAGCCGTCGGCTCCCAGTGCCTGCACGGCACGATCGAAGGCCGCCGGGCCGCGCAAACCCGCCGCGTCGAGGGAACGGCGGGCCGCGGCCATCGCCAGGAGATGCAGGTGGTGGTCGTGGAGACCGGGGAGCAGGGCCCCGCCGTGGGCGGCGACCTCGATGTCGGGATCACCGTCGCCGCGCTCGGACCGTCGCACGACACCGTCGACGACGAGGACATCGGTCACCCGGCCCTCGACCTCGGCATCACGCAGCAGGACCGTCGACATCTCAACCGATTCCCAGCTCGCGCAGGACCCGGACGGTGTCGGCACCGAGCGCCGGGGCCGGACCGCCCGACGGACGGATTCGCGGCGGTGCGGCGTCGACGACCGGGTCATCGTCGGGTCCGCTTCGCCCGGCCCAGGCCGCGGCGGCGGCCATCGACAGGTCGATCAGACCGCTGACCCCAGCCGTCAACCGGTCGATGATGGCCGCCGCGCCGAGCACCCCCGACAGCGGATCGGCGACGGCATCAGCGCAGAACCACGGCCGGTCGGCACCGCCGGTGACCAGCCCGCCGGCTACGGCGGCGTCATCGCCGAACGCCACCCGCATCGGCTGGCGGCGCCCGTGGCCGGTGATCGACAACCACACGATGCCATGGCGGACGAACGCCTCGGCGTCGACACCGATCTGGGCCAGGGCGCGTGGTCGCGATGCCTCGACGACGACATCGGCGTGCGCGATGAGCGCCCGGAGCCGGCGCCGATCCTCCGCCGCGTCGAAGTCGAACGCCACCGACTCCTGTCCGACGTGGAGGAGATCGAACAAGACCGGTGGGCCGCGGCGGGCTCCGTCGGGGCGACGGGTGCTCTCGACCTTGATCACCCGCGCCCCGAGCGAGCCGAGCAGCGAGGTGCACAGCGGTCCCGCCCAGAGCGAGGAGAGGTCGACGACGGTCACGTCGGCCCACCGGGCCAGCGGGCGCCGCGACACGCCAGGCCCGACGACGAACGCCGGGCCGTCGGCGGGCGTGACCTCGCCGAGACCGGCGACCGCCAGACCCAGCTCGGCGCCGGCGGCGACCAGCGACGCCACGCAACGCCGGCCGACACCCTGATCGACGTCGGTGGTGCCCAGCCAGGCCGGGATCGATGCGATGTCGTCGGGCCGGGCGAGCGCGATCGCCAACCATCCGTCGGCGGCCGGCACGAGCCTGGTGACGCCGCCGAGACTGCGTCGGCCGGAACGGCGCCACCCTTGGACGGCGGCCCGCTCGCCCAGCAGCTCGACGATGCCGGGCCGCGTGCCCGGTCGATCCGGTGTCGCCGCCGTGATCTCCCGCTCGAGCGCGATCAGCGTCGTCGCCAAGGAGACGGCGGGGAGCGCGGCGGGGCCGCCGAATGGTCCGCTGAGGCCCGCCGCCCCCGACCGGAGCCAGCGCCGACGATCGCCGGGCGACGATGGCCGCTCGAACACCCGCCGGTGGAGCGCGACCCCGGGGGCGTCGGTCGTCACCGGCAGCACGCTCATCGCGGTCGCAACGTAGCGGCCGGGCCCGGTGCGCACCGATGCCGGTTCGATACCGTCGCCCCGTGAGCCTCCCGATGGTCACCGCCGACGAGCTGCGACGGCTCGTCGACGACGGCGAGATCGGTGCCGCCGTCGGTCGTCCTTTCGCCGTGGTCGATGATCCCGACTCGTTGCGGGGCTGGTCGCCGGGTGCCGTGCCGGTGGTGTTGGTCGCCGTCGGCTCCGACGACGAGGCGCCCCCCGCCGACCACCCCTGCGATGTCGTCGTCGACCCCGACGGCGCCCCCGGCCGCGCGCTGCTGGCGACCGTGGCCGGTCAGCCGCTGGCGGCGACCACCGCCGCCGTGCTGTACCGCTCGACGCCCTGGCGCGATGTCGAGACCGGGTTGGCGGTCGAGTCGGCCGTCTACTCGATGCTGCAGGCGGGGCCGGAGTTCAGGGCCTGGCTGGCCGACCGTCCGCCGGCCGCCCCGCGTCCCGACGATCGACCGGTGCTGGTCGATCGGGCCGGCGACCAGGTCACGATCACCCTCAACCGCCCGCGCTCGCACAACGCGGTGGACGAGGCCCTGCGCGCCGCCCTCGCCGACGCCCTGCGGTTCGCCGTGATCGACGAATCCATCGTGCGAATCACGCTGCGTGGGAGCGGGCCATCGTTCTGCAGCGGGGGTGACCTGCGAACCTTCGGCGCGTTCGCCGATGTGTCCTCGGCCCACGCCAGCCGGCTGACCCGCAGCCCCGGCCGGCTGGTCCACGCCCTGCGCGACCGGCTCGGCGTGATCCTCCACGGCTCGTGTCTCGGCGCCGGCATCGAGGTCCCGGCCTTCGCCGGGCACGTGGCGGCCACGCCCGACGCACGACTGGGCCTCCCCGAGGTGGGCTTCGGCTTGATCCCCGGCGCCGGCGGCACCGTCAGCATCCCCCGCCGCATCGGCCGCCACCGCGCCGCGCGGTTGGCGCTCAGCGCGACACCGATCGACGCCGCCACCGCGCTCGCCTGGGGGCTGATCGACGAGATCGTCGAGCAACCGACTCAGCGGCGATAGCCACCGGCCGGGCCGGCACCGGAGCCGGGGTCACCGCCGAGACCGCCCATCAGCTCTTCGAGGTCGGGCATCGCCGCCCCGCCACCACCCAGGGCCCCGAGACCACCGAGGCCCCCGAGGCCACGGCGCTTGCCCTTCTTGCCGCCACCCATCATCCCGAAGCGCTTCATCATCTTCTGCATCTCGGCGAACTGCTTGACCAACCGGTTGACGTCGGTGGGACTGGTGCCCGAGCCGTTGGCGATCCGCAGGCGGCGCGAGCCGTTGATCACCTGCGGCTCGGCACGCTCGCGCGGCGTCATCGACCGGATGATGGCCTCGATCGGCTTGAGATCATCGTCGTCGATCTGGGCGCCCTTGAGCTCCTTAGGCATCCCCGGCATCATCCCCAGCAGGTTGCCGAGCGGGCCCATCTTCTTGACCTGCTGCATCTGGGCGAGGAAGTCGTCGAGGGTGAACTGGCCCTCCAGCAGCTTCTCGGCCGCCTTCTCGGCCTCGTCCTGCTCGAAGGCCTGCTCGGCCTGTTCGATCAGGGTGAGGACATCGCCCATGCCCAGGATCCGCCCCGCCATGCGGTCGGGATGGAACTGCTCGAAGGCGTCGAGCTTCTCCCCCGTCGACGCGAAGGCGATCGGCTTGCCGATGACCTCCTTCACCGACAGCGCGGCACCCCCGCGGGCGTCGCCGTCGAGCTTGGACAGGATCACCCCGTCGATGGCCAGGGTCTCGTGGAACGCCTCGGCGACACCGACGGCGTCCTGGCCGGTCATCGCGTCGATCACCAAGAAGGTGTAGTGGGGTGCGACGACCCCAGAGATCATTCGAACCTGCTCCATCATCTCGGCGTCGATGGCGAGGCGGCCGGCGGTGTCGACGATCAGGACGTCGCGACCCAGTCGGCGAGCCTCCTGGAGGCCCTTGGCCGCGGTCAGCACCGGATCGCCGGGCTCGGAGAAGACCGGGACGTCGATCTGGTTGCCGAGGGTGCGGAGCTGTTCGACCGCCGCCGGACGCTGGAGGTCGGCGCCGACCATCAGCGGATTGCGGCCCTGCGCCTTGAACCAGCGTGCGAGCTTGGCCGAGGTCGTGGTCTTGCCCGAGCCCTGGAGCCCGGCCATCAACACCACCGTCGGGGGCTTGCCAGCGTAGGTGATCTTGAGGGTCTCGCCCCCCAGGATGCGGGTGAGCTCGGCGTTGACGATCTTGACGATCTGTTGGCCGGGGTCGAGCACCGTGGAACGGGTGCTGCCGATCGCTTCCTCACGGATGCGGGCAACCACGTCACGGGTGACTCCGACGTTGACGTCGGCTTCGAGCAACGCGGTGCGGATCTCGCGCATCACCTCGTCGACATCGGCGTCGGTCAGGCGGCCCTTGCCGCGGACCCGCTTGACGATCCCTTCGAGCCGGCTGGACAGGTTCTCGAACATGCGACCGCCAAGCCTACGAGCCGATCGGCAACCGGTGGCCGGGCCCGTCAAGTAGTTAGTTAGGCTAACGAAGATGTCTGTCGTCTCCCCGACCGCGTCACGCGAGCTGCGCACCGATGCCGGCCTGGCCGCCAACCTGCGGATCAGCGTGATGCGCCTGGCCCGACGACTGCGCAACGAACGTGAGAGCGACGGGCTGACGCTGACCCAGATGGCCGTGCTCGGCACCCTGTGGCGCTCCGGTCCCACCACCGCCGGCGACCTCGCCGCCGCCGAACAGGTCACCCCGCCCTCGATGACGCGCACCCTCGGCTGTCTGGAGGAGTTCGGCTACGTCGAGCGACGACCCCATGAGACCGACGGGCGCCAGGTGATCGTCGAGTTGACGCCCGCCGCCCACGCGGTGATCGAGCGCGACCGTCAGCGACGCACCGCCTGGCTGGCCCAGCGCCTCAGCGAGTTGGACGCCGACGAACGCGAGCTGCTGCGCCGGGTCGCCCCCCTGCTCGACCGGCTGGTCGAGGCATGAGATCGACCTTCGCCGCCCTGGGCATCCGCAACTACCGGCTGTACGCGGTCGGCGGCCTGGTGTCCAACACCGGCACGTGGATGCAACGCGTCGCCCAGGACTGGCTGGTGCTGGCCCTCACCGGCAGCGCCGGTGCGCTCGGTCTGACCACCGGACTGCAGTTCCTGCCGATCGTGCTGTTCTCAC
>JBKEAH010000066.1:0-13074 GCA_047972065.1 Desertimonas sp.
TCAACGTCGCCAACCTCGGCCGCAAGCCGTACCGCAGCCTCAGCGCCGACGTCATCGGCATCCTGCAAGACGACCTGCGGCTGCTGTTGCGCGGCGAGGTGATCTGGGAGAAGGCGTCGACATCGTCGGGGTCGTGCGCCTGGGGTTCGTTCGCCAAGGCGTCGAACCCGGTGCTGCGCGACATGACCGAGCGGGTGGTCATCGCCTCCAAGGGACGCTTCGCCCGGGCGTTGACCCTCCAGCAGCGCCGCCGGCGGGACCTGCCCCACGAGTCGACGCTGACCAACGACGAGTTCGTCGACGTCACCCGCGATGTGTGGCGCATCGACGCCGAGTCGGCCACCCGGATCGGGCACCCCGCCCCGTTCCCTGTCGAGCTGCCCCGTCGCCTGATCGATCTGTACACGTTCCGGGGCGACATCGTGCTCGATCCCTTCGCCGGGTCCGGCACCACGCTGATCGCCGCGGCACGCACCGGTCGGATCGGCGTCGGCTACGACACCGACCCGGCCTACGTCGAGCTGGCGCAACAGCGCCTCGATGCCGAGCGGGAGCGGGCGGCGCGCCGCGACGACACGATCGACCGGATCGAGCAGGCCGACACCCCCGACCAGCAGGTGGCGCTGCTGGGACAGCTCGGCGCCGACGACCGCCACGAGCACTTCCAGGCGAGCGCCGTGCACGAAGGCAAGAAGTCCCTCGACATCGCCAAACTGCGCCTGCTCGAGGCCGGCTTCGATGTCGACGACAAGGCCCGCCACCCGTCGCGGCTGATCGAGTTCGACCTGCTGGTCACCAGCCCCGACGGCCTTGGGCGCTGGTGGGTGGAGGTGTCGGGTGGTTTCACCACCAGCCGACCCGGGCTGCAACGAACCGACGCCGTGTGGAAGCTGCTCGGCCGGCTCCACGTTCTGCGGGCGACCGGGGAGCGCGACCGGCGTCGCGACGACCGGGTGTTGGTGCTCACCGCCGAGCTCCCCAAACGCAACTCGCCCGGTGACCGGGCGTTGCACGCCGTCGGGCCCGGGGTCATCTTCGACGCCATCGAGCTCTACGACCCGGCCGGCATCGCCCGTCTCCGTCACTACGCCACCGCCACCGACCCGACGCCGCGACCCGGGTTCTGGAGCGAGGCCGAGCTGGAGGGACCGCCGGCGGGACGGTGATACCCCGGTAGCGTGACGGTCCCGACATCCCCCGATCAGCTGCTCGATCAGGGAGTCCGTCATGAACCCGATCGCTCGGGTCCGCCATCAGCTCGCCCGCCGACCGTGGCTGTACTGGGCAGCGGTCGCCGCCCTCGCCGTCGCCGCCGGTGTCACCGTGTCGGATGCGGTCGGCCGGGTCGATGACGCCCGGCGGGCGTGGGGCGACGACGACACGGTCCTCGTCGCCGGGCGCGACGGTGCCCCCGGCGACCTGGTGCGCGAGCTCGCATCGAGCGAGGCTCGCCCGGCCCCGATGATCCCCGATGGCGCGCTCCGCGAGGCGCCGACGCCCGACGCCGTCATGCGCCAACACGTCCGGGCCGGCGAGGTGCTGGTCGATGCCGACGTCGTGGCGACGGCCGAGCCGGCGGCGTTGGTGCCCGAAGGCTGGCGGGCCGTCGCGATCGGCGAGCCGGTGCCCTCGGGTGCCATCGTCGGCGACCACGTCGAGGTCGCCGCCGGCGGCGTGGTGCTCAGCGCCGAGGGTGTCGTCGTCGGGCGTTCCGACGGATCGGTGCTGGTGGCGGTGCCGCGCAACGCGGCGGCGACGGTCGCCCACGCCGCGACGATCGGTGAGGCGGTGCTGTTGCTGGCGCCGTGACCCTCAGCTGCGCCAGCCGGCGGCCAACACCACCAGGACGACGATCCCGAGGGCGACCCGGTACACCACGAACGGTGTGAAGCTCTTGGTTCGCACGAGCCGCAGGGTGCCCCACACGGCGATCCACCCCGAGATCGCCGAGGTGATGATGCCCACGATCATCGGTGCCACCAGATCGGATGGCACACCGTCGCCGAGCATCCCGCCGACCTTGACGATCACCGCGCCCGTCGTGACCGGGAGCATCATCAAGAAGCTGATCCGCGCCGCCGCGTCACGGCTGAACCCCTGGAACCGCGACGCGGTGATGGTGATGCCCGAGCGCGAGGTGCCCGGGTTGAGCGCCAGCGCCTGGGCGGCACCGATGGTCACGGCGTCACGGACGCGGTAGCCCTCGATCGGGCGGGTGCCGGTGGCGCGGTCGGCGACGGCGAGCAACAGACCGAACACGATGAGCGAGATGGCGATGATCAACGGGGTGCCGAGCTGTTCGTCGATCCACTCCTCGAACGCCGCGCCGATCAGGGCGGCGGGCACCGTCGACGCCAGCAGCAGCCAGGCGACGCGGGCGTCGGTCGACATCGGCCGACCGGCCGGGCGCAGCGAGCCCAGCCCGGCGCCGATGTAGCGGGTCAGATCGTGACGGAAGTAGGCGACGGCGGCAATGATCGTGCCGATGTGGAGGGCGACGTCGAACGACTTCTGAGTCGATTCGTCGGCGAAGTCGTTCCACCCGAAGAACCACGGCACCAACAACAGGTGACCGCTGGAGGAGATCGGGAGGAACTCGGAGAGGCCCTGGACGAGCCCGAGCACGATGGCATGGATGATCGGCATGTCGCTGGCGAATCGACGGCGGCCGGACGGTCAGGCGCCGCTCATGGTGACGTCGGCGATGACCAGGCTGACCCCGGCGGCACGCATCGGGAGCCAGTCGACGTCGTTGCCGACCTCGATGGCGTCGAGCAGCATCCGCTGGATCGTCGAGGCGATCGTCATCTCCCGGGCCGGTTCGGCCAGCTCGCCGTGGCGGATGATCATCCCCGACGCTCCGGTCGAGAAGTCGCCGCTGACGGCGTTGACCCCCGAGTGCAGGCCCTGCACCGACTGGACCAGCAGGCCGTCATCGATGTCGGCGATCAGCTCGGCCTGCGTGCGATGGCCGGGACGCAGTTGCAACGCCAGGCAGCCGACGCCCGGTGATCCGGCGTATCCGCCACGGGTGGCGTTGCCCGTCGATGCCACCCCGGCCCGACGCGCCGAGTAGCTCGAGTGGACGAACTGGTGGAGCACCCCGTCGCTGATGAGCCGGTTGCGACGCGCCGCCAGCCCTTCGCCGTCCACCTCGGTCGCCGTGTAGGCCTCGGGGTTGGTCGGGTCATCGACCAGGTCGATGCACGGCGCCGCGATCACCTCACCGACGCGGTCACGGAACAGGCTGCGCCCCTTGACGACGCTCTCGCCGTTGAGGGTCGAGCCGATGATCCCCAGGAACTGCGCGGTGACGTACGGATCGAGCACCACCGTGAGACGTCGGCTCGGCGGCTTGGTGGCCCCGAGCAGACGGGTGGCCCGCTCGGCCGCTTCGCGCGCCGCCCGCTCGAGATCGAGCTCGTCGGGGTGCCGGCCCACGCTGAACCCGAACCCGGTCTGCGTGTCGCCCTCGTCGTCGGCGAGCGTGCCGACCGTGACGTAACAGCCGTTCTCCCGACCGCTCTGACGGATGCCGGTCGTGGTGGCGACCGCCACCTCACCCCACACGTCGGCGTAGTTGGCGTCGTCGATGCGGACCCGGCTGTCACAAGCCAGCGTCAGGCGTTCGAGCTCTTTGGCCCGGTCGATCTTGGCGGCGGTCGGGAAGGTGGCGAACCGGTCGCTCCACAGCGTCTGTCCGGTCCGGGCGACACCATCGGGCTCGGCCAGCCCGGCCCAGTCATCGACGGTGCCGAACCCGACGTTGTCGCGGGCCTCGGCGAGCACCTCGTCGACCGCATCGGCATCGAGTGTGCCGGCGTAGGCGAACCCCGTGCGCCCGTCGCGCACGATGCGCACCCCGATGCCCTCGCTCTGGGCCGACACCAGGTGCTCGACATCGCCCTGGTACACGCGCACCTCGGTCTCACCCCCGCGCGACACGTACGCCTCCACCTGTTCGCCGGCCTGGGCCTGCGCGACGACCTTGTCGGCGAGGCCTTGGAGTGGCGACTCGCTCACGCCGCGGTACCACCGACGGTCAGCGCGCTGACCCGCAGCGTGGGTTGGCCGGTTCCGACGGGCACCCCTTGGCCATCCTTGCCGCAGGTGCCCGGGCCACCCATCGCGAAGTCATTGCCGACGGCGTCGATGTCGCGCAACGCCTGCGGGCCGTTGCCGATCAGGTTGGCCTCGCGCAGCGGCTCGGTGATCTCACCGTTCTAGATGAGGTAGGCCTCGGTCATGCCGAAGACGAAGTCGCCGCTGGCGGTGTTGACCGAGCCGCCGCCCAGCCGGGCGACGTACACGCCCTGGCTGGTCGAGCGCACGATCTCATCGGGGTCGCCGTCACCGTCGAGCACGAACGTGTTGGTCATCCGGACCATCGGGAGGTGGGCGTAGCTCTGGCGACGCCCGTTCCCGCTCGGGGACCGGCCCTCCTTGCGCGAGCGGAGGAAGTCCCACATGTAGTCGGTGAGGAAGCCGTCTTCGATCAGCGTGTTGCGCTGGGTGGGATGCCCCTCGTCGTCGATCGACAGGGTGCCCCACTCCCCCGCCATCGTGCCGTCATCGACGACGGTGACGAGCGGCGAGGCGACCTGCTCGCCGGTCCGTTTGGCGTACACGCTGGCCCCTTTGGCGACGTGGTCGGCTTCGAGCCCGTGACCGCACGCCTCGTGGAACAGCACGCCACCGGTGCCGTGCTTGATGACGACCGGCATCGAGCCCGAGGGCGCCGGCCGGGCCCGCAGCTTGGTGATCGCCTGACGGGCCGCGTCGCGCGCCAACTCGTCGACATCGACCTGGTCGAACACCTCGAACCCGATGGTGTGCCCCATCGCGACGTAGCCGGTCTGCTGGCCGGTGTCACCGTCGGCGACGGCCGAGATCCGCAGCAGCACGCGCACCACCTCGTCGTCGGCCAGCAGGCCGTCGCTGTTGGCCACGAGCACGCGCTTGCGGCTGTCGCCGTAGCCGGCGGCGACCTGGACGATCTCGTTGCCGGCGGCGCGGGTGGTCTCATCGATGCGCCGGAGCAACTCGACCTTGTCGGCCTTGGCCACCTGATCGGGGGCGCGCTCGACGGTGTTGAGCCGGCGCGGCGGGGCCGATGTCAGCGCCACCGTGCGGGTCCCGCCATCGCCCTGGCGGGCAGCCGCGGCGGCGGCGGTGGCCGCCTCGAGGAGGCCGTGTTCGCTGAGGTCGCCGGTGTGGGCGAAGCCGGTGGTGTCCCCGGCGATGACCCGGATGCCGGCGCCGCGGTCACGCCCGCTGGTCACCTGCTCGACCCGCCCGTCATCGAGCCCCGCCGACGTCGAGCGCTTGTCCTCGGCGTAGATCTCCGCGAAGTCCGCCCCGGTGCTCATCGCCCGGCCCAGTACCCGTTGGCACACGTCCTGATCGATCACCGCGCCGACGCTATCGGTGGGCTGCAGCCGCGCCCGGACAAGCCGTTAGCGTGGCTCGCCGTGGTGCTTGCTGCTGGCCGTCGGGCCGATGTGTCGATCGTCGTCGATCATGACGACACGGCACGCGCCATGCGTTCAGGCCATGTCGAGGTGCTGGCCACGCCGCGGGTCGTCGCCCTGTGCGAGGAGGCCTGCTGCCGGGCGATCCAGAGCGATCTCACCGAGGGCATGACCACCGTCGGGATGAAGGTTCGGCTCGATCACATGCAACCGTCACCGGTCGGCGCCACCGTCACCGCCGAGGCGACCCTGTCGAAGGTCGAGGGTCGGCGCCTCACCTTCAACGTGTCGGCGTCCGATGATCGGGGATTGGTCGCGGTCGGCAAGGTGATCCGGGTGGTCGTCGACGAGGACCGCTTCTTGTCCAAGTGTGGCGGCGATCCCGTGCCGCCGCCGGCGGAGGGCTGAGCGGTCGGCGGGCGCCGGCTTCAGAGCTGTCGGGTGTCGGTGTCGAGACCGAAGGCCATCCGGCCGAACACCTCGTAGGTGCGCGGGGCGATCATCCCATGTTGCGTGGCGACGTGAGCGTCGCGGAACACACGCTGCAGCGGGCTCGACTCGAAGATGCTGGTGCCGCCGCCGGCGTGGTAGCAGCGGTCGACCGCCTCGGCGCTGCGTGACGCGGCGTCGGTGGCGGCGAGGCGCAGCAGCCGCTTGTGCTCGTCGGACATGGCGTCGCCCCGCTCGGCCGATTCCCAGCACCGCTCGACGGTGTCGATGAGGAACGTGCGGGCGCTGCGCACCGCGGCGTCGGCGCGGGCGATCTCGGCTTGAACCGGGCTCCGTTCGGACAGGCTGCGGCTGCTCCCGGCAGGGCGCTTGGCACCGAGCTCGACGATCTCGTCGACCGCTCGCCGCCCGAGCCCGAGCAGCACCGCCGCGACGCCGACCCCGAGCGCGCCGAGAAAGGAGAACCGGTAGAGCGGGTGATCGATCATCGGGCCGCCGGGGCGGAGGAACTCGGCCCAGCGGCCGTGCGGCACGAAGGCCTTGGTGACCGTGTAGTCGGTGGACGCGGTGCCCTTCAGCCCGATGACATGCCAGGTGTCGAGCAGTTCGACGTCGCCGCGGTCGAAGAACACGAACGGCGCCCGGGTTCCGTCCTCCATCGATGCGGGGCGTCCGTCCTCGCCGACGACCAGGATGCCGCCGCCGATCGCCGTGCAGTGGTCGGTCCCCGACCCCCACGACCAGCGTCCACTGACGCGCAGGCCACCGGCGACGGCGACCCCGGTGCCGGCGGGCATGCCGTAGCCGCCGGCGATCGCGTCCGGAACCCCGAACACGGCGGCAGCGTGGTCGGGCGGCATGAACCCGGCGCACAGTCCGGTGGTGATCCCGATCATCACGCACCATCCGGTCGAGCCGTCGTGGTACGCGACCGACTCGATGGCGCGGACGGCGTCGGCGACGTGAGCCTGGCTGCCGCCGTAGGTGGTCGGCACCAACAACTTGAAGACCCCGGTCCTCGTCAGCTCGTCGACCAGGTCGCCGGGAAGCCGCCGAAGCCGCTCGATCTCGACGGCCCGGTCGCCGGCCTGGCGGGCGACGACATCGAGCCGTCGCGGATCGAAGCCCATGCCGGACGCGCCGCTCAGCCGAGGTTGCTGCTGCGGGGGTAGACGTCGCTGGGATCGGTCACGACGTTGACGACGTAGGGCACCCCCGACGCGAAGGCCCGATCGAGGGCCGGTCCGATGTCGTCGGGGTCGGTGACCGTCTCACCGCCGCCGCCCAGGGCGGTGACGACCTCGTCGTAGCGGCAGCCCTGCTGAAGATCGCAGGCGACGTCCCAGCCGTAGATCGCCTGCATCGGGTGCTTCTCGAGTCCCCACATCCCGTTGTTCCCCACGATCATCACGCACGGCATGCCGTGGCGGACCAACGAGTCGGCGTCCATCAGGCTGAAGCCGGCGGCGCCATCGCCGAGCAGGGCGACGACCTGCGCCGACGGTCGGGCGGTCCGGGCGGCGACGAGGTAGCCGAGCCCGTTGCCCAAACATCCGTACGGACCGGTGTCGAGCCAGCATCCGGGTTGGAACACCTCGACGAACTTGCCGGCGTAGGAGGCGAAGTCGCCGCCGTCGCAGATCACCACGGCGTCGCGATCGAGCCGGCGGCGAAGCTCGCCATAGATGCGGCTTGGCTTGATCGGGTCGTCCGAGGCGTTCAACAGCGGTGTCTCGGCCTCCCGTGCGGCTCGTTCGGCGGCGCGCAGCTCGTCGATCCACGGTCGGTGGTCGGTGCGGTCACCAACATGGTCGGCCAACCCGCGCAGGGTGGTGGCGATGTCGCCGCTGACGGTCAGCACGTCGACGTGGCCAGCGCGTTGGCTGTCGGCGTCGACGACGTGGGCGACCTCGGCGTCCCCGAAGCGGCCGAACCCGAGACGGAAGTCGAGTGGGGTGCCGATGACGACGACCAGGTCGGCACGCTGCTTGAGCACCCCGCGCGTGCGCAGGAAGGCGAGCTCGTGATCGGCGGGCAGCAACCCACGACCGAGGCCGTTGGCGAACACGGGGACGACGAGCGACTCGACCGCGGCGCGCAGCGTGTCCTCGGAGCGACCCCAGTAGGCGTCGCTCCCGACGATGAACGCCGGTCGCTCGGCCGCTGCGATGCGCCCGGCGAGCCGGGCGATGGCGTCTGGGTCGGGGTCCGCCGCGGTGCCGAAGCGGGCGGTGACGCGGGGGACCTCGCCGGCCGACGGGCCGAACACGTCGAGGGGAAAGTCCACGAACGTCGGACCGCGGTGCGGGGCGACGGCGGTGGCGAGCGCGTCGTGGACGACCCGACCGGCGACGGCCGGGTCGGTGACGGTCGTCGCCATCTTGGTGATCGAGTCGACGATCGGAACATGATCGAGCTCCTGGAGCGACCCCGCGCCCCAGCGTTGCTGCGGGGCGCGCCCACCCAGCACGACCAGCGGCGAGCCGTTGAACCACGCCGAGGTGATCGCCGACACCCCGTTGGTGATCCCGGGGCCCGCGGTGAGGACCGCCATCCCGGCGGTCCTGGTCAGCTTGGCGTAGGCCTCGGCGGCGAACGCGGCGGTCTGCTCGTGGCGGGTGTCGACCACCTGCACGCCTTGGTGGCGCGCGGCCTCGTACAACGGCCAGACGTGACCACCGTTGAGGGTGAACATCACGTCGACGCCAAAGCCTCGCATGGCCGTGACGGCCTGCTCCCCGGCGTGGCCCTCGACGGTCGTGGCTGCCAGCTCCGCGCTCACGGTTGGTGACCGTAGTCCGCTCTAGCCTGCAGGTTCTATGACGGAGGTGGTGAGCGACGAGGAGGCGGCCGCCGCCATCCCCGAACGCACCCACGTCGTGCGCTGGTGGAAGGAGGCGTTGCTCGTCCTCGGTTTCTATCTCCTCTATTCGTGGACCCGGAATCAGTTCGGATCGAACAAGATCGCCGCCGACGGGGTGCCCGAATCGGCCTTCGAGAACGCCGAGCGGGTGATCCGCTTCGAACAGGTCGTCGGTCTCTACCACGAGGAGATGATTCAGGAGTGGTTCCTCCCGTTCCGATGGTTTATCCAGTTCTGGAACACGTGGTATGGAACCGCCCACTTCATCGTCACGCTGGCGGTGTTCGCCATCCTCTTCTGGCGTCGGCCTGGGGTGTTCCCGCAGTGGCGCAACAGCCTGGCGTTCATGACGGCGTTGGCGATCGTCGGGTTCGCACTGTTCCCGCTGATGCCGCCCCGGTTGCTCGACACGCCGTGCGCCGACTACGGCGGCGCCTGCATCACCAGCGACCTGCGCGGCAGTGACGGTTCGTTCGGCTACGTCGACACCCTGCGCGAGTACGGCGGGCCGTGGTCGTTCGACAGCGACACGATGACCAACATCTCCAACCAGTACGCGGCGATGCCGAGCATGCACATCGGCTGGTCCACCTGGTGCGCGGTGGCGATCTGGCCGTTGCTGCGCCGACGTTGGCAGCGGATGGTGGTCGTCGCCTATCCGTTGGCGACGTTGTTCTGCATCATCGTGACGGCGAACCACTACTGGATCGACGGCATCGGTGGGCTGGTCTGCTTCGGTGTCGGCACGTTGATCGGCTGGTCGCTCCACCGCTGGAACCAGCGCCGACTCGATGCCCGTCACGTGATGCGATTTCACCCGTCCGCGGCGCTCGAACCGCATCATGTCGAGGACCCGCCGCCGCTCCCGTAATCAGATCGACATGTGAGTGACGTCGTTCACCTCCTACACTCCGACCCTTCGCAAGTGATGACCCGCGCGCCCCGGCGGCGCCGGAGAGGTACGGATCCAACCAACGGCGGCACGACGACGCACCCCTGACGGGGTCGCGAAAAATGGGGACGACCCCGAGCAATCCGGCAACACGACCGGTGATCGCTCGGGGAACGGACCGACCCTGTCGAGCAGTGTGCCGTGGCGAGCGATCCTCGCCGCACCGCTTCTGGCGCTGCTCGTCTGGTACCTGCTGATCGCCGAGACGGCGGCCGACAACGACGTCCTCGGCGGTGTCCGCCAACTGGGCCGGGGTCTCGCTCGCGTCCCGGGGCTCGTGTTCCAGCGCGCCGCCTACACCGACTGGTGGACGTTCATGCGCGAGGACCCCCGTGGGTTCGACGGCGCCTGGGGGACGATGTGGGAGCACGCCACGATCGTGCTCACGTCGATGGCCGCAGCGACCGTGATCTCGATCCTGCTAGGCATCGTCGGTCATCGTGTGCCGGCGGTCGGCACCATCGCCACCAGCATCGCCTCGGTCGGCCTGACCATCCCATCGCTGGCGCTGTTCGCCATCCTCATGACCGTCGTCGGCACCGGTAACACGGCCCCGATCATCGCCCTCACCCTGTATTCGATCCTGCCGATCCTGCGCAACACCCTGACCGGGATCGCGGGCGTCGATCGCGCCGTGGTGGAGGCGGCCAAGGGCGTGGGCATGCCCCCACTACGGCGGTTGTTCCGCATCGAGTTCCCCCTCGCCTGGCCGGTGATCCTCACCGGGATCCGGGTCGCCACGCTGCTCAACATCGGCATCGCCGCCATCGCCACCCTGGTCGGCGGCGGTGGCCTGGGCGGCTACATCAACGACGCCCTCAACATCTGGGGCCGCCCCGAGGGCTACTACCTGATGTGGGCCGCGGTGATCTTCACCGTGCTGCTGGCGCTGATCGCCGACCTCTGCTTCGCGCTCCTCCGAGCGCTGACCACCTCGAAGGGACTCCGCAAGTGACCGCCGCGACCGCCACCGATCCCGCACGCGGCGCGACCGTGTCCGAACCCTCGGCCATCCGGCTGGAAGGCGTCTCGAAGCGCTACGAGGGCTCGGCCGACCCGGCGGTCGCCGAGCTCGACCTCGATATCCCCGAGGGGGAGATCGTCGTGCTGGTCGGGCCGTCGGGCTGCGGTAAGAGCACGACCCTGCGGCTGATCAACCGGATGATCGAGCCCAGCAGCGGGCGGATCATCTTCCAGGGCGAGGACGTCACCGACATCAACCCCGACCAACTGCGTCGGCGCATCGGATACGTCATCCAGCAGATCGGTCTGTTCCCCCACCAGACCATCCGCGAGAACGTCGCCGTGGTCCCCAAGATGCTCGGCTGGCCCAAGCGCCGGGTCGCCGAGCGCGTCGACGAACTGCTGGCGATGACCGGGCTCGACCCGTCCGTGTACGGCGACCGTTACCCCAAGGAGCTGTCGGGCGGCCAGGCCCAGCGGGTCGGCGTGGCCCGCGCCCTCGGCGCCGACCCGGCCGTGCTGTTGATGGACGAACCCTTCGGGGCCATCGACCCGATCACCCGTGACCACCTGCAGAACGAGTTCCTCCGCCTCCAGGAGGAGCTGCGCAAGACGATCGTGTTCGTCACCCACGACATCGACGAGGCGATCAAGATGGGCGACCGCATCGCGATCCTGCGCGAGCAGTCCAAGATCGCCCAGTTCGACACCCCCGAGCGGATCCTGGCCTATCCCGTCGACGACTTCGTCAGCGACTTCATCGGCTCCGGCGCCACCCTCAAGGGCCTCAACTTCGAGCGGGTCCAGGACCTCGCGATCGGCCACGACTTCGCCGTGCTGGCCATCGGTGACGACGTCCCCAGCGCCCGACGGGCGCTCCAGGCGTCGCCCGAGAAGTGGGCACTCGTGCTCGACGATGGCGGGCGCCCGCAACGCTGGGTCAACGCCGATCATCTGGCCCGGGCCACCACTCTCGCCGAGGCCGGCACCCCGGTGCGCTCGACGGTGACGCCCGACGCCACCCTCCACGACGCACTCGAGGAGATGCTGGTGTCGAGCGCCGGATGCTCGGTGGTCATCGACACCGACGGCCGGTATCGCAACATCCTCGACATCAGCGCGCTCACCGCGGTGCTCGACCGGATGCGCAACGAGGCCCGCAAGCACTACGACGACTTGGCGCGAGCCGCCTCATGACGCTCACCGCCGAGCCGGTGGCCGACCCCGATGGACCGGCCGGATTGGCCGGCGCCGAGCGCGACGCGGCGGTCCGGCTGCGGTTGGTCCGGGGCAACGTGGCGTTGCTGGTCACCCCGGTGGTCATCGCCGCGGGCACCTGGTGGCTGCACCGGTATCGCTGGAACCTCGACCCGGACAACAACCGGATCAGCCGTCAGCTCGACTGGGAACGGCGGTTGCGCCCGCAGCTCGAACAACACGTGTCGGTCACGTTGTGGTCGGCGTTGTTCGTGCTGTTGATCGCCGTGCCGCTGGGCATCGTGCTGACCCGGCCACGCTGGCGCCAGCTGGGCGCTCCGGTGCTGACCGTGGCGACGTCGGGGCAGGCGATCCCGGCCTACGGCCTGCTCGTGTTCTCGCTCGGCCTGCTGGGTCGTGGCACCTGGGCGATGATCTGGGCGCTCACGCTGTTCACGTTGCTCCCCGTGCTGCGCAACACGATCGTCGGCCTCGACCAGGTCGACCCGGCGGTGATCGAAGCAGCCCGGGGCATGGGCTACACCAAGTCGCAGGTGCTCCGGCGGATCGAGCTGCCCTTGGCGGTGCCGGTCATCCTCGCCGGTGTCCGCACCGCGTTGGTGATCAACGTCGGCATGGCGGCGCTCGGCTTCGTGATCGGTGCCGGCGGCTTCGGCGTCACGATCAATGCCGGGCTCGACCTACGTCTCGACGGTGTCCTCATCGTCGGGGCCGTCGCCACGGCGTTGATCGCGCTGACCGTCGACTGGGTCGCCGCGCTCGCCGAGCGGGCGTTGCGCCCGCCGGGGCTGTGACGACCCACCGGTCGGCACCGCCCGCCAAGACCCCCAACAGCGGCCCACCACCGGGTGGGTCGGCAAAGGAGAAACAGAACAGATGAGGCGCAACAACAAGGTGGTGTTCGGCTCGCTCGTCGCGGGGCTCCTCGCCGGGAGCTCGAGCGTGGCGATGGCCTCCGGCGATACCACCGAACCCCCCACCGAGACCACGACCGATGACTCGGCGGCGGAGTCCGGCCCGGAGTGCGAGACGTCGACCACAGACGACGACATCGTCGAGTCCTTCGCCGAGCTCCCCCTGTCGGGCGACGAGGTCACGATCGTGTCTATGAACTTCACCGAGCAGTACGTGCTGGGCTGGCTATGCTACCTGGCTAT
>JBKEAH010000067.1:0-22384 GCA_047972065.1 Desertimonas sp.
TCGCCGTTCCGGTGGGGGCGTTGTCGAAGGCTGCGGCCATGCGCCCCGCCCGCATCCGTCACACGTTCGCCGCCGCGCTCGTCGCCGGCGCAACTGCCATCACCTCTGGGTCGGTCGTCGCGACCACGCTGCCCGAGGACTCGGAGGGCTCTGCGGAACCCGATCCGGAGCTGCAGGCGGCGATCGCCGTGTTCGACGGCCGCATGACCGACGCCGGCTTCGAGAACCTCGGACCGGGCGAGCCCGTCGAGACCGGTGAGACCGAGGACATCGAGGTCGACCTCACCGAGTTCGGTGATTGCGCGCCCGAGATCCAGGAGACGTTGAGCACGTTCGATGACCTCCCGGTCAGATGGACGTCGACCTCGCGGCCGAAGCGGCGGCCATCGCCGACGCTCTCTGATCACCCGGCGCCGATGTGGCGGTCACTCGCCGGTTGGCCGTCGATCGACTCGCGGATCAGATCGGCGTGGCCGTTGTGCCGGCAGTACTCCTCGATCATGTGCACGAGGATCCAGCGCAGGTTGAAGTGATTTTCGACGCGGCGGCTGGGAAGCGCGGAGAGTTGGTCGACTCCGTCGGGCCCGGCGAGCGCGTCGGCCGTCACCCGTCGTGACTCGGTGACGGCGCTGGACCACAGGTCGCGCAATGCGGCCGGGTCGTCGTCGCTCGCCGAGTGCCAATCCCAGTCGTGATCGTCGTCCCACGGTGCGGTGTCGAAGGGCGCGAGAGCGGCGATCCCCGCGAACACCTCACGGAACCACCACGACTCGACGTACGCCAGGTGCTTGAGCATGCCGCCGAGGGTCATGCTCGACGGCGGCAGCGTCTGGTCGAGCTGGGCGGCGTCCAGGCCTCTCGTCTTCAACTCGAACGTGTCGCGGTGGTACTCGAGGAACCCCAGCAAGACCTCGGTCTCGGATCCTTGGACGGGCGGGTCGAGACGGGGATCGTCGTCGTCGGTCACGTCGCGGACGGTACCGAAGCCCGCATCGGCCTGTCAGGGGAGTATTCGCCACCAGCGCGGCGCGCTCGCGGCCGGTTGGGCTGGCGCGGCGAGATCGGGGCAAGCTCGGGTCATGGTCGCCCCAGCCCAGACGCCGCATCACGAGTTCATCGTCATCGGCGCCGGGGTGTGCGGCATCTACCAGCTGTACCGGTTGCTCCGGCTCGACGCCGATGTCCTGGTCCTCGACGGCAACGCCGACATCGGCGGCACCTGGTTCAACAACCGCTACCCCGGCTGTCGTTTCGACTCCGAGAGCTACAGCTACGGCTACTCGTTCTCCCAGGAGCTGCTCGACGAGTGGGACTGGAGCGAGCACTTCTCCCCGCAGCCCGAGAACCTGCGGTACCTCAACTTCGTGGTCGACAAGTTCGACTTGCGCAAGCACATGCAGTTCGAGAGCCGGGTCACGTCGGCGACCTACGACGAGTCGGCCAAGCAGTGGGCGCTGGCGCTCGACGACGGTCGGCGTTACACCTGCCACTACCTGCTGACGGCCATCGGTCTGATCTCGGCGCCGACCTACCCGCGCTACGAGGGCATGGATGAGTTCGCCGGGCGGTCGTTCCACACCTTCGACTGGCCGCACGAGGGCGTCGACCTCGGTGGGAAGCGGGTGGCCGTCATCGGTACCGGGGCCACGGCGGTGCAGGTGATCGGGGCGATCGCCCCGACCGTCGGCGCGCTGACGGTCTTCCAGCGTCGCCCCAACTGGTGCGCCCCGCTGCACAACCGCCCGATCGACGAGGCCGAGATGGCCGACATCCGGGCCCGCTATCCGCAGATCTTCGAGGCCTGCGCCAACACGCCAGGTGGCTTCATCCACGGCCCCGAGCGGCGCAAGTTCGCCGAGGTGCCGGCCGCGGAGCGGCGAGCGTTCTGGGAAGAGCTGTACGCCCTCCCCGGGTTCGCCGTCTGGCTGTCCAACTTCCGTGAGGTCCTGATGGACGAGGAGGCCAACGCCGAGTTCTCCGAGTTCGTCGCCGACAAGATCCGCCAACGCGTGACCGATCCGGCCACCGCCGAGCTGCTGATCCCCAAGGACCACGGCTTCGGCGTCCAGCGGGTGCCGATGGAGACCAACTACTACGAGGCCTACAACCACGACCACGTCGAGCTGGTCGACACCTCGGCGACGCCGATCGAGCGGATCACCCCGACGGGATTGCGAACGAGCGAGCGGGAGTTCGAGTTCGACGTCATCGTCTACGCCACCGGGTTCGACGCGATCACCGGCGCCTTCGACCGGATGGACATCGTCGGCCGGGCCGGAGAGCGATTGCGTGACCGGTGGGAGCTCGGCCCCACGACATACCTCGGCATCGCCGTGTCCGGCTTCCCCAACCTGCTGATGCTGACCGGCCCGCAGTCGGCGTCGGCGTCGACCAACTTCCCGCGAGCGATCGAGCACTGCGTCGACTGGGTCACCGACCTGATCGCGTACGCCGCCGAGCACGGCCACGACGAGATCGAGGCGACCCGGCAGGCCGAGGACGAGTGGGTCGCCGAGATCAAGGAGCTCTACGAGATGCTCCTGCTGCGCAAGGCCCGGTCATGGTTCACCGGATACAACTCCAACGTCGACGGCCACGACATCGTCCGCTACGTCATGTACAACGGCGGTGCGCCCCGCTACCGCAAGCAGCTCGCCCGGATCGCTGCCGACGGGTATCCGGGCTTCGCACTGACCTGAACGCCGGTACCGTCGAGGGATGGCCCGGACACCGAGCGGTGGCCACCGGTACCCCCGGTCGGCCCGCCTCAACGAGACGCTGCGCGAAGTGATCGCCGAGGAGCTCGTGCGCATCGACGACGAGCGGCTGGCGTTCGTCACGATCACTCAGATCGACGTCGACAACGAGCTCAACCGCGCCCACGTCTACTTCGACACCCTCGATGGCGAGGAAGCCGACGCCGGCATCCTCGAGGCTCTGGAGGAGCATCGGCGCCGGATCCAGAGCTCGATCAATCGTCAGATCCGGGCCAAGAAGACCCCGATCCTGATGTTCCACCCCGACGACGTCATCCGCTCGGCCGAGCGGATCGACGACATCCTGCGAGCCGACCGGGCCGGGCGCTCGGATGGCTCCGGGCCATCCGGCGAGGACTGAGCCTCCGGTGGCGCGCCGCCGCCCACCGACGGTCCACGGTGTCGCCGTCGTCGACAAACCCGCCGGGGTCACCAGCCACGACGTGGTCGGGATGCTGCGCCGCCGTTTTGGGGAGCGACGCGTCGGGCACGCCGGAACGCTCGACCCAGGTGCGACGGGGGTCCTGGTGGTGGGCGTCGGTCATGTGACCCGGTTGCTGCGGTTCGTCACCGACGGGACGAAGCGCTACACGGGCGAGGTGGTGGTGGGTGTCGAGACCGACAGTCTCGATGCCGACGGGACGGTCACGGCGACCCACGAGATGGCCGTCGTCGACGCGTCGACCATCCGGTCGGTGATCCAACGTCACCTGCTCGGCGAGATCGAGCAGGTCCCTCCGATGGTGTCGGCCCTCAAGGTCGACGGTCGCCGCCTCCACGAGATGGCGCGTCAGGGGATCGAGGTCGAACGGGCGGCCCGCGCCGTGCGGGTCGAGGCCTTCGACGTCACCGGGACGAGCGCTGACCCCGACGGCCGTCAGGTCATCCACATCGACGTCACCTGCTCGGCGGGGACCTATGTTCGCACGCTGGCGGCCGACCTCGGCCGTCACCTGGGTGGTGGCGCCCATCTGCGTCACCTGCGGCGGACGGTCGTCGCGCCCTTCACGATCGACGAGGCGGCGCCACCCGATGACTGCGAGCTTCTGGCGCCGGCGGCGGCACTGCGGGGGCTGGCGGCGGTCACCGTCGAGGCGGACGTGGCCGCACGAGTGGTCAATGGGGCGGTGCTTGACGCCTTCGACGACCGGGCTGGACCCTGGGCGCTGTTCGATGTCGACGGCGAGGTGCTTGCCGTGTACGAGCGTCATCGTCACCGTCTCGCCAAGCCCGCGGTCGTCATCCCACGCTGACCCGTGTGGGTCGCCGCCGGCGCGGCGTCGACCGGGTCGGCGCGTCGGCGAGGCCGCCGTGATCGCTGGCGGGTAGCGTCGCTCGCCGTGGAGGTCATCACCGAGCTGGAGACACGGCCCTTTCCGGACCAGCGTTGTGTGGTCACGATCGGCGCCTACGACGGGGTGCACCTCGGCCACCAGACGGTCATCGCGCTGGTGCGCGAAGAAGCGGCGGCCATCGGCGCCCGCTCGGTGGTCCTCACCTTCGATCGGCACCCGGCGACCGTGGTGCGTCCCGAATCGGCCCCGGCGTTGCTCACCGACGCCGCCCAACGGCTCGAGCTGCTGGCGGCGACAGGCGTCGACGCCACGGTGATCGTCCACTTCGACCAGGCGCAGTCCCAGGAGACACCCGAGGCCTTCATCGAACGGGTTCTGATCGGCGGTCTCGCGGTGGCGAAGGTGGTGGTGGGCGCCGACTTCCACTTCGGTACCCACCGGGCGGGCAACGTCGCCCTGCTCGAGAAGTACGGCGCCGTCCACGGGTTCGATGTCGAACCCGTCGAGCTGGTGGCCCGGCTCGACGGTGTCGACGAGCCGGTCAGCAGCACCGCCATCCGCCGAGCGTTGGCGGGTGGTGACGTCGAGTTGGCCGCGGCGATGCTCGGTCGTGCACACGAGGTACGTGGCACCGTCGTGCGGGGCGATCAACGCGGCCGGCTGCTCGGGTTCCCGACGGCCAACGTCGAGGTGCCCAACGCCGTGTGCCTGCCTGCCGACGGGGTCTACGCCGGGCGCTACGTTCGACCAAACGGTGACGAGCACCGGTGCGCGATCAACGTCGGTCGCCGGCCGACCTTCTACGAGCACGCCGACCATTCGCTGCTCGAGGCCCACCTGCTCGACTTCCACGGCGACCTCTACGGCGAGCGGGCCAAGGTGCGTATCGATCACTTTCTGCGCAGCGAGCGAAAGTTCGACGGGATCGACGCGCTCAAGGGACAACTCGATCTCGATGTCACCAACGCCCGGGAACTGCTGGCGGACTGACGTCGCACGGCCGGGCCGGCGTGACTGAGGACTCGCGCGAAGACGCCGTCCGTGATGGATCGCATCGCCGACCGGCTTGGCCCCTCAGGCGACGAGGCGGAGCAGCCGATCGAGCTCGGCGGCGACGCCGGTGTCGACGTCATAGCGAAAGTGCTCGCCGTCGGGGCGGACCCCGGGGTCGTCACGGCGTTCGTCGACCCAGGCCGCCAGATCGAGCGTGACGACGTCGCGCCGCTCGGCATCGAGTTGCGCCATCAGCTCGTTCCACCGGGCGACACGGGCCGGGTCGCGGCTGTCACGAAGTGCGGTGTCGAGGCCCTCGACGCCGACCGTCGGGCTCATCTCGGGACAGCGCACCAGTGCGACGCGTCGGGCGCCGCCACCCTTGAGGTCGTCGACCATCCGTCGCAGATCGCTGGCCAGCGCGGCGTCGAAGGCCGGCTCGCCGATCCGGCCGACCGGCTGGTCGCCGATCGGCTGGTCGAGCAACTCCCACTGACACGACATCACCACCGCGAGGTCGGCCTGGTAGGTCGCCATCATCTCGAGCCATCGCTGTCGCGCCGTCGCGCATCGCCCGTCATCGGCGGGGATGGGTGAGAGCAAGGCGCCGCACCCGATGTCGGCCGCCCCCGGGACCAGCACGTAGCGGTCCTCGGTCGGTGGCAGGTAGGGCGCCGTGAGGGCGAGCGACAGGGCGATCGAGTCGCCGAAGATGGCGACCCGGGTCGTGGGTCGCGGCGCCGGCACGACGACCGGCGTGGTGTCGAGGACGGGCGTATCGTCGCCGCGCCCGGTGGGTGGGTTCGTCTCCTGGCCGGTTGTCGCGCCCGGGTCGTCGGGTGCCGGCTCGGCCACGGTCGTCGTGGTCGGCCTGGCGGGTGTGCTGGGTTCCACGGTGCCGGCGGTGGCCTCGGGCGGGGTGGGTCCGGGGCCTGGCGCCGGGCCGGTGGCGGGGCTGGCCAGGGTCGGCGGTGCCATCGCGTCGACGGTGGCGGCGGCCGTGCGGGCGTCGTCGGCGAGCTCGTCGAGGAAGCGGTCGGTCGAGGTTCGTCGGGTCGGGAGCACCAGCCCCACGACCAGCAGCGCGCCGACGGCGACGCCTCCGGCGACGAACCTGCGGTTGTCGACGCCGCGGCGCCGGATCGGTAGTTCCACCAGCCGGGCGCTGGCCACCGCCAGCCCGATCGCCAGCGGGATGCCCACGAGCAACCGCCACCACGGCGACGGGGCGTAGCTGCCGATGAGCACGAAGAGCGGCCAGTGGATCAGGTAGACGGCGTAGCTGATCGCCCCCAGTGCCCGCAGCGGGGCCATCGAGGCGATGCGGAAGACCAGCCCGTTGGGCACCACGGCGGCCACGATCAACGCCGTCGACGCGAGGCTGATGGCGGGGAGCAGCCCAGCCCGTACGGCCTCACCGCCGGGGCTGGCGGTCAGCCAGGCGATGCCGGTGGCAATCAGCGCCACCAGCCCGATCGCGGCGATCGCCCGACGGCGTTCGAGCAGCCAGCTGCGCCGGCGGGAGCGGGCGAGGACGGCGGCTAGGACCAGACCGATGAGCAGCTCACCGGCGCGGGTGTCGGTGCCGTAGTAGACGCGATCGATCGACGGCGACAGCGCGATGGGAGCCGCGAACGATGCCAGCGCGCCCACCGCGGCGACGATGCCCAGTGTGCGCCCGGGTCGCTTGGACACCCGGGCGATGCCGATCGCCAGGAGCCCGACCACCAGGTAGAACTGCTCCTCGATGGCCAGGCTCCAGTAGTGGAGCACCGCCGAAGGGCCGCCAAACAGGTCGTCATAAGACTGGTCCTTGACCAGGAACTGCCAGTTGGCGACGTGGAGCCACGAGGCGATGATGTCGGCCGAGGTGGTGTCCGACAGCCGCGGGGTGACGGCGCGCCCCAGCGCCACCAGGGCCAGCACCAACCAGGCGGCCGGGAGGAGACGGCGGGCCCGGCGGAGCCAGAACCGCCCCAGCGAGAAGGCCTTGGTCGCCCGCAGCTCGTGGATGATCACCATGCCGATGACGACGCCCGACAGCGTGAAGAACAACGACACCCCGAGGAACCCGCCGGGGAGCCAGTCGAGTCCGGTGTGGAACACCAAGACGGCGGCGACGGCCAGGCCGCGCAGGCCGTCGAGCCCGGGCTGGTGGGCGACACCCGAGCGCGCCGTCATGCCGGCGAAGCGTTGCCGGGCGCGCTTGGTCGTCACGGTGCGACGATGCCACGCGACACGGACGCCCCGGTGGCGCGTCCGGCGACGTGGGTCAGCCTGGCCAGATCACCCGGCCGTCGTCATAGACGGCCTCGATGGGTGCGGCATCGAAGAACGGGTCGATGTCGGGCACCTCGCCGCCGAACAGCCCGACCTCGGCGTAGGCCTCGACCTCGGCCTGCAGGAGCTCCTCGTCGGGTACGCCCACGCCGACGCCTTCGGGCAAGCCCTCGGTGAGGGTGGCCGAGTCGGTGGTCCACCGATAGGTCTCGCCCTCGGCGGACAGGAAGTTGGGGTTGCCGCCGGCGTCGACGGCGGCCATCGCGGTGGCCGCGGCCGCCTCGGGATCGGCCAGCGCGTCCTCCAACCCGCGCATCGTCGCCCGGATGAAGTCCTCGGCCGCCGTCGGGTGCTCGTCGAGGAACTGGCGGCTCGTGATGATCACCCCGAAGGAACCGGGAACGTCGTAGGCGGCGGTGTCGAACAGCGTGAAGGGGATCTCGTTGCGTTCGAGGATGCCCGGTTCGTTGCTGCGATAGCCAGGGAACCCGACGATCCCGTCGAGTCCGATGTGGACCTGCGGGTCGAAGCCGTCGATCGGCACCGTGTCGTAGTCCTCGCCCTCGACCAACCCGGCCCCGGCGAGCATCGCGGCCACGCTGGGCGGGATCGCGCCCTTGACGCCGATGGTGGTGCCCTCGAGATCCTCGAGGGTCGTCGCCTCGCCGTCCTTGACGATCAGGGTGTCGATGGCGACGCGACCCTCGATGATGACCGCCACCAGCTCGGCGTCGTTGGCGGTGGCGTAGTTGACCGCTTCGCTGAAGCTGCCGCCGGCTCCGAACTGGGCCTCACCGCTGGCGACGAAGGGGTAGTTCTGGGTCGAGAAGCTCGGCTGTAGCTCCACGTCGAGGCACAGGTCCTCGTAGTAGCCGGCCTCGTCGGCGACGATGACGTCGACGATCGACGCGGCGGCGGCGAAGTCGAAGCCCGACAGGTACGTGATCGTGCCCGCCGCCTCGTTCGCCACGCAGCGTTCGTCGGGGAACGCCGCGCCGGCGACCACCTCACCGGATCCCGCCGTGTCGGCCGGACCCGCCGTCGTGTCGTCGGGTGGGCTGGAGGCGGCGGCGCCCCCGTCGTCACCGCAGGCGATCAGGGCCAGGGCGGACGCGAGCGGCAGCACGTACCGGCGTGGAGACATCCCTCAGAGCGTAATGGCGTGGTCACGATGCGCTTCGGTTGGTCCCGGGAGCGAGCGGCCCGACGTCGTCGCCGCGCTGGGAGGCGTGCCAGCGCAGCGCCCAACGTTCACCGGCGGCGATCACGGTGAGAAAGACGACCCCGAGCCCGACGGTCGCCAGCACGGTTGACCACAACACCGGGGCGTTCTGCGCGTTCCCGGCCACCTTGCCGAGGTAGCCCAGGCCGACGGTCGCCAGGTTCCCGCCCTCACCGTAGTACGACGCCGCCAGCGCCAACGCGGCGCTGAACCGGGCCGTCGCGAACAGCGCCGGGAGCGCCGAGGGCAACCGCAGCCGCCACAGCACCTCCACTCGCGAGGCGTCGACCGACCGCAGCAGTTCGCGTGCCGCGGGGTCGGCGCCGCGCAGACCGGCGACCGTCGCGAAGACGAAGCCGGGCGTGGTGACGAAGGCGACGAGGAAGATCACCGGTGGATCACCCCGGCCGAGCCAGAGGACGACCGAGAAGAAGTAGGCCACCCACGGGGCGACGAGGATCAACACCAAGATGGGCTGCACGGCGTGTTCGAGGAAGCGTGAGGCGGCCATCAGCGAGCCGATCACCACGGCCACCACCACGGCGAGGGCGAGGCCGACGACGGCATGACGGCCGGTGACGAGCGAGGCGCGCAGATACCGGCCCGGTTCGGCGATGAGCTCCCCGACGATGTCAGACGGCGCGAGGAGCACGAAGGGCCGGATGTCGAAGACCCGGACCGCCAGCTCCCACGTCAGGGCGAACACGCTCAGCCCGACGATCGCGGCGGCCAGGCCCCGTCGCGAGCTCATCGCCGAATGCCCTCGTGGAGGAGTGCACGGAGGCGCCGCTCGTGGGCGAAGAACGCCGGGTCGTCCTCCAGGTCGGGATGACGGGGCCGGCCGAGGGCGATCGTCTCGACCCCCGTCACCGTCCCCGGACGTTGCGACAACACCACGACACGATCGGACAGAAAAACCGCCTCGGCGATCGAGTGGGTGACGAACAGCACCGTTGTCGACAGCGGTTCGCACACCTCGGCAAGCAGGTGCCGCATGTCGGCGCGGGTGATCTCGTCGAGCGCCGCGAACGGCTCGTCGGCCAGCAGCACCGGTGCGCCGAGAGCGAGCGCTCGGGCCAACGAGACCCGTTGCTGCATCCCGCCCGACAGCTCATGGGGGTAGGCCTCGGTGAAGTCGCCCAGCCCGACCTGGGCCAGCAGGGTGTCGGGATCCGGGCCCGCGGTCGTGCCCCGCCGGTTGACCTGGAGCAGGAGACGGGCGTTCTGCCGAACCGTCCGCCACGGCAGCAGCGCCGGGCGCTGGGGGACGAACCCGATCTGCTTGGTGGCGCGGGCGGCCGCCGGGCTGAGACCGGTCACCCGCACCTCCCCCAAAGTGGGCTCGACCAGCCCCCCGACCAGGCGAAGCAGGGTCGTCTTGCCGCTCCCGCTCGGGCCGAGCACGGTGACCACCTCGCCGTCGGCGATGTCGAGGTCGGTGGGAGCGAGCGCTTCGGTGCGGCCGAAGCGGCGGCTCGCCCCGCGCAGCGAGATGGCGGCAGGCGGCGACGGCACGACGCGGGACTGTACCGATGGTGTCGCGGTCTGGTGTCGTGGATCGGCCGGTACGGTCGCCCGCCATGCGGCGCGTGCTGTTGGTGTCGATGGTGGCGGTGGCGGGCCTCGGTGCGTGCGACCGTGGCGGCGGTGGCTTCACGCTGGCGACGCCGGCCCCATCGAGCGCGCCCACGACCACGCCGACGACACTGGCACCGTCGGCCACGTTGGGAGCCTCGGCGATGCTGCCGACGACGACGATGCTGCCGACGACGACGGCGCCGTTCACCAACCCGGCGGCACCGGCGTCGACGGTCCCCGCCGGGACCCCGGCGGCGGCGGCGATCTTCGTCGACATCGGCTCCACCGGAGGCCTCGCCGACGTCGGTGCCGGCAAGGCGGCAGCGATCGAGCCGTTGGCGACTCAGCTCGAGCTCGGCGGCATGGTGCTGCCCGCGGGTGCGGTGGTGACCAACAGCGAGATCGTCGTGACGGCCGGGGCCGATCCAGCCCAGACCGACCGGACCTACCGAACCGACACCGTCACCGCCGTGATCGCGACCGCACTCCCGATGGACGAGCTGGTCACCCGGATGCGCGCCGGCATCGAGCAGCTGGCGCCCTACGAGGGCACCGAGTCACCGCTGCCGGAGCCCCAGACCGGGGTCGTCCTCAATGCCGAGGCGCCACCCAGCGCGCCCGACGCTCCGGCGTGGACCATCACGATCGCCGCCGATGGCACCGTGCCCGGCCGCTGGCACGTCAACGTGGTGCGTCGGAACCCGGCGAATCCCGCGCCGGCGGCCACGATGCCCGCCGCGATCGTGGTACCGCTGGTACCGGTGCGGGGCGTGATCGACCTGCTGCAATGGCGGATCGTCGGGTGGGAGTACCACGGTGTCGTCGACCCCCAAGGGGTGACGCTGACGACTCGGCGGATCGCGGTGGCGACCGGGAGGAGCGACCTCGACGAGGTCGCCAACGCGCTGATGATGGTCGCGCCCGGCTACCAGCGAACCGACTTCGGGGAGACGTCGGCGCAGGTGGTGGCGCCCGACGGCACCCGCTGGGATCTTGCGGTGGGCCAGGAGGCAACCGTCAACGCGACGGTCGTGCTCGACGGGTGACGGCGTCTGGCGGGAGGCGGATCCCGGCGGTCGCGGTCAGCGACGCAGGCCGAGCTTGGCGATGATCGCCCGGTAGCGCGCGACGTCGATCGAGCGCGTGTAGTCGAGCATCCGACGACGACGACCGACGAGCATCAACAGCCCGCGACGGCTGTGGTGATCCTTCGGGTGCTCGCGGAGGTGCTCGGTGAGATGGCTGATGCGCTCGCTGAGCAGCGCGATCTGGACCTCGGGGGAGCCGGTGTCGGTCCCGTGAGTCTGGTTCGCGGTGATGGTGTCCTGCTTGGCCACGATGGGTTCCTTCCTGCCGGCGACGCGCCGGAGCGATGACCACGCCCGGCGCTGCGGCGCCGCGGCATCACGCACCCGCCGGAACAGCGCCCAGCCGGAACGGACGGCGGAACGTTACCGGTAGCCTGCGGCAAACCCATCTGGCACCGGCGAGGTTCGGTTGTCAGTCGCGGAGGCCGTGGTCCGGCGTGAGGCCGGAGACCGGCGGCCTCGTCGACTGGGAACCGGCCGGTGGTGCCACCAACAGCGAACGGGCGAAGGTCGCCCCTCGCGAAAGGAGCCACGCGTGGCTGAAACCATCCGCGTGTCGGGCCCGGTGTCGGGTACCGACAAGACCCTGTCGTTCGAGACCGGCAAACTGGCGCCGCAAAGCCAGGGGGCGGTGGTGGCCTCGATCGGCGGCACGACCGTGTTGACGACCGCCAACGCCGCCCACGGGGTGCGCCCCGGGGTCGACTTCTTCCCGCTGACCGTCGATGTCGAGGAGCGTGCCTACGCGATCGGCAAGATCCCGGGATCGTTCTTCCGGCGTGAGGGCCGTCCGTCCGAGGACGCGATCCTGACGTGTCGTCTCACCGACCGACCGCTGCGGCCGTCGTTCCCCAAGGGGTTCCGCAACGAGACGCAGGTCGTCACCAACGTTCTGGGTGCCGATCACCAGCAGCCCTACGACGTCCTGTCGATCAACGCCGCCAGCGCGGCGTTGATGATCTCGGGCATCCCCTTCGACGGGCCGATCGGCGCCGTGCGCATCGCCTACTCCCAAGGTGGCGAGTGGATCCCTCACCCGACCTACGACGAAGGCAACGAAGGAACCTTCGAATTGGTCGTCGCCGGTCGTGAGCTCGACAGCGGCGACGTCGCTGTGATGATGGTCGAAGCGGGCGGCACCGAGAAGAGCTTCTCGTACTACGCCGAGGGCGCCAAGGTCGTCGACGAGTCGGTCCTGGCGAGCGGTCTCGAGGCCTGCAAGGTCTGGATCAAGGAGTCGATCGCGCTCCAGCGTCAACTCGTCGAGGCGTACGTGGCGGCCCACGGGGCGATCGAGCCACTGCCGTTCACGCCGACGGTCGACTACGGCGACGACGTGTTCGCCGCCGTCGAGCGCGTCGCCGCCGAACAGGTCGGCGCGGCGGTGACCATCGCCGACAAGCACGAGCGCAACGGCGCTCTCGATGCGGCCTCGGATGCGGCCGTCGCCGAGCTGTGCGGCACCGCCGATGAGGCCAAGCAGTTCGCCGGCCGTGAGGGCGAGGTGCGCAACGCCGTGCGTTCGCTGACCAAGCAGCTCGTGCGCAAGCGGATCGTCGACGAGGGGCTGCGTATCGACGGTCGTGGCGTCGCCGATCTGCGACCGGTGTCGGCCGAGGTCGGCCTGTTGCCGACCGCCCACGGCTCGGGGCTGTTCCAGCGTGGCGAGACCCAGGTGCTCGATGTGTGCACGCTGGCGATGCCGCGCATGAACCAGTTGGTGGACACGCTCAACCCCGAGACCACCAAGCGGTTCCTGCACCACTACAACATGCCGCCGTGGGCCAACGGCGAGACCGGCCGGGTCGGTTCGCCCAAGCGTCGCGAGATCGGCCACGGCGCGCTCGCCGGTCGGGCGATCCTGCCCGTCGTGCCCAGCCAGGAGGACTTCGCCTATGCGCTGCGTCTGGTGTCCGAGGTGATGAGCTCGAACGGCTCGACCTCGATGGGGTCGGTGTGCGCCTCCAGCCTGTCGCTGATGGACGCCGGTGTGCCGATCGTGGCGCCGGTGGCGGGCATCGCGATGGGTCTCGTCAAGCACGCGGACCGCTATGTCACCCTGACCGACATCCTCGGCGCCGAGGACGCCTTCGGGGACATGGACTTCAAGGTCGCCGGAACCGCCGAGGCGATCACGGCACTGCAGCTCGACACCAAGATCGACGGCATCCCCGCCGATGTGCTGACCGCTGCGCTCGAGCAGGCCAAGGTCGCCCGCCTGGCCATCCTCGACGTGATGAACGCGGCGATCGCCGCGCCGCGCGACGAGGTCGCCGAGAGCGCCCCGAAGATCACCACCCTGATCATCCCGCTGGACAAGGTCGGTGAGGTCATCGGGCCCAAGGGCAAGGTCATCAACACCATCCAGCAGGAGACCGGTGCCGACATCAGCGTCGACGACGACGGCGCCCAGGGCATCGTCACCATCGGCGCCGTCGAGGGCTGGCGGATGGAGGAGGCCAAGACGCAGATCATGGCGATCGTCGATCCGCCCAAGGCCGAGTTGGGGACGACCTATCAGGGTCGGGTGGTCAACATCACCAAGTTCGGTGCCTTCGTCAACATCCTCCCCGGTCGTGACGGTCTCGTTCACATCTCCAAGCTCGGTGGTGGCAAGCGGATCAACGCCGTCGAGGACGTGTTGGAGCTCGGTCAGCCGATCGAGGTCCGGGTCGACGAGATCGACGACAAGGGCAAGGTCAGCCTGACGCCCGTCGGCGAGGACTTCCCCGAGGTGGCCGGCGGTGACGCCGGCGGTCGCCGCGAGCGCAACGACCGCGGTGAGCGCAACGACGGTGGGGGGCGCGACGAGCGACGCTCGACGCCCGCCAACGGTGACGTGCAGACGATGTCGTTCGAGGACAGCTTCGACGCCGAGCTCGCCGGTGAGCTCGGTGACCTCGGCCCCGCCAGCAGCGGCGGCGGGGGCGGTGGCGGAGGCGGCGATCGCCGCAACGACGGTGGGCGCGGCGGTAACCGCGGCGGCCGTCGTCGGCATCGTTGAGCCGTTCTTGATGCGGCCCGGTACGGCGCTGGAGCGCCGCCGGTGCCGTGTCGGGGTCTCTCCCTCTGAACGACGCGGTCGACCCTCGGCCGCCCGTGTCGCGGTCACGACAGGAGTTCCGTGTCTGAACGCATCACGACAACCGATCGTGGGTTGACCATCGCCACCGATCGCGTCCATGGGGCGCGGTCGGTGGCGATCGGCGTCTGGGTGGCGATCGGTTCGCGCGACGAACAGGCCGATCACTCCGGGGTGTCGCACTTCCTGGAACATCTGCTGTTCAAGGGAACCGCGACGCGTAGCGCCACCGACATCTCGCGCGCCGTCGATCGCGTCGGCGGGGACATCAACGCGTTCACCGCCAAGGAGTACACGGCGTACTACTGCCGCCTACCGGCGCGTCATGTCGCCCTCGGCATCGAGCTGCTGGGTGATGTGCTGACCCACTCGACCATCACCGACGCCGATGTCGAGAGTGAGCGTCAGGTGATCCTCGAAGAGCTGGCGATGGACGACGACGCGCCCGACGATGTCGCCCTTCGGACGCTGGCGGCGCGTGTCTTCGACGGTCACGGATTGGGGCAGGAGACAGCCGGCGAACGTGAGACGGTCCGAGGGTTGCGGGCATCGTCGATCCGTGACTTCCACCGGCTTCACTACCGCACCGGCACCTCGATCATCGCCGTGGCCGGCGACGTCGACCACGACGAGGTCGTGCGGATGAGCGAGTCGGCGTTCGCCGACATGCCGGCGGGTGATGCGCGGCTGACGCGGCCTCACCCCGGTGCGTTGGTCGCCGGCGATGTCACCCTCGACGATGACACCGAGCAGATGCACATCGCCGTCGGCGGTCGCTCGCTGGCTCGCGATGACCCCGACCGGGAGGCGCTTGACGTCGTGAACCACGTCTTCGGCGGTGGTCTGTCGTCGCGACTGTTCGACGAGATCCGGGAGCGGCGGGGCCTCGCCTACAGCGTGTTCTCGGCGACATCGACGTACGCCGCGGCGGGTTCCTGGTCGGTGTACGCCGGCACGATGCCTGATCACGCCGACGAGGTGCGCGACCTGATCGAGCGGGAGCGGCGCCGGCTGCTCGACGCCGGGATCAGCGACGACGAGCTCGCCGTTGCCACCGGGTACCTGACCGGTGCCTTCGAGCTCGGGTTGGAGGACCCCGGCGCCCGGATGTCCCGCCTCGGGGCGATGTTGGTGACGCTGGGCCACGTCATCCCCGTCGACGCGCAACTCGCCCGGTGGAACGCCGTCACCCACGACGACGTGACCCGCGTGCTCGAACGCGTCTACGCCGCGGATCCCATCACGGTGACCGTCGGCCCCACCTGAGGGATTTGGGGTCCGACACCGAATCCGTACAGTTGGTGCATGATCCGTGTAGGTGTCAGTGGCGCTGGTGGCCGGATGGGAGCGACCGTCTGCGCCGCGGTCGTTGCCGATCCGGAGTTGGAGTTGGTGGCCGCGGTCGATCCCCACGCCGTGGGACAGGTCGTCGAGGGCGTGACGATCGCCGGCTCGCCCAGGTCGTTCGTCGACGCCCGCTGCGAGGTGGTGGTCGACTTCACGATCGCCGCCGCGGCGCGCACCACGGTGTCGTTCCTGGCGATGCACGGCATCCACGCCGTGGTGGGGACCACGGGCCTGACCGACGAGGATCTGGCCCAATGGCGCGACGAGTTCGGGTGCGCCGACGGACCCAACTGCGTCGTCGCCGCCAACTTCGCCATCTCGGCCGTGCTGATGATGCGCTTCGCCGAGATGGCGGCGCCGTACTTCGACACGGCCGAGATCATCGAGTCGCACCACAACGGCAAGGCCGACGCACCGTCGGGCACCGCCATCACGACCGCCCAGCGGATGGCCGCGGCGTCGGGCGAGTGGACGCCCGACCCGACCACCACGACCGTGCTCGCGGGTGCCCGTGGTGCTGAGGGCCCGGCCGGCATCCGCATCCACAGTGTGCGGATGCGCGGCATGGTCGCGCACCAGGAGGTGATCTTGGGGAGCCAGGGGCAGACGCTGTCGATCCGCCAGGACAGCTACGACCGCGACAGCTTCATGCCCGGCGTCGTCCTCGCATGCAAGCGCATCGGCGACCACCCGGGGCTCACGACCGGGCTCGACGCGCTCCTCTGACCCGCCGGTGCGTGTCAGGCGATCGCGTTGAGGGCGGCGTCGTAGTCGGGCTCCTGGGCGATTTCGGGCACCTGCTCGGTGTAGACGACCTTGCCGTCGGGCCCGACGACGACCACCGCCCGCGACAACAGACCGGCCAGCGGGCCGTCGGTCATCGTGACGCCGTACGCATCGCCGAAATCGCTGCGGAACGTCGACGCCGACGTGACGTTCTCGATGCCCTCGGCGCCACAGAAGCGGCCCTGGGCGAACGGCAGGTCGGCCGAGACGTTCAGCACGGCGGCGGCGTCGAGGGTCGCCGCCCGCTCGTTGAACGTCCGCACGCTCTGGGCGCAGACGCCCGTGTCGATGCTGGGAAAGATGTTGAGCACGACGGTCTTGCCGGCGAAGCTGCCGACGGTCACGTCGGCCAGGTCGCCGCCGGTGAGGGTGAACGCGGGGGCGGGGGAGCCCACGGCGGGGAGGTTGCCGGCGGTGTGGATGGGGTTGCCTCGGAAGGTGATCTCGGCCATGGCTCGATGATGCCAGAACACCGGCACCGCACCGTCAGCCCGCGCCGCGGCGGACGTTGCGGACGTTGACCAGCACGACCAGGCCGATCGAGACGGCGATGACCCACCACTGGTAGCGCTGCACCACGTCGAGCACGTCGAGCAGCGGTTCCTCGAAGACCTTGGCCAGCCACCACACCAGGGCCAGCCGCCCGGCGATGCCGACGGCGAGTAGCGCGGCCAGCCGGGCGGGAGCGGTGCGATGGGTGCCAGACAGCACGGCGACGATGTTGCTGCCGGCGAAGAAGGGGATCAGGGCCCATTCCGCTCTGCCAAAGCCACGCTGGAAGGTTGCGATCCCCTCGGGTGTCTGGCCGAGGTAGCGCGTCATCCAACCGATCGCCTGGTCGTGGTACGCCCGCCCGATCAGGTGGCACACCACGAACGCGGCGGCGATCCGCAGCGTTGCCACCACGATGTAGGCGAGCGGCGAGATCCCGCCGGCGACGGTGAGCACGAGGTACCGCTGCCGCGACGACAACGCCAACAATGCCGCCGGATCGGAGTGCACCCACCGGGCCCAGACGCCATTGGCGACGTTCGTGCAGATCACCAGGCCGACAAAGGCGACCAGCGCCAGCGGTGCCCACGTCGGTGGCTGGTGGGGATGTTCGACGGCGTCGACGACTTCTTCGGGCGTATCCGCCGCCGGGGTGTCGGACATCGCGGCGAAACTAGCGAGCGCGTCTGGTCGTGACGGTCGGCATCACCCGCCGATCCCACAGGTCTCGTTGATCGTCCGGCCCTCGGCTTCGAGCTCGGAGGTGTCAGCACCGACGAGACTCAACGCCGACACCTGTCCCAACACCTGCTGGGCCCCCTCGTCGTACATGCACTGGAACGACTCGTCGGAGACCGTCTGGCCGGCGGCGGCGGCGAACGCCTCGAAGATGCCGTCACAGGATGCGATGGCCTCGGCGGTCTCGTCGACCTCGGGTGAGTCGGCGGTGAAACCGCTCTCGGCCAGTGGCGACGCCGCGCTCCAGAATTCCTCGGGGGTAGCGGTGGCTTCGATCGTGTCGAGACCGAAGCTGTCGATCACGGCATTGACGACGCACTCGGCCGCCGCGTCGTCGGTCCCGAGTTGGGCGAGACCGGCGGCCACGTAGTCCTCGCGGTCGGCGTCGCCACCGGTCGACTCGCCGGTCGACGTCGAGGTCTCGGTGCTCGCGGGGTCGCTCGTCGCGTCGGGCGCGGTGCTCTCCGGAGACTCGTTCGTGGTGGCCGGGGACTCGCTCGCGGTGTCGGCGGTCGGGGCCGTCGATGCCTCGCCGTCGTTGTCATCGTCGGCGCACGCGGCCAGCGACACGACGGCGGCGGCGACGACGAGGATGGCGCGGGGGAATCGAGTCGAGCTCATGGCCAGACGTTGTAGCGCGTGAACAGGCGGCTGACGCCTCGGGCCGACGCGTCGGGGTGTCCGCTTGTCGCCTACTGTCCTGGTCATGCAGGGGCTGATGCAGGACGTGCCGCTCACGGTCACCCATCTTTTCGACCGGGCCGAGCAGTACTTCCACCACAAGGAGATCGTCACCGCGACCGCCACCGGGCGGGAGCGCACGACCTACGGTCGGTGGGCCGAACGGACCCGGCGGTTGGGCGGGGTGCTCGACACTCTCAACATCAGCGCCGAGGGTCGCGTCGGCACGTTCGCCTGGAACACGGCCCGGCATCTCGAGCTGTACTTCGCTGCACCGTGCACCGGGCGGGTGCTCCACACGCTCAACATCCGGCTGTTCCCCGAACAGCTGACCTACATCGTCAACCACGCCGACGACGAGGTGATCTTCGTCGACCGTTCGCTGTTGGGGCTGCTGGCACCGCTGCTGCCGACCTTCGAGCGCCTCAAGCACGTGGTGTTGATGGACGACGGCAAGGGCGACATCCCCGACGATCTCGCCGGTCATGAGCTGCTCGCCTACGAGGACCTCTTGGCGGCGGCCGACCCGGTGGAGTTCGGCCCGATCGCCGACGAACGGCGGGCCGCCAGCATGTGCTACACGAGCGGCACGACGGGCAACCCGAAGGGGGTCGTCTACAGCCATCGGAGCACGTTCCTGCACACGATGGGGGCGCTGATGGCCGACTCGTTGGGGGCCCGGGAGTCCGACGTGATCCTGCCGGTCGTGCCGATGTTCCACGCGAACGCCTGGGGCCTGGCCCACGCCGGGGTGGCGGCCGGGTCGACGCTGGTGATGCCCGGACCGGACCTGTCCGGACCGGCGGTCGCCGATCTGGTGGTCGACGAGCGGGTGACGATCGCCGCCGGGGTGCCGACGATCTGGATGTCGGTGTTGCCCGAGCTCAAGGGCCGCGACACCTCGGCGCTGCGGGCGATCCCGTGCGGCGGCTCGGCGGTGCCCAAGGCGCTGTCGGTCGCCTATCGCGAGCAGCTCGGGTTGCCGATCCTTCAGGCCTGGGGGATGACCGAGACCAGCCCGATCGTGTCGGTCTGCCGACTCGACGCCGATCAAGCGCAGCTCCCCGTCGACGAGCAGGACGACCTACGCACCGGGGTCGGTCGTGGCACCTTTGGCGTCGAGTGCCGGGTGGTCGAGCCCGAGACGCTGGAGCCGATCCGGCGCGACGGCGAGTCAAGCGGCGAGCTGCAATGCCGGGGGAACTGGATCGCGGCGACCTACTACCACGACGAGCGGGCCGGCGAGAGCTTCACCGACGATGGTTGGTTGCGCACCGGCGATGTGGCGACGATGGACGAGCGCGGCCGCATCCGCCTGGTCGACCGGACCAAGGACCTCATCAAGTCGGGCGGTGAGTGGATCAGCTCGGTCGAGGTGGAGAACGAGCTGATGTCGCACCCCGACATCGTCGAGGCGGCCGTCATCGGTGTGCCCGACCCGAAGTGGTCGGAGCGCCCGCTCGCCTGCGTGGTGCGGGCTCCCGGTTCGGAGCTGACCAGGCAGGAGGTGCTCGACTTCCTGGCGCCCAAGCTGGCCAAGTGGCAGCTTCCCGACGACGTCGAGTTCATCGACGAGGTCCCCAAGACCTCCGTCGGGAAGTTCTCCAAGAAGACGCTGCGCGAACGCTTCGCCGACCGCTGACGCGACCCCGCGTCCCGGTCATCCGAGGGTTTGCGGTCCGCGCTCGCTTGTGTCGCGTGAACGGAGCGAAATCGGCCCGCTGACGCGACACAGCGACGCTGCTCGTCGGGCCCCGATCCAGCCAGCACCACGGGGGTGCGGTCAACCCTCGTCTGCGGTCGAACCCTCGATGGGGTGGACGCGGGTGTTGACGGTGAGACGGTTATTGTCTTAGTGTCTCGGGCATGTCCTCGGTGGAGATGCGCATCCTTGATGCGACCAAGGCCTGCTGCGAGCGGTTCGGGTTCGCCAAGGTGACCGTCGACGACATCGCCGGTGAGTCCGGGGTGTCGCGGGCCACGATCTACCGGCTGTTCCCCGGCGGCAAAGACGTCCTCTTCGAGGCGCTGCGGGTGCGCGAGCTGGAGGAGTTCTTCGCCGTGTTGCGCGACCGGGTCGCCGGAGCGGTCACGCCCGAGGACGTGCTGGTGCGCACGGTCGTCGCCGCTACCGAGCAGCTGCGCGCCGACGACCAACTGGCGATGCTGCTGGCGGCCGAGCCCGGGGTGATGCTCAACCAGCTCACCGTCGCCGGCGTGCCGCGGATCATCCGTTTCGCCACCGCCTTCCTGTCGCCGTTTGTCGAGCCACACCTCGGCCGGGCGCGGGCCCGCGAGGTCATCGACGTGATGTCGCGGCTGACCATCTCGTACTTCCTCGCTCCGAGCGATGCCGTCGACCTCGGTGACGAGGCGTCGGCGCGCGCGTTTCTCGTTCCCCTGCTCCAGCCGTACCTGACCGAACCGACCACCACCGCATCAACCGGAGGTTGACCCCATGTCCGTCACCCATCGCGACAACGACGAGATCCTCGGACGCTCCGACGTCGACGACCTCGAAGCGATCCTCGGCATCACCAACAACGACGTCGACGAGGTGCTCCACGTCGTCAAGGACAACGCCGACGCCCTGTTCACCTGGGACTACTCGCTGGCTCGGCCGCAGCTGCGCAAGCTCTACGAGAAGGGCAAGACCGGTCAGTGGAATGGCACCACCGATCTGCCGTGGGACACCGAGGTCGATCTCGAGGCGGTCGTGTCCTCGGATCAGGTGGCGATCGCCGCCGGGCTCGACCCCAACCACTACGACGGCACCGTGCTGGCGAAGTGGGGCGACAAGGAGTGGCTCGACTTCGGCATCCAGAACCGCCGCTGGACGCTGTCGCAGTTCCTCCATGGCGAGCAGGGGGCGTTGCTGTGCACGGCGAAGATCACCGAGACCGTGCCCTGGTACGACGCCAAGCTCTACGCCTCCACCCAGGTGATCGACGAAGCCCGTCACGTTGAGGTGTTCGCCCGATATCTCGACGAGAAGCTCGACGGCGGCTACCAGATCAACGCCCACCTCCGCCTGTTGCTCGATGACATCATCAATGACAGCCGTTGGGACATGACGTATCTGGGCATGCAGGTGATGGTCGAGGGGCTCGCCCTCGCGGCGTTCGGGTTCATGCACCAGTTGACCGAGGAGCCGCTGCTCAAGAAGCTGCTGCGCTATGTGATGAGCGACGAGGCCCGTCATGTCGCCTTCGGCGTGCTGTCGCTCAAGGAGGCCTACGACGAGATGTCCGACGCCGAGATGAAGGAGCGCCAGGAGTTCGCGTTCGAGGCCGCCGTGCGGATGCGCGACCGGTTCATGTCCCAGGAGGTCTGGCAGCGCATGGGGGTCAACCCCAAGGACGTTCTGCCGATCGTGATGCGCGACCCGACGCGCGAGCTGTTCCAGCAGATGCTTTTCTCCAAGATCGTCCCCAACTGCAAGAAGCTGGGGCTGCTCGACCGCAACGACCGCTGGCTCCGCCACCGCTTCGAGGAGATGGGCGTCATCCAGTTCGAGGATCTCGAGGACACCGGCGAGGAGTACATCAAGTTCGAGCTGGAGGCTGACGCCCCGGCGTGACGCTGCCGGCCCCCGTGCCCCTCGCTTGTATGGTACTTGTATGTCGGTCGATTGGGATCCGCGCCAGTACCAGCGGTTCGCCGCCGAGCGCGCGCAGCCGTTCTGGGACCTCGCCGCCCTGGTCGAGCGGCACGCCGAGCCGGGTTCGATCCGTCGAGCACACGACCTCGGATGCGGCACCGGTGAGCTGACCGCCCAACTCGCCGGGCGGCTCGGTGTCACCGAGATGCTCGGCAGCGACAGCTCGCCGACGATGCTCGCCAACGCCGCCGCCCAGGCCCGGCCCGGGGTGCGCTTCGAGCACGCCGACCTGGCTCGTTGGACGTCGGAGGGCGACCACGACCTCGTGTTCGCCAACGCCAGCCTGCAATGGGCCCCGGACCACCCCGGTGTGCTGACCCGCTGGTGGGCGGCGCTGCGGCCCGGCGGGCATCTCGCCGTGCAGGTGCCGGCCAACTCCGATCAC
>JBKEAH010000071.1:0-9772 GCA_047972065.1 Desertimonas sp.
GGCTCGGCCGCGACGGGCTCGGGCGTGGGGGCGGCGCCGTCGGGCTGGTCGAGCGGCAAGGTCGGGATGTCGGGGTCGGGGATCGAGGCATCGGTCAGCGCGGCCCCGGCCGCGACCATCCCCTCCGCTCCGAGCACGACGCCACGCACGCGGGCGCCGGCGCCGACGCTCCCCATCACGATCGAGTCGATCACGGTGGCCCGATCGCCGATGTGGGCGCCAGGCAGGACGACCGACCCGGTGAGCACCGCGCCCGAGCCCACCGACGCGCCCGCACCGACCAGGCTACGTTCCAACCGGGCGTCGGCGGCGACGATCGCACCGGGGGCGACGGGATCGCTGATGCGATCGCGCCGCTTGCCATCGAGCAGGTCGAGGTTGGCCCGGAGGTACCGATCCGGCCGACCGGCATCCAGCCAGTAGGTCGGGCGCGGAACCCCGAACAGCCGGCCTTCGGCGGCCAACAGGGGGAACGTGTCCCGTTCGATCGAGACCCGCCGTCCGGGCGGGATCAGACCCAGCACGCCAGGTTCGAACACGTAGGTCCCGGCGTTGGCCAGATCGCTCGGCGCGGTGCCGGCGGGGGGTTTCTCGACGAACCCGACGATGCGGCCCGACGGGTCGGCATCGGCGACACCAAAGGCCGAGGGATCGTCGACCGCGATCAGGTGCAGTGTCGCCGCCGCGCCCAGCGAGCGGTGCGTGGACACCAACTCGGCGACGTCGAGATCGGTGAGGATGTCGCCGTTGGCGACGACGAAGGTCGAGTCGATCCCGCTGTGGTCGGCGGCGAAGCGGATCGCCCCAGCGGTGTCGAGCGGCTCGGGCTCCACCGCGTAGTGCAGCCGCACCCCACCGCAGCGGCGGTCGGGGAAGGCGGCAGCGAACGGCTCGGGCTGGAACCCCAGCGCCAACGTCGCCTCGGTCACCCCACCGCGTTCGAGACCGGCCAGCAGCCGGGCCAGCAGCGTCACGTTGCCCACCGGCAACATCGGCTTGGGTGTCGAGTTGGTCAATGGCCGCAGCCGGGTCCCGAACCCGCCGACCAGGACGACGGCGTGCACTCAGCCGTCCGTGGTCGCCGACGCCGCCGTGGTGGCGGTGTCGTCGCCATCCTCGCCGGTGGTCGCCGATGCCTCATCGGCGCCGGCCGCGGTCGGGTCCGATGACACCGCGGTCGTGTCGAGGGTCGCGGGGACCGCGCCCCCGACCGGCGACGTCTGGCCGCTGAGCAAGGGATCGTCGAGACCGGAGCCGCTCCCATCGATCGCACCGAGGGCGGGCAGGTCGGCCGCCCACGGCGGCATCGTGATCGCCTCGGTGGCATCGACGTTCTCGGGGATGTAGCCGATGACGAACACCATCGAGTCCTGGTCGACGCGGATCTTGTCGAACGCCGCCGTGTAGATGGTCGGGTCGCCGGTGTCGGTGAAGTTGTCCCACACGCCCACGACCAGCTTGCCGTCCTCGTCGCCGCACTTCGTCTCGCCCTCGACGTAGTCGGCGCCCCCCATCTGGTCATCGGGGAAGTGCAGCTCGTCGTCGCTGAGCTCGACCTCGTACACGTCCAGGAAGGTGCCGAGCGTGGCGTTGGAGCCGGTACCGGCCGAGGTGACCGCGTGCCAGTGGATCACCCCGTCATCGTGGCTGTGCACCCCGGTGCGCAGGTACTCGGTGCTGATCAGCTGGCCGGTCGAGTCGATCTCCTCCTTGGCGCCGTCGAGGTACCGCGCACCCTCGACATCGCACAGCTCGAAGGCGTAGGCGACGTGCCAGTGGTCGTTGACCGTCGGTGGGGACGCATCGGCCGCCGGACGGCTGGTACGGGCGTACGCGATGAGCACGAAGCCGACGACGAGCACCCCGAGCACGATCAGCGGGAACAGCGTTCCGCCCTGGAACCGAACCTTCTTGCCCTTGCCCTTCTGGGCGAGACGAGCGGCTCGCTTGGTCGACGATGAGGACACCACGGGACCAGGAGCCTACCGGCGGGCACTCGCGATCATCGGGCAGCGTCGCACCTGGTGAGACGGGTCATCGACGAGTCAGGGGCGACGCGCCAACTCGCGGAACAGGGTCTCGTAGGCGTCGCCGACGGCCGCCGGCGACGCCGCCGCCAGCACCCAGGCTCGGCCGCGACCGCCCATCTCGGCCGCCCGGCGGGGATCGTCGAGTAGCTCGTCGAGGGCGGCCACGAGGGCATCGACGTCGTCGGGCGCCACCGCCAGCCCGGCACCGCAGGCTTCGAGGATCCGAGGCACCTCGGTCCCCGGGTCGATGGCGGCGACGACGGGACGCCCGGCGGCGAGGATCGAATAGGTCTTCGAGGGCACGCTCACCGCCCCCAGCCCACGCCGCAGCGGCACGACGTGGATGTCGCCGGTCGCCAACAGCTCGGGCAGCCGTTCGTCGTCGACGAACCCGGCGAACCGCAGGTTCTCCAACCCGCGGGCGGAACGCTCCAGGCCGGCGCGGGCCGAGCCGTCACCGTTGATCAGGAACGTCACGGCGGGTCGTCGCCTCGCCGCCTCGACGACCAGCTCCAAGGACTGCGAGAACCCGATGTTGCCGGCGTACAGCACCACTGGCCCCTCGCCGAGGCCGAGCTCGACTCGGTAAGCGGTGGCACGATCGGCCGGTGCCACCACGTCGGTGTCGACGAAGTTAGGGATCGTGTGGACGGTCGCGGCCCGCTCCGGCGGGAGCTTGGCGACGACGTTGGCGCGCAGGTCCTCGGACAGCACGGTCACGGCGTCGGCCAGTCGGTAGCTGACCCGCTCCAGCCACGACGCGACGGCGATGACCCGCCGGTCGGTGATCGCCCCGGTCCGCACCGCCGCGTCGGGGAACACGTCTTGGATGTTGAACACCAGCGGCGCCCGGTGTGACCAGGCCACCAGCCGTCCGGTCAGCCCCATGGTCAGCGGCGGCGACATCGCCAGCACGGCGTCGACGCGACGACCCAGACCACCGGCGGCGAGACCGGCGGTGAGGGCGAGGGCCGAGAAGCCGACGAACCCGGCGCCGCGACGAGCGAGGTTGGTGCGGTCGGAGCCCGGGAACGGGTGGACACGACGGATCGATCCCCACGCGGTCGTCTGGTGTTGCCACCAGCTGCGGTCCCATCCCGACTCGATGGCGTGGGTGCGGTACCAGGGCAACGCGGTGACCACGTCGACGTGGTGGCCGCGCCCGGTGAGCTCGTCGACGATGCGTGTCAGCACACGACCGGTCGGGGCGGTATCGGGCGCGAAGTGCGGACCGATCACCACCAGCCGCAGTGGAGCCGGTGCCGCGCCGGCGGCGCTGGTGGCCGGTCGGGGCGCGGCCGAGGGGCGGCGTCGGCGCCCCGGGTCGCCAGCCTCGATGGCGCGCCGGTACGCGTCGGCGAGCGCCCGCCCGGAGGCGGCGGTGCTGAACGTGGCGGCGCGGCGGCGCCCGGCCTCGATGAGCTCGTCGCGCCGCACCCGGGCCTCGTCCAGCGCCCCCACCCAGCCGTCGGCGTCGAGGGGCCGAATGATCCCGGCGTCACCGATGACCTCGGGCAGCGCCGTCTGGTCGCCGGCCACGACCGGGGTGCCAAGCAGCATCGCCTCCAGCACCGGCGCGCCAAACCCCTCGTAGCGCGACGGGAACACCAGCGCCTCGGCGGCCGCGATCAGTCCGTCTCGGTCGGCGGCGGGCACCCGACCGGTACGCACGACGCGATCCGCGAGACCGAACCGGGCGATCGCCGAGGCGACCGCATGCTCGGCCCGACCGGCACCGCCGGTCAACACCAACGCCAGCTCGGCGTCACCCCACTCGCCACGGCCGTCGGCCAGCAAGTCGAGCAGGAAGCGGTGCCCCTTGTGGGGGTGGGTGATCGCCGGCAGCACGACGAACGGCCGGTCGCCGAGCCCGTAGCGCTGCCTGACGACGTCGGCCGGCGTCGTCGCGACCGCGGCGTCGACCCCGTGGGGAACCACCAGCACCCGTTCGGGCGCCACCGCGCAGGCCCCGATCACCGACCGGCGCACGTAGTCGCTGGGGACCGTCACGATGGTCGCCCGGCGGGCGCTGGCCGGCACCGTCGTGCGCAGGTACCGACGCTTGAGTGGCGAGACGTACTCCGGATAGCGCAGCCACTGGAGGTCATGGATGGTCACCACGGCCGGCCGCGAGGACCGCGACGGCATCGTGCCGCCGCCGTGATGGACGAGGTCGAAGCCGGCCGTGCGTGACGCCAACCAGGTCGACTCCGCAAGGACCCGCCACGCCCGCCGATCGAGGCCCGACGGGCCGGTGACCTGGTCGAGCCCGGCCAACTCGGGGTGGGCGGCGCCGTAGCCGGGCGGGACGAACAACGTCGGGCACAGGTCGGGGGCCACCGCCGCCAGCCCGACGAGCTGGCGGGCCAGATACTCCTCCGATCCGCCGACCTGACCCGGCAGGCACCACAGCAGGTTGACACCGACGCGTGGCGCTCCCGAAGCGGTCATCTCGCCGCCTCGGTGATCACGGCCCGGTAGATCGCCTCGGTCGTCGCCGCCGTCGCCGCCCACGTCAATGCCCCGGCCCGCCGACGCCCGGCGACGCCCAGCTCGACGGCGCGCGACACCGCCGCCGCCAACCCGCCGGCGATCGAGTCGACATCCAGCGGATCGACCAACACGGCGGCGCCTCCCGCCACCTCCTCGGTGGAGCGGGCGGCGCTGGTGACCACCGGCGTGCCCTGGGCCATCGCCTCGGCGACGGGGAGCCCGAAGCCCTCCCACTCGCTGGGGTAGGCGAACACGGTCGCCGCCGCGTACAGCGGGCCGAGATCCTCACCGGGGACGAACCCGAGGAACCGGATGTCGCCGCGGTGGGCCGGCGCCGTGTCACCCCACCCGGGCGGGCCGACGACGACCAACGGCATCGGGTCGTCGAGCATGGCGACGGCGGCGGCGAGGCGGCGCAGATTCTTGCGGGGTTCCAGTGTGCCGACGAACAGCACGAAGCGAGCGGGCAGTCGATGGCTTGCCCGGACCCGGGCGACGTCGTCGGCGTCGACCGCCACGGCGTCGACCCCGAGCGGCACCACGTGGAGCCGCGGCTCGTCGATCCCGGCGGCCCGCAGATCCTGGGCGCTGGCCTCGCTGGAGGTGATCACCGCGGCGGCCCGGTCGCGGATGACCGCCAGGCTGCGCGCCATCACCCGTCGGCCCTGACGGGTGAAGCGTCGTGGCTCGCGCACGAAGGCGAGGTCGTGGACCGTGACGACGAGGGGTGCGGCGCTGGCACAGGGGACGAGACCGCTGGCGTGAGCGAGATCGACCGGACCGGTGACGCGCTCGACGCGCGGATGCCCGAGGCGGAGCCATGATTCGTACAGCAACGGGCGTGGCAGCGGCAGCTGGGCGACCGGACCGGGGGGTCGGAACTCCGGGCGCGGCGGCTCGGGGTGACGACCGGCCACGTAGCGCAGCTCCACCCGTCCCGCTCGTGACAGCTCCCGGGCGACCGCCACCGCCGCCACCGCCGTCCCGCCGGGCACCCGATGCCAGCACTGCTCGACGGTGTAGGCGACGCGCGGTCGGTCGCTGGTCATCGGGTCGCCCACGACACCCCATGATGCCGGGCCGGTGTCGAACGCGAGCACCGGCGGCGGCGCAAGGCGACCACCGCGGGTCCCGGGTCTCCGTAACATCGTCGGGATGTCGGACTTCTGGCGTCAGCGACCCGTCCTCGTCACCGGGGGCGCCGGCTTCCTCGGTCGTCGAGTCGTCGCTCGTCTCGAGGCCCTGGGGGCCAGCGTGTTCGTGCCCCGCCAGGCCGACCACGACCTCACCGTGCCGGGGGTGGCCGAGGCGCTGCTGGCCGAGGTCGAGCCGGCGACGGTGATCCACCTCGCCGCCCGGGTCGGCGGGATCGGCTACAACCAGGCCGAGCCGGCACCCCTGTACCTCGCCAACCTGCTGATGGGCACCCATCTGATCGAAGCGGCCCGCACCGCGGCGAGCGTCGACAAGACCGTGTTGTTGGGCACGGTCTGCTCCTACCCGCGGATCACCCCGGTGCCGTTCCAGGAGACCTCTCTGTGGGACGGTTACCCGGAGGAGACCAACGCACCCTATGGGATCGCCAAGAAGGCGCACCTCGTCCATGCCCAGGTCAACGCCGCCCAGTACGGTCAGCGCTTCGCGTACCTCATCCCCACCAACCTCTACGGCCCGGGCGACAAGTTCCACCCGGCGGTCTCGCACGTGATCCCGGCGCTGATCAAGAAGGCGGTCGAGGCGGTCGAGGCCGACGCCGCGATGATCGACGTGTGGGGCACCGGGTCGGCCAGCCGCGAGTACCTCTACGTCGACGACGCCGCCGCCGCCATCGTGGCGGCCGCCGAGCGCTACGAGGGCACCGAGCCGATCAACCTCGGCACCGACCACGAGGTGACGATCCGCGAGACGGTGGAGACCATCGCCCGCCTCGTCGGGTTCAACGGCCAGCTGCGCTGGGATGCGAGCAAACCCGACGGACAGCCGCGGCGCCGCGTCGACGCCACCCGTGCGCTGGTCGAGTTGGGTTGGAAGGCGCAGGTGCCCTTCGAGGACGGCCTGCGCGAGACCATCGGCTGGTATCGCGCCAACCGGGCCGACGCCGAACGTCCCCCGGCCTGACGCCACCGCCGCCGAGCTGGGCTACAGGAGTCCGGCGGCGCATGCTGGGGCGGCGTACGCCGTCGCCAGCGATGCGATGGTCTCGTGTGCGTTGAGACCCGATGGGTTGGGCACGACCCACAGCTCGGCGACGTACTCCCCCGCCACCCCGAACCCCTCGTCCTGGCGGCCGAGCTTGGCGTGACGGGCGCCGAAGGCGTCCCGGTACGCGGTCACGCCGGCCACCGCGACCACCACCGGGCGGTGTTCGACCACGAACCGGCGAAGCCGTTCGCCACCCGCCCGCAGCTCACCACGGGTCAGCTCGCTGGCCTTCGACGTGGCGCGGGTGACCAGGTTGGTGATGCCGATCCCCTGCGCCATCAGCGCCTGGCGATCGGCGCCGGACATCCCGCCGGTGCGATCGATGTCGCGATCGATGATCCCCGCCGCACGTAGCGCCGGATAGAACCGATTGCCGGGATGGGCGAAGTGGGTGCCGGTGGCGGCGGTCCACAGACCGGGATTGATGCCCACGAAGAGCAACCGCAAGCCGGGCCCGACCAGATCGGGCACCGTCGCGCCGCGGAAGGACTCGAGCTCGGCACGGGTGAAGCCCACGCCGCCGGAGGCTAGGTCCTCGGCGGCGTAGCCTCCGGCCCGTGGAGCTGCCACTGGTCGACGTCGCCCCGCTGTTGGACGATGACCCTGACCACCGGACGCTGGCCGCCCGACGCGACGTCGCCCGACGGCTCGACCAGGCCTGTCGCCGGTTCGGCGTCGTACGCGTCAGCGGGCACGGCGTGCCCGCCGCCGAACGTGTGGAGCTCGAACGGTTGAGCCGAGCGTTTTTCGACCTTCCCACCAGCGACAAGTCCGAGATCGCGATGACCCGGGCGGGAGCGTCGTGGCGCGGCTGGTGCCCCGTCGGCGCCGAGCTCACGTCGGGACGGCCCGACCATCGGGAGGGCATCTACTTCGGGACCGAAGCGACCGCCGACGACGCACGAGTGATCGCCGGCACACCACTGCACGGCCCGAACCTCTTCCCGCCGGCCCCCGGCGGCCTCGCCGCCGCGGTGCACGGTTGGATGCGGCGGATGGAGCTGCTCGGCCAGCGGACGCTCGCCGCGCTCGGCGCCGCCCTCGTGATCGGCGAGGAGTGGTTCGCCACCCACGTCACGACCCGTCCCACGACGCTGTTCCGGATCTTCCGCCACCTCCCGGAGCGCGACGACGACGCCGACGACGGCCGGGCGGCGCCCCAGCACATCGACCACGGCCTGCTGACCCTGCTGGCCCAGGAGCCCGGTGGCGGGTTGGAGGTGCAGGGCCCACGGGGCTGGATCGACGTACCGGCCGACTTCGACGAGCTGGTCGTCATCGTCGGCGGCCTGCTCGAACGGATGACCAAGGGGCTGTACCGCGCTGCGCCTCATCGGGTGCGCAACCGCACCGATCACGGCCGGTTGTCGTTCCCGTTCTTCCTCGATCCCGACTGGGACGCCACCGCCACCGCGCTGCCCGCTCCCGAGCTGGACGCCACCGACGTCTCGGCCGGACCACCGAGGTGGGACGGAGCCGACGTCCGGGCATGGGACGGGCCCTACGGCGACGCGCTCACCGCCAAGGTGGCGCGGGCCTTCCCGGCGCTGTTCGTCGCCGCCACCTCGAGGGTCAGCGGGCGCTGAGACGGGCGACCAGCTCCACCAGCGGCTCGCGGTGATGGCGCAGCAAGGCCAGACCCGCCGAGCGGAGCACCGTGTTGTCGAGGACGCTGTTGGCCGGCCGCGGCGCCGGGCGTGGCGGGTCGAGCTCGCTGGATGCGATCGGTCGCACCGACTCGGGGTCACCGCCCGCCGCGGCCACCACCTCGCGAGCGAACTCGAACCACGACACGGCGCCCTGGTTGGTGACGTGATGGACGCCACTTCGGCGGTCGAGGGCGACACGGCGCAACATCGGTGCGAGATCGGCGGTGAACGTCGGGTTGCCGCGCTGATCGTCGACGACGGCGAGCGTCGGCTGCTCGGCCATCAGCCGAAGGATGGTTCGCACCATGTTGGACCCGTGTTCGCCGGCCACCCACGACGTCCGGACGACGGCAGCTCGCTGGCCGATCACCAACGCCTCGCGCTCGCCCGCCAGCTTCGATGCGCCGTACACCGAGGTCGGGTTTGGTCGGTCCCACTCGGTGTAGGGCCGCTCGAGCGCACCATCGAAGACGTAGTCGGTGGACACGTGCACGAGATGGGCGCCCACCCGCTCGCACCCCTCGGCGAGCCAGCGGACCGCCAGCGCATTGACGTCAAAGGCCCGCGCCGGATCGGACTCGCAGGCGTCCACGGCGGTCCAGGCGGCGGTATGGATCACGGTGTCGGGTCGCCACGCGGTGACCGCGCCAAACACGGCATCGCGGTCGGTGACGTCGAGATCGGCACGCGACAGGCCGAGCACGTCGTCACCGGCGGCGCGGGCGGCGTCGACGACGTCATGACCGAGTTGTCCGGCGGCGCCGGTGACGAGCAGCCGCATGGCTACTGGCCGGTCTCGGCGTAACGGGCCTCGGTGTCGGCCTTGTGGCCACGCCACCACGCCTCGTTGCTCCGGTACCAGCCGATCGTGGCGGCCAGACCTTCGCCGAAGTCGCGGTAGTGCGGGCTCCAGCCGAGCTCGTCGCGCAGCTTGGACCAGTCGATGGCGTAGCGCAGGTCGTGGCCGGCGCGGTCGTTGACGAGGTCGTAGGCATCGGCCGGCTCGCCCATCGCCGTCAGGATCAGCTCGACGACCTGGCGGTTGGTGCGCTCGCCGTCGGCGCCGATCAGGTACGTCTCGCCGACCCGTCCACGGTCGATGATGGCCAGCACCGCCGAGCTGTGATCGTCGGCGTGGATCCAGTCGCGCACGTTGAGCCCGGCACCGTACAGCCGCGGACGGCGGCCGTCGATCACGTTGGTGATCTGGCGGGGGATGAACTTCTCGACGTGCTGGTAGGGGCCGTAGTTGTTCGAGCAGTTCGAGATGGTGGCCTGCACGCCGAAGGACCGGACCCAGGCGCGCACGAGCAGGTCGCTGCCGGCCTTGGTCGCCGAGTAGGGGCTCGACGGGTTGTACGGGGTGGTCTCGCTGAACTTGGCGGGATCGTCGAGCTC
>JBKEAH010000098.1:0-3588 GCA_047972065.1 Desertimonas sp.
GGCTCTACGGAATCGCCGCGAACCTCGTCATGAAGCACCATCGGGCCAGAGCCCGCCGCGACCGCTCGCTGGAGCGCTTGGCCATCGTCCAACCAGACCGATCGAGGGCGGCTTTTGACGATGTCGTCGTCGATGGCGATGCCAACGCAGCACTGATCGACCTGGTCAGTCGGGCGATCGAGACTATGGCCGACACCGACCGCGAGGTGGTTCTGCTCTACGCGTGGCAAGAACTCAGCTACGCCGAGATCGCAGAAGCGATGGGGATACCAATCGGCACCGTCCGTTCGAGACTCAATCGCGTCCGCTCGACCCTGCGTGAACTGACCGGCCACTCCGGGAAAGACCCTGACAACCCAACCCACCGAGTCCAAGGAGGCACGAGCCGATGAGCGACCCACTCGATCTCGTCCGAGCGCTCGCCCCAGCGGCCGCCGACTGCACACGCTCGGTCGTCAACGCCGGAGGCCGAGTCGAGGTCTCCCTCCGCGGACCGGCCAGCTGATCGTCGCACCACCTGGTACCGCCGGATGCCACACCGGTGGTACCAGGGCCCGCGGCCGGGCGGGCCTGCGGCTACATGAGCCCCGATACCAGGGCACGACACGACGGCCGCGTCGGCGGCCCTCGCCCCTCGGCACCGACGCCGACACCGACACCGGCCGATGCTCCGGCAAGGACCAGCGGTGACGGCGGCCGACACCTGGCCGGATCAAGCCATACCGGATACCATACTTGTATGGCATCCAAGACGACCGTCAACCTCGACGACGAGATGGAGGCGGCACTCGCCGAACTCGTCCAGGTCGACGGGACCAAGACGCTCGCCATCAAACGGGCCCTGCAGGCGGAGGTGAAGCGGCGCCGACGCAGCCAAGCGCTCCTCGACCTGATCGAGTCCTGGGAAGCAAACAACGCCCCCATCGACCAGGCCCACCTCGACTGGGCCGACGAGGTCCTCGACCGACAAGGCACCAGCCGGTGATTATCGATGCCGGTCCCCTGATCGTCGACGGCGAGAACATCAACTCCCGGCTCTGGGCTCTGATCAAGCGGGCGACCGAACGAGGCGAGGAGCTCCACACCACCCACCCCGTCCTGGCGCAGGTGTGGCGCAACCCGACCCGGCAAGCGAACCTGGCCCGAGCCACCCGCCACTTCGACATCCACCCCCTCGACGACTCCGTGCCGGTCGGCCGCCGACTCGCAGCCTCCGACACCTCCGATGTGGTCGACGCCCACTTGACCGTGGTGGCCGAGAGCCTCGGCACCTTCATCCTCACCACCGACCCAGGCGACATGACCAAGCTCGGCGCCAGATTCGAAACCTACTAACGCCGGCCCGCAGCACGGCGACCGTGGGACAGCAGCATCGACGGCGCCCGTCGCGCCATGCAGTCGCTCAACAAGCGGGCGCCCACGGCCGGATTGTTGGCCGCGATGTTCGGCACCGCCGCACTCGCCGTCGTCGTGGCCATCGACGCCTTCGACCGAATCGATGAACGGCACGGACGGCCCCTGCTGGCCGCAGGCGGAATACACCTCGCGTCCGTACTGCGCTCGCTATCGGGGCCGCAGTGCTCTACACGATCGTCCGCCGCTCCCCCACCGGCGAACGACGACCGCCGTGCCCGATGCGGGAAGTCCGGGTCGCACCGACCACCAGCGGCTCAAACTGGGCGCTGGCAGGCCAGGGCGATCATCTCGGTGAGGCCTTCGGCGCCGTTGGAGCGCTGCCAGTGATCGAAGGCCACATCGAGCGCGGCCAAGCACGTTGCGGCGATGACGTCATCGCCCACCGACACCGACCGACGACCGGCGGCCGAGGCGATGGCCGATGCCAGATCAGCTCGATCCAGCCGGTCCTGAAGGGCCGCCGCAGCCCAGATGTCGGGCTCGGCGTAGACCAGCCTCAGCCGTCGTAGGAACAGCTGAGGGTCGTCACGATGGGCAAAGGCGGTGATGGCGGCATCACGGATTGCTTCGAGCGGATCTTGATCGACGAGCCGTCGGCTGAGTTCATCGTCGATGACGTCATCTCGTTCGTCCCACAGAACGAGATGCTCCTTGGACCCGAAGTGACGATAGATGGTCGAGGCCGACACCCCACACCGAGCGGCGACGGCCTCAACGGTCGTGAGCCCGTAGCCCTGGACCTCGAACAGGTCGATGGCCGCGGCCTGGACCAACCGCATCGAATGCAACTTGTTGCGCCGACGCAACGACATAGGCCTCTCCATAATGACTCATCATAGCAATCTGACAGTCACTGTCAATTTGCCACCATCTTTCACTACTGTGGCCGGGGATGACCACGACGCGGCCCACCCCGACCACCAACCAGCCGGCCCGGATCATCGGGCTGGACATCGCCCGAGCGTTCGCGGTCGTCGGCATGGTGATCGTGAACTTCAAGCTCACCATGGGTGCGGAGGAGGCCGGCCCTCAGTGGCTGCGAACCGTGGCCGCGGTGTTCGACGGGCGAGCGGCGGCCACCTTCGTCGTGCTGGCCGGAATCGGGGCAAGCCTCGGTTCGGGTCGGGCCCGGACCAACCCCAACGCGATCTCCCGGAGGACCGCCCAGCTCACCCTGGCCAAGCGGGCGACCTTCCTGTTCATGTTGGGCTGGACGTTCTACTTCATCTGGCCCGCCGACATCCTCCACTACTACGGGATCTACCTCGCCGTCGGATCCGCCGTCCTGTTCGCCCCGGACAAGCGCCTCATCCTCATGGTCGTCGGAGTCACTGCGGTGTCGGTGATGTTCATCGTGGTGGCCGACCCATTCGAGAACTGGGACCTCGACGACTATTCCTACCGGGGTATCGCCACGCCGACCGGGTTCGTCAGGAACCTCTTCTTCGACGGGTTCCACCCGGTGTTTCCGTGGGTGGCGTTCTACCTCTTCGGGATGTGGCTCGGCCGAACCGACCTACGCGACCCGCGCTGGCGGTCGCGACTCGTTGGCTGGTCGATGACCGCGGTCGTGATCACCGAAGCGGCAGCCTGGGCCATCCTCGGCCCGAAAGGCACCAGCCTGGACCATATTGACGACGGAAGTTGGCGTTGGTTGTTCAGCGTGCTGCCCATCCCGCCGTTGCCGCTGTACCTGGTGGCCGGCATCGGTACCGCGGTGTTGGTGGTCATGGGCTCGATCTGGCTGGGCGAGCACCGGCCAGAACACTGGACTGCGCCCCTGGTTGCCACCGGCCAACTCGCACTGTCGATCTATGTGGCACACGTCGTCATCGGCATGGGCCTGCTCGACGGCATCGGTCGCCTCGAGGACCAATCACTCGCATGGGCAGTGGGGACGAGCCTCGTGTTCTGCACGGCCGCGGTGGCCTGCTCGTGGTGGTGGCGGCAACGGTTCGACCGCGGCCCCGTGGAGTGGCTGATGCGAACCGTGGCCGGATGACGCGGCACCGGTGTCAGCAGTCGGCAAGCGCGTAACGCACGACGATCAGAAACATCCCCACCCAGCTGCGACTGGGCGCCGACGACGGCATGCCCACCGACTGCGTAGCCAACTTTGACAACCTCAGAGTCGTCCCCAAGGCCTACCTCGTCAACCAAATCTGCGAGCTG
>JBKEAH010000106.1:0-1566 GCA_047972065.1 Desertimonas sp.
TGATGACGACGGTGGTGGCGGTACTCTCTACCGCTGCCTTCCGGGGTAGCTCAGTTGGCAGAGCGACGGACTGTTAATCCGTTTGTCGTGGGTTCGAGCCCCACCCCCGGAGCTCGATCGACGAGGCCTCCAGCAGGAGGCCTCGTCGACGTTTTCGGGTGCCTAGGGTCGTGGCATGGGTGTGTTGACGACGACCATCGACGACGGCGTGGCGAGCGTGATGATCGATCACCCGCCGATCAACCTGATGACGGTGCCGGTGTTCCTCGAGCTCGCCGAGACGATCGACGGGTTGGCCGACGATGACGCGGTACGGGTGGTCGTGCTGCGATCTGCCAACACCGAGTGGTTCATCGCCCACTTCGACGTCGAGGCGATCATCGGGTTTCCGGCCGATCCCGCCCCGCCATCGACCGAGCTCACCCGCTTCCACCAGATGTGCGAGCGGTTGCGGACGATGCCCAAGGCCACGATCGCCGTCATCGAAGGTCGGGTGGGCGGCGGCGGCAGCGAACTGGCCCTGAGCTGTGACATGCGTTTCGCGTCGCCGGATGCGGTGTTCAACCAGCCCGAGGTGGCGCTGGGCATCATCCCCGGTGGCAGCGGCACGGTGCGGCTCCCGCGCCTGGTCGGCCGGAGCCGGGCGCTCGAGGTGATCCTCGGATGTGACGACATCGATGCCGCCACCGCGGAGTCCTGGGGCTGGGTCAACCGCACCCTGCGCACACCCGAGCTACACGCCCACGTCGACGGGCTGGCACGACGTATCGCCCGGTTTCCGCCGCACGCGGTCGCGGCGGCCAAGGCGAGCGTCGTGGCGGCCGAGACGGCGGTGGTCGAGCAACTGATCGCCGAGGGCGATGCGTTCAACGCGACGCTCGCCGAACCCTCGACCCGTGCGGCGATGGGGGCCTTCCTGGCTCAGGGCGGCCAGACCCCCGAAGGTGAACGCCGGCTCGGTGCGCTGGCGGGCGAGCTGTAGCCCGGCTCAGGTCGGCGGACGGAGCATCCCCCACATGTGTGGGCCGGCGACCTCGGCGGTGGCCAGATCCCACTCCGTGCGGACCTCGAAGCCGTGATGGCGGTAGTAGGCGACGTTCTCGACGGTCTCGGTCTCGAGATAGCACGCCACGCCATCGGCGTCGGCGATGTCGAAGACCGCAGCCATCAAAGTCGCGCCGAGTCCCCGGCGTTGCCAGTCGGGGTGGGTGGCGAGCAGGTTGAGATACCAGTGGGGCTCGGCGGGTGTGTTGGCGGTGAACGCCGTGCCGATCGCCGCGAACCGCTCGAGTCGCCAGGCCGGGTGCTCGACGTCGGCGGTCGGCGGGTCGTCGTCGACCGGCTTGGTGTCGGGGCGGCCGGGTGGGATCCAACCGGCGAGGGCGGCGACGTCGTCGGTGCACCACAACGAGTCGGTGGCCAGCCAGCGTCGAGCGAGCTGCCGAGCGAGCACCGGATGGGCGTGCGCGTAGTCGACGTCATCGGGGAAGATCCAGCGCATCACCGGGTCGTCGACGAACGCTCGCGTCGCCGTGACGGCGACGGCGCCCAGGTCGGCGGTGCTGG
>JBKEAH010000191.1:0-16759 GCA_047972065.1 Desertimonas sp.
GCCACCTTCTGGATCCGTCAGGCGATCGGCCGGGCGCTCGACCAGAAGGGCAGCCTCATCCGCATCCCGGGTGACCGCTCCTCGGCGCTGCGCTCGGCGCTGCGTCAGGTCGGCGGTGACGTCGAGGCGCTCGACCAAGCCAACGCCGAGCTTCATCGGCTGACCGCCACGGCGTCGCTCGACAAGACCGTCGGCGAGGATGGCGAGGCCACGCTCGGCGATCTCGTGGCGAGTGATGCGGTGACCCCCGAGGAGACGGTGATGTCGCTGGTCGATCTCGAGCTGGTCGACGGCCTGCTCGAGACCCTCGATGATCGCGCCCGCTACGCCGTGCAGGCCCGCTTCGGGCTGCTCGACGGCGAAGAGCGCAGCTTCCGCGAGGTCGGCGAACAGCTCGGCATCACCTCCGAGGCCGCCCGCCGGTTGGTGAACCGGGCGCTCGCCGGCCTGCGCGACCGCACGGATCTTGCCGCCTGACCCCCCGGGCCGGATCCTGCTCGCGGCGCACCGCGAGGTGACGCCGTGAGCGCAACAAGCGAACAGCGCGCTCCGGTCGATGTCGAGCGACGTTCGCCGTGGCCGTGGCTGGTCGCCGCGACCGCATTCGTTGCGCTGCTCGGTGCGGGCAGCTTCCGAGCCGCCCCGAGCGTGCTGATCGAGCCGCTGCAGGCCGACTTCGGCTGGTCGCGCAGCACCATCTCCGCCGCCGTGATGGTCAACCTGATCCTCTACGGGCTCACGTCGCCGTTCGCCGCGGCGCTGATGGACCGCTTCGGCATGCGCGTCGTCGTCGCGGGAGCTCTCACCCTCATCTCGGTCGGCAGCGGCCTCACGCTGTTCATCACCGAGAGCTGGCAGCTCATCTTGTGCTGGGGCGTCCTCGTCGGCCTCGGCGCTGGATCGATGGCGCTGGCCTTCGTCGCCACCGTCACCAACCGCTGGTTCGTCAAACGCAAAGGCCTCGTCACCGGTGTCCTCACCGCTGGCGGCGCTGCCGGCCAACTCGTGTTCCTGCCGATCGTCGCCTGGCTCGCTGACAACCGCTCGTGGCAGAGCGTCTCGATCACCGTCAGCCTCGCTGCCCTCGCCGTCGTGCCACTCGTCGTGCTCTTCCTGCGCAACCGACCCCAAGACGTCGACACCGTCGCATTCGGAGCCGGCGAGCCGGGGTATCCCGCACCGCCACCCGCTCCCGCGCCCGGCCAAACAAGGGGCGCCGGGCTGCGGGCGTTGCGGATCCTGCGCAACGCCGCCCGCACCAGAGTGTTCTGGCTCCTCGCCGGCACCTTCGCGATCTGCGGCGCCAGCACCAACGGCCTCATCGGGACCCACTTCATCCCCGCCGCCCACGACCACGGCATGGCCAAGACGGCAGCCGCCAGCCTCCTCGCGCTCGTCGGGATCTTCGACATCGCCGGCACCATCGTGTCGGGCTGGCTCACCGACCGCGTCGACTCGCGGATCCTGCTCGTCGTCTACTACCTCGGCCGCGGCATCTCGCTCATGTTCCTCCCGATGCTGCTCACCGACCACGTCCACCCGCCGATGCTGTTCTTCATCGTCTTCTACGGCCTCGACTGGGTCGCCACCGTGCCCCCCACCGTTGCTCTGTGCCGACATCACTTCGGAGAGGACGGCGCCATCGTCTTCGGCTGGGTCCTCGCCGCCCACCAAGTCGGCGCCGGCCTCGTCGCTCTCGGCGCCGGCCTCATCCGCGACAACCTCGGCACCTACGACGCCGCCTGGATAGCCGCCGGCGGCCTCTGTCTCATCGCCGCCGCGATGGCCTTCCTCATCCAGCGGCGGCCCACCGCTCACTTCGACTTCGGCAGCACGGTCGAACCGGCCGCCGCGCACACCCTCGGCTAACGCCGGCGTCAGCCGATCGTCCAACGCGGTCCACCAACTGACGTCGAGGGGACGGATCAGTCGACGCGGGTGAGGATGCGCAGGCTGCCGGTCGCCGACACCAGGCGGAAGCGGCCGCTGTGGAGGGCGGGGAGGAAGATCTCCTCGTAGGGCGGGCGGCCGCCGTCGGCGGGGTCGGGGAAGACGTCATGGATGGCCAAGGTGCCACCCATCGCCACGTGAGGTGACCAGCCGACGTAGTCCTGGCGGGCCGGCTCGCTGCCGTGGCCACCGTCGACGAAGACCATCGCCGCCGGGCGGTTCCAGTACCGAGCGACCACCGGCGAGCGCCCGACCACGGCGACGACGTGCTCCTCCAGCCCGGCGTCGTGGACGGCGGCGCGGAACATCGGCAGTGTGTCCATCTTGCCAAGGCGCGGATCCACCGTCGTCGGGTCGTGCCACTCCCAGCCGGGCTGGTTCTCCTCCGAACCACGATGGTGGTCGACGGCAAACACGACGGATCCGGCGTCGCGGGCGGCGGCGGCCAGCCAGATGGTCGATCGCCCCTGGTAGGAGCCGATCTCGATGATCGGCGCACCGGGGACCGCGGCCAGCGCCGACAGCGCCGCGGCGTGCAGTGCGTCGCCTTCGGCTTCGGGCATGAACCCGGTGGCCGCCAGCGCGTGTGTTCGCCAGTCGACCACGGAGCCGGATCGTACGGCAGACTCGGGCGAATGCAGGAGAGCCTCGACGAACTGGTCACACTGTTGGCCCTCGAACCGATCGAGGTGAACATCTTCCGCGGTCGTTCGCCCGACGAGAATCGCCAGCGGGTGTTCGGCGGCCAGGTCGCGGGTCAGGCCCTCGTGGCCGCCGCCCGCACCGTGGACGACCCCCAGCGGTTGGTTCATTCATTGCACGCCTACTTCCTGCTTCCGGGCGACCCGACCGTTCCGATCCTCTACGAGGTCGACCGGTTGCGTGATGGCCGCAGCTTCAGCACCCGGCGGGTCGTCGCCATCCAGCACGGCCGGGCGATCTTCAACCTCCAGGCCAGCTTTCACGGACATGAGGACGGTCCCGATCACCAGATCACGATGACCGATGGCCTCCCCGAGCCCGAGAGCCTGCCCGATTGGCACACCCGAATGGCGCCCTACCGGGAGCAGCTCGGCGACTGGTTCGACCGCTCCCGGCCCATCGATCTGCGCTACGTCGAGGGCGACCCGATGAGCCGCAAGGGGGTCCCGTCCGACAGCCAGCGGGTCTGGATGCGCGCCGATGGCTCGTTGCCCGACGACCCGGTCGTCCACGCCTGCGTCGTCACCTACGCCAGTGACATGACCTTGCTCGACACCACCGTCCTGCCGTTCGGTCTGGCGTGGGATAGTCCCGGGATGCAGATGGCCAGCCTCGATCACGCGATGTGGTTCCACCGCCCGTTCCGCGCCGATGAGTGGATGCTCTACGAGCAGCAGGCGTTCTCCACGGGCTCGAGCCGCGGTCTCGCCGGTGGGGCGATCTTCACCACCGATGGCCGTCTGGCGATCACCGTGGTCCAAGAGGGCCTCGCTCGGGTGGGCGGCTCGTGACCGGCGCCCGCCTCGCCCGTGTCGCCCTCGTGGCCGGCCTGGTGATGGTCGCCTGCGGCGGGGACGCCGCCGCAGGCGCCGCCGACCCGAGCGCCGAGCTCGTCGAGATCGCCGTGGTCAACCAGCCCGTCGACCTCGCCTGGCGGATCGATGACGAGCACCTCTACATCGTCCAGCAAGAAGGGCGGGTGCAGCGCATCGACCCGACGGGCCAGGCCGAGGCGGTCGTCGCCCTCGACGTTGTGGACCTGATCTCCTCGGGCGGCGAGCAGGGCCTCCTCGGGTTGGCCTTCAGCCCTGACGGCACGTTGGCCTACGTCAACTACACCGATCTCGACGGTGCCACGGTGATCTCGGAGCATCCGGTGGACGACGAGGGCATCTTCGGCGACGGCGATCTGGCTCGCACGGTGCTGCGGATCGACCAGCCCTACGCCAACCACAACGGTGGCGACCTCGCCTTCGGACCCGACGGCTACCTCTACATCGGCACCGGCGACGGTGGCTCGGGCGGTGACCCCGAACGTCATGCCAGCGATCCGACGTCGCTACTCGGCAAGATGCTGCGCATCGACCCGGCGATCTCCGATGGTGAGCCCTACACGGTGCCCGGCGACAACCCGTTCGTCGGCGATGAGGGCACGGCGCCGGAGATCTGGTCGAGCGGCCTGCGCAGCCCGTGGCGTTTCTCCTTCGATCCCGTCACGGGCGACTTGTGGATCGCCGACGTCGGCCAGAACACCGTCGAGGAGGTCGATGCCGTCCTTGCCACCGATGGCGTGGACGCCGGCCGGGGGGCCGACTTCGGCTGGAGCGCCTATGAGGGTGATCAGCCCTTCAACGATGACGTGTCGACCAGCGATCCGGTGGAGCCCGTGTACACCTACGGGCGCGACGACGGCTGCTCGGTGTCCGGTGGGGTGCGCGCCCGCGGCGAGGCGGCCGGCTCGCTCGATGGCTGGTACGTGTTCGGTGACTTCTGCGCCAACCAGGTCTGGGCGCTCGAGGTCACCGATGGCGAGGGCACGATCTCGGTCGAGCGTCGCGTCGTCGTGGCCGATGGCGTGCCGGCGCCCTCCGCGATCACCGAGGGCCCGAACGGCGAGATCTACGCGCTCTCACACCACGGGGGCATCTACCGCCTCGACGCCTGATCACCCGACCCGCCGCAACTCGACGCGGCGCCGTTCGAGGTCGACGGTGTCGACGGTGACCCTCACCTGGTCGCCTGGATCGACACGGTGGGCGACGACGCGAGCGATCACCGGCGGCTCGCTGAGCTGCACGATCGCGCCGCGATCGTCCTCATCGATCACGAGGCCGTCGAACGTGTCGCCCTCGCGGCCCGCCAGCAGCACCGCCTCGGCGAGATCGACGACGGCCCGATCGACGCGCCCGGCCAGCGCCTCACCGGCGTCCATCACCGCCGGTAACTCGGCAAATGCCGCCTCGACATCGTCGGGTACGGCGCGCCCGTTGGCGACGGACCACGCTGCCTCGACGACGTATCGATCGGCCAGTCGACGCAGCGGCGCCGTGGCGTGGGAGTAGGTCGCCGCCATCGCCGCGTGCCACGGCGTCACACCTTCCCGATAGCCCTCGTAGGACGCACCACCGCTGGCGCGGCGGACCGCGATCAGGAACGCGGCGGCCCGGGGGTCGACCGGCGACAGCGAGCGCTCGAACTGCGCCAGGTCCTTCGACGGCGACCAGGTCAGCCCGAGGGCCTTGGCGCTCAGGCGCAGCCTGTCGATCGATCCCGGCGGGGGCTCGGCCATCACCCGGAAGAGTCCGGTGCCGGCGGCGTGGAGGGCGTCGGCGACGGCGAGGTTGGTGGCCAGTGACATCCCGGCGTTCTGATCCTCCGAGGCCAGGCGCGGCCTCAGCGACAGCTCGAACCGTCCGTGCCCATCGACGGCCACCTCTTGCTCGGGAAACTCCACCCGCGGCGCACCCCGACGCTCCTCGGCGGCGACGATGCGCGCCGACAACTCGGCGAAGTGGCGCGGGAGATCATCGGGACGGGCCGTGTCGTAGGCGAGCTTCGCCCGGCTCCGGATGACCGCCCGCTCGACACCATCGAGCCGCACACCGCCGTCGGGATCGACCCGCACGATGAACACGACCGCCGGCCGGGGACCGTCGGGCAACAGGCTGGCGGCGCCTTCCGACAGCACCGATGGGTACAGCGGCGCCTTCTCGTCGGGGACGTAGACCGTGACGCCGCGCGATCTCGCCTCCCGATCGAGGATGTCGCCCGGACGCACGAAGTGCCCGACATCGGCGATCGCATACCGCAGGAGCAGGTCGTCACCGGCCGACTCGATGGCGAACGCCTGGTCCAAGTCGGTGGCGGTCGCCGGATCGAGTGTCACGAAGTGCACGCCGGTGCGGTCGGCGTGGTCGCGGCCGGGCGCCCGCGACGCCGCCGTGGTGGCCGCCACCTCGACGGCGGCCGGAAAGCCCGCCGGCACGCCGAACTCGTCGCGGATCGCCTGCAACCCGGGGGCGAACTCGCCCGCCCCGGTGGGGACCCTCAAGGGCGCGGCCTCATCGGCGGGCGCCCATGAACATCCCCTTGAGGGCTTCGTAGTGCTCGATGACGTGCCCGGCGCCGAGCACCACCGCCTCCAGTGGGACGTTGGAGAGCTTCACCGGCACCTTGGTCTCGCGCTGGATGCGGTCGGCGAGACCACGCAGCAGCCCACCCCCGCCGACCAGGTACATCCCGCGGACGAGAAAGTCCTGCGACAGCTCGGGAGGCGCCTTGGCGAGACACCGGATCACCGATGCGACGATCGACGAGACCGGGTCCTCGATGGCGAAGCGGATCTCCTCGGGTGTCAACAACACCGTCTTGGGCAGACCGGTCATCAGGTCACGCCCGCGCACCTCGGCCTGGCTCTCGTCACCGGTCGGATCGGCGGAGCCGATGGCGACCTTGATCTCTTCGGCGGTGCGCTCGCCGATGGCGATGCCGTGCTCGCGGCGCACGTAGTTCTGGATCGCGGCATCGATGTCGAACGACCCCACACGCACCGCCTCGAGGGCGACGATGCCCCCCAGGCTGATGACGGCGGTCTCGCTGGTGCCGCCACCGATGTCGATCACCATGTTTCCGACCGGTTCGTCGATCGGCAGATCGGCACCGATCGCGGCGGCCATCGGCTGCTCGATCAGGTTGGCGTCGGCGGCCCCGGCCCGGCGGGCGGCGTCGGTCACGGCCCGTCGCTCGACCTCGGTGATGGCCGAGGGCACGCAGATGACCACCTTCGGCCGGGTGAAGCGGCTGACGCCGACGCGTTGGAGCAGCAGCCGGATCATCCGCTCGGTGATCTCGAAGTCGGTGATCGCCCCGCCCCGCAGCGGCCGCACCGCCACGATGTAGCCGGGCGTCCGGCCGATCATCTGCCAGGCCTCGCGTCCGGTCGCCAGCACCTCACCGGTCTGACGGTTGAGGGCGATCACGGAGGGCTCGTTGAGGACGATCCCGCGGCCCTTCATATACACGAGCGTGTTGGCCGTCCCCAGGTCGATGGCAAGGTCACGAGCCATGCGAGTGACCCCTCGATACGTCACGAGCCACCGGGAGGGCCCTTCTTCTCGTCGTCGATGCGTTGTACCTCGTCGACGACGCGCTGGCGCGCCTCGGGGCGGAGCGCATCGATCTGGCGCTGGAACGTCGCCACGCCATCGGGTCGGCGGGCGCGGCGGACTCGCCAGCCCACCACCACCACGGCGAGCACCGCAACGACGATGACGACGACAACGATCGCCGTCAACGCACCGTCCCCGCCGCTCGAAGGTCCTGGCCCTCGGTCCCCCAGTCGGTGCCATCACGCCAGGTCTCCTGCTTCCAGATCGGCACCGAGGCCTTGAGGGCGTCGATGGCGAACCGGGCGGCGTCGAAGGCCTCCGGACGATGGGGTGACGAGACGACCACGATCACCGAGGACTCACCGACCTGAAGTCGGCCGGTGCGATGCAACAGCGCGACCCGACCGATCGTCGGCCAGCGCCGACGCGCCTCGGCGACGATCTCGGCAAGTTTCGGGACCACCGCCTCCTCGTACGCCTCGTACACCAACGTCTCGACACCATCGCGACCCTCGGCGTGGTCACGCACGACACCGCTGAACAGCACCACCGCACCACAGTCCGGCCGCATCGCCCACTCATAGGCAGCGCCGGCCGGCATCTCGTCCGCGCTGATGGCCAGCCAGTCCTCGCCGCGGGCAGGGCACTCCACGGCCGTGCATCGTAGCCCTCACCGTCCCGACCCCAGACTGCCGTGGGGCGACGAAACGATGACGACCGGCGTCGCTACGCTCCCGCGTCGTGACTCCATCCCCGGTGCCGCCCCACGAGCGAGCGTGGCGTCACCCCTCGGAGATCGGGCAGGCCGTCCACGAGCCGCCGAGCGGCCGCGGACGGCTGCTCATCGCCTCGACGACGGCTGCCGGGTTGATCCTCGTGGCGTTGCTGATGATCGGGATGACGCCGACCTCGCAACCGGCCCAGGTGGCCTCGCCCGGCTCGCGTCCCGCGTCGAGCCCGACGACGGCGGTCGGCATCGCGACCTGGGCCACCCTCGCGCCGACCCTGACCGAGCTCGCGCCGCTCGCCTCCACCACCTCGATGGCACCGCTGACCGCGATCTCGTCAACCGCCGTCGAGCAGCCCGCGACGACGATCCTGCTGGCCGTCACGACCATCGAAACGGTGGTCAGCGTGTCGGCCACCGTCATGCGCCGCGAGCACGACGACTCGATCGCCGATGACGAGGAGCACGGGACCGAGACCGAGACCATCGTGGAGAGCGGCCACGACGACCCGATGACCGCCGGTGACCTGTTGACGGTGCGGCTTCCCTCGGGCACCGCGATCGACGTCGTGGTGATGGCGACCGGTGCCGGCGGGATGGTCGTCGTGTCGCTGACCGCCGAGGAGCCATCGCCGGGCTCGACACCGGATCGCCCGACCCGGGATCCCGTGGCATCGAGTGTCGCGACCCAAGACCCGGCGACACGCGACACGTCGGCGGCGACCGACACGTCGAACATGGGGCCCGTCGGAACGGTCGTGGCGGCGCGTGCGCTCACCGATCAGGACGGGCGGATCGTCGGCCTCTGCGTCGAGCTGGAAGGGACCGTGGCCGAGCTGATGGTCATCGGCCGCCAGCGCGACGCCGCCAACGGCGAACACTGCTAAGCGCCACCAGCGCTCCGATCGCCCCGGCGGCGCCCATCGCCCCCAGCGAGATCTCCTGGCGCCGCTTCGGCGAGATCATCGTCCACCACCGTGCCTCGGTGCCCTCGACGTAGGCCTGCTCGTTGGTGACGGTCGGCTGCCAGCCCTCACCTTTCAACCGGTCGTTGGCGACGACCCACGGGGAACGGGTGTAGGACCACAAACCCGGCGGGATCGGGCCACGTTGAAACCGCCAGCGCAGGCCGGCGAGCGCCTTGGCGATCCGGTCGGGCAGCTTCAGCCGGGGGCGACTGCCCGTGAGCCCACGCACCCGCTCGCCTTCGATCCAACCATCGGGCGCCACGTTGTAGACGCCGTCGAGACGTCGCTCGGCCGCCAGCGCGACGGCGGCGGCGAGATCGTCGAGGTGGAGGAACTGTGCCGGTGGATCGGCCTCACCGAACCGCTGGCCCGATCCGGCCGCGATCGCCGCCGCCAACGACGACGTGCCATCGGCGGCCATCGTGACGGCCGGACGAAGGACCGTCACCGTCCGCCGGTCTCCCGACGTCCGCCACTGATCGGTGAGCGCCTCGACGGCGGCGAGCTGACGGGCGTACACGAACTCGACGTCGGGGCGCAGGATCGAGTCCTCGGTCAGCGGAACGGGGTTGTTGGCATAGGCGCCATAGACCATCGCCGACGACAACAGGATGATGTGGGCGACGTCGACCCGCCCGACGGCGTCGAGTACGCCCGCCGCCCCGTCGGTCACGCTCTCTCGGCGACGGGCCCGGGTGTCATGATCGCCCGCCCCGAGCAACACGATCACGTCGGCCTCCGCCGCATCCTCGACGGCACGGAAGCGACCATCGAGCCGGGCCAGCACCCGCCGACCGAGCGGGCCGTCGGCCCCGACCACGTGGACGGTGGCGGGCGAAGACATCGGACGCGACGCTACTGGCGCTCCCGCTCCCTAACATCGACGACATGGCCGACAACCCCGACGAACGGCCCGAGCCCTTCGACCCGTTCGCCAACCTCCCGATGTTCGGCGAGATGTCCCGCGCCCTGTCGGGACAGGGTCCGCTCAACTGGGACGCCGCCCGACAGTTCGCCCTTCTCGGCGCGACGGGGGGTACCCCCGAGGCCAACGTCGACCCGGCGGTCCGAGTGACGCTGGAGGAGCTCGCCCGACTGGTCTGGTTCCACGTCGCCGACGTCCTCGGTCGAGACGGCGGGGTACCGAGCTTCGAGGTGACCACCCGCACCGACTGGGCCCGCGGCACGCTGGAGGCCTACCGCCACCTGTTCACCGAGCTCGCCACCGCCCTCGGTCCAACCGCGACGGGTGACGGCGCCGACGCTGCCGACGCCGGTGACCCGATGATGGCGATGATGGCCGGGCTGTCGAAGATGATGGCGCCGGCGATGCTGGGCATGGGGGTCGGCTCGATGGTCGGGCGGCTGTCGGCCCGGGCGTTCGGCACGCACGACCTCCCGATCCCACGTCAGCCGGCGTCGATCGCCCTCGTGCCGGGCAACGTCGACGAGTTCGCGCAGCAGTGGGAGATCCCGGGCGATGAGATGCGTCTGTGGGTCCTCGCCCACGAGCTGGCGGGCCACGTCTTGCTGACGTCACCGGCGGTTGCCGAACCGCTCGCCGCGCTGGTGCGAGAGCACGTCGCGGGGTTCCGCCCCGACCCCGGTGCCGTCGCCGACCGGCTCGGCGAGATCGACATCGCCGGCGGTGACCCGATGACGGCGCTCCAGTCGGCACTTGGCGACCCGGAGGTGCTGCTGGGCGCCGTCACCTCGCCCGAGCAGCAGGCCCTGCGACCCCGCCTCGACGCCCTCGTGTCGACCGTGGTGGGCGCCACCGACTGGGTGGTGGACGCGGTCGCCGTGCGGCTGGTGGGTGGGAACGCCCTGCGGATCGCCGAGGCGGTGCGACGACGGCGGGCCGAGACCTCGGCCAACGATCGCTTTATCGAGCAGTTGCTCGGCATCCGCATCGGTGATGATCAGGTCGGCCGGGGCAAGTCCTTCGTCCAGGGCATCGTCGACCGCGTCGGCGAACGAGGCTTGGAGCCGTTGCTCAGCCGGGCGGACGCGGCGCCGACGCCGGCGGAGGTGGCGGCACCTGGTCTGTGGCTCGCCCGGCTCGAGTCGCCGCCCACCGATCGCTGACGAAGCGCAGCACGGGGCCGAGGGCGACGGCGGCGATGACGGCCACGATGAGGAACCCCAGCCGGCCGGGAATCGTGATGACGACGGGGACCACGCCAGCGACCACCCATCCGAGCTGAAAGCGGGTCTCGAACCGGGCGAAGGCCTGTCCCTGGTTGGCGTGGGGGGCCATCCGCTGCACCAGCGATTCGAACGCCAACCGCCCCGTGGCCGCCGCGAAGTTGACGACCCCGGCGAGCGCGACCCCCGACGCCGTGCCTCCGACGACCATCGCGATCGTTCCGGCTCCCACGACCAACGCCAACGACGCCGACAGCATCCGCTCCTCGCCCAGCTTCGGTCGCACCCGCGGGGCCAAGACGTTGCCGATCATCGTGCCGACGGCCGCACCGGCGACGGCGACCCCGAACCAGAACGTGCCGGCGGACTCGCTGCGCAGCCAGAAGGCGAGGTGAAAGAACAAGAAACCCACCGACGCCCGCAGCAACATCATCGAGAGCTCGGCCGAGCGCAGTCGCGGCGCGTGCAGCTCCGGCTCGGCGACCGGGGATTCCTGCTGCACCACCACTGCCTCGTCGGGCAGCCGACGGGCCTGCAGGAAGCCAAAGCCGAAGAGGCCCGCGGCGTACAACAACGTCGCCCAGCCGGCGAGCGGCGGGATGACCTGCAGCAGCCCGGCCGGGACCACGCCCACCACGCCGGCCAGCCCGGCGAGCACCCCGAGTTTGGCGTTGGCCTCCACCAGCTCGTCGTCGCTGCTCACCACCGACGGCACGATCGCCTGCTTGGAGATCAGGTATGCCTTCTGGAGGACCAGGGCGGCGAAGGTCAACGGAAACAACGCCAGGCTGTCGAGCGACATGGCCATCGCCAGCGAGATGCCGACGCGGGCGAGCGCGACGACCTGGATGACCGCCCGCCGACCACCCGTGGCACGGTCGATCGCCGGACCGATCAGCGGCGCGATCACCACGAACGGCGCGAAGCTGACGATGAGGAACAACAGCACGCGACCGCGCGCGGCGCTGGGGTCGATGCTCAAGAAGAGCGAGTCGGCGAGCGCGATCAGCATCGCCGCGTCACCCCCGATCATCGCCGCGTGCGTCATCGCCAGGCGGCGGAACCTCGTCATCGGCACCGGTCCGGCCATTCGCATCACGCTAGGCCGCGTGGGTCGTCAGTCGCGCTCGAACTTGTAGCCGAGACCGCGGATCGTGATGATGCGCACCGGGTTCGACGGGTCGGGCTCAACCTTCGAACGCAACCGCTTGACATGGACATCGAGGGTCTTGGTGTCGCCGACGTAGTCGCTGCCCCACACCCGGTCGATCAGCGCATCGCGGGTCATCACCCGACCGGCGTTGGCCAGCAGGATGTGGAGAAGCTCGAACTCCTTGAGCGGCAGGCTCACCGGCTGACCCCCGATGTGGACCGTGTGCTCGTCGGGGTCGAGGGCGACATCGCCGACCGCGATCGCCGCGCCATCGACGTCGCCGGTGTCGTCGGTTGGCGCACGGCGCAGGACGGCCCGCATCCGCGCCACCAGTTCCCGCATCCGGTACGGCTTGGTGACGTAGTCGTCGGCGCCGACCTCGAGACCGACCACTGTGTCGATCTCGGCGCCCTTGGCGGTCACCATGATGATCGGCACCTGGCTGCGCTTGCGCAGCTGGCGACACACGTCGAGACCGCTGATGCGGGGCAGCATCACGTCGAGGAGCACGACGTCGGGCCGCACCTGGTCGAAACGGTCGAGCGCCTCGAACCCGTCGGTGGCAACCTCGATGTGGAAGCCCTCGCGTCGCAGCCCGAGCGTCAATGCCTCGACGAAGCTGGCCTCGTCCTCGACCACGAGGACGGTCGGGGTGCTCATCGGCTGAGATCTTCCGGGTGAGCGCGCGGCGCGGGGTCCGGGACGCTCGGGGCGAGCGGCAGCCGCAGGACGAACGTCGAACCCTCGCCCTCCTGCGACGACACCTGGACGTCACCGCCGTGGTTGGTGGCGACGTGGCGCACGATCGACAGGCCGAGCCCGGTTCCCCCGGTGTCGCGGCTGCGCGCCCGGTCGACGCGATAGAAGCGCTCGAAGATCCGGTGGTGCTCGTTGGCGGGGATCCCGATCCCGTGGTCGGCGACCATGATCTCGGCGTGGGCGCCGAGCACCCGCACCCGAACCTGGACGCTGGCGCCCGTCTCGCTGTACTTGACGGCGTTCTCGACCAGGTTGCCCAGCGCGGACTCGAGCTGACGACGGTCGCCGAGCACCGTCGCATCGGCCGGTGCGTCCAGGAGCTGCACGGTGATCGAGCGCTGCTCGGCGGCGGTGCGGGTGCGAGCCAGGGCGCCGGCCACGACGGCGTCGACGGGCACCGGTTCGCGCACCGGCGACTCGCCGAGCTCGATCCGTGAGAGCTCCATCAGGTCGTCGATCGTCCGGGCGACCCGGTGTGCCTCGTGGACCATGCGGTCCGCCACCCGGTGCACGACCGTCGGGTCGTCCTCGTCGGCGAGCGCCTCGGCGAGCACGGCGAGCGCGCCGACGGGCGTCTTGAGCTCGTGGCTGATGTTGGCGACGAAGTCGGTGCGGACGGCATCGACCCGGCGCCGCTCGCTGACGTCTTCCAGGGTGGCCAGCGCCATGCCGCCGGGCAACGGCGCAGCCCGAACCACCACGGCCATGCGTGGCGGGCCGTAGAGCTCCAGGGTGCGGGTGGGCGACCCACCGGCGCGGGCCTCGGCCAACACGTCGTCGACGGTGTCGTCGGTGAGCAGGCCGATGTGGGTGCCCGAGGTGGCCCGGGCCGCCGGATTCCGATACACCACCCGCCCATCGGCGTCGGACACGACGATGCCGAGCGCGAGCCGCTCTAGCACGTCGGTCCACCCCGGGCCGGCGGTCGGGTCCGGTGACGCCGCCGGGGTCCCCGCCGGCGGCGTCACCGGCGAGTTCGCGGCGGCGCCCGGCCGGCGTGATCGTCGCAACGACCAACCGATGCCCACTCCGGCGAGGGCGGCGAGGGCGACGGCCAGCAGGGTCACTCGAGGTCGCTCGCCGCGGCGCGGGTGACGAACTGGGGCCCGCCGTCGTCGGCCCCCCAGCCCTCGACGACATAGCGGGTGCGTTCGCCCATGTTGACGGCGTGGTCGCCGATGCGCTCGTAGAAGCGGGCCACCACGGCGAGCTGCACGGCGACCTGGAGCTGCATCCGCTCCTCGTTCTCGCTGCGAAAGATGGTCGCGATCAGCTCCCGCTGCAAGTCGTCGAGGTACTCGTCCATGTCGGCCAACGCGGTCGCTCGAGTGGCATCGCCGGCCAGGTAGGACTCGGTGGCCTCCTTGAAGAGGTGGTGAGCCTGGTCGCCCATCTTGCGCACGATGCCCCGCAACGTCGCGTCGAGACGGTGGCCGTGCATCCGGCGGGCCGCCTTGCAGATGTTGACCGCCAGGTCGGCCGAGCGTTCCACCTCGGCGATGATGCGCAACGCCGACACCAGCGCCCGCAGATCACGCGCCACGGGCGACTGTCGGGCGATGACCGTGTAGCAACGTTCCTCGAGCTCGAAGGCCTTGCGGTCGATCTCGGCGTCGGCCCGGACCAGTTCGTCGGCCCCGGCGAGGTCCTGGGTCAGCAGGATCTCGGTGGCCTCTGGAATGGCCTCGGTGACCCAGGCCGCCATCCGGGCGATGTCCTCGCGGATCGAGTCGAGCTCGCGGTGGAACTGCGGGCGCAGATCGGTGGGTGCGGTCACGTCGGGCTGGGGTGGGCGGTCGTCGCTGATGGTCATGGTGTCACCCGAAACGCCCGGTGACGTACTGCTCGGTGCGCTCGTCGTCGGGGTTGGAGAAGATCTTCTCGGTGGGGTTGTACTCGATCAGGCGGCCGGTACGACGGTCGCTCTCGCTGTTGACCTCGGTGGTGAAGAACGCGGTGCGGTCGCTGACCCGGGCCGCCTGTTGCATGTTGTGGGTGACGATCACGATGGTGAACTCGCTCTTCATCTCCTGCATCAGCTCTTCGATGCGGGCGGTGGCGATCGGGTCGAGCGCCGAGCACGGCTCGTCCATCAGGATCACCTCGGGCTCGACGGCGACGCAACGGGCGATGCACAGCCGCTGTTGCTGGCCACCCGACAGCCCCATCGCCGACTGCTTGAGCCGACCCGACACCTCGTCCCAGAGGGCGGCGCGACGCAGCGAGCTCTCGACGATGTCGTCGAGCTCGGACTTCTTCTTGATGCCATTGAGCCGGGGGCCGAAGGCCAGGTTGTCGTAGATGCTCTTGGGGAACGGGTTCGGCTTCTGGAACACCATCCCGATCCGGCGGCGCACCTCGACCGCGTCCACGTCGGGCCCGTACAGGTCGATGCCGTGGTAGAGGATGGTTCCCTCGACCCGGGCCCCTTCGATGAGGTCGTTCATTCGGTCGTAGCAGCGCAGCACCGTCGACTTGCCGCAGCCGGAGGGCCCGATGAAGGCCGTGATCTCCCCCTGACGGATCTCGAGTCGGACATCGCGAACGGCGCGGAAGTCGCCGTAGTACACCGACAGGTCCCTGGTGTCGAACACGACCGGACGGGACGGGGACATGTCGGCCGGCTCGGGCCGGTCGAGGTCGAGGCTCGGGATCGGCGTCGACAGGTCGGAGGCCGGGGTCATCGGCACATCACCACTTTCGGTCATAGCGGTTGCGGAGCCAGATGGCGAACGAGTTCATCGCCAGCACGAGCACGAGCAGCACCAGAGAGGCGGCGGCCGTGACCTGACGGAACTCCTCGCCGGTCTGACGAGCGTAGGAGAAGATCACCGCCGGCAGGGCGGTGAACGGCCCGGTGAGCTGCTCGATCAGCCCTTGTTCCCCGGTGGCCAACAGGCCGGTGGCCGCACCGACCAGCAGGATGGGCGCTGCCTCGCCCGCCGCCCGGGCGAGGGCGATCACCGTGCCGGTGAGGATGCCGGGGGCCGCCGCCGGGAGCACGTGGCTGCGCACCGTCTCCCACGGGGTCGCACCCACGCCGAGTGCTCCCTCGCGGATCGAGCGGGGCACGGCGCGGAGCGCCTCGGACGCCGTGATCACCACGATCGGGAGCACCAACGCCGACAGCGCCAGACCGCCGGCGAACACGTTGCGCCCGACGTGCATCACGTTGACGAACATGCCGAGCCCGACGAGCCCGTAGACGATGGAGGGGACACCGGCGAGATTGCGCACGTTGACGCGTGTCCAGCGAGCGAAGCGCGTCCGCCCGGCGTACTCCTCGAGGTAGACCGCACAGGCGATGCCCAGCGGGAACGACACGACGGCGACGATGACGCACAGCACCACCGTGCCCTTGATGGCCGAGGAGACGCCGGCGGCCCCGGCGCTCGAGGCATTGAGCCCGTCGGTGAGGAACCCGACACCGCGGTCGGCCCACAACGGCCAGCTGCGCTGGAGCAGGTCGACGACCAGCACGACCAGCACGAGCATCGTGACGACCAGGGCGGCGACCAATGCGAGCTCGATCAGCCGGTTGATCGTGTTCGATCGGTGGCGGGTGAGGCCCGCCGTCATCGAGCGGGCGGTGCGACTCCCGGTCGAGGCCGGGGTGGTGAGTGCCATCAGTAGACCTCCCGCACCCGGTTGACGAGCCGGTCGCCCAGCACGTTGAGCCCGAGCGTCATCAGGAACAGCAGGGCGCCGACGAAGTAGAGGCTCTGGAAGGCGAGGTTGTTCCCGGCCACCTGGTCGCTGCCGAAGCCAAGGGCGGCCATCGCCGCGGTCATCGTCTGTCCCGGCTCCAGCGGGGTGAGATGGAACAGCGATCCGCCGACGGCACCGGCGGCGATCGCCACCACCATCGTCTCGCCGATCGCCCGGGAGATCCCCAGGATCAGCGCCGCCACCACCCCCGAGATGGCCGCCGGGAACACCACCCGGAACGTGGTCTGGGAGCGCT
>JBKEAH010000231.1:0-11353 GCA_047972065.1 Desertimonas sp.
CGGGCCGTCGGGCAGTGGCAAGTCGACGATAGCCAAGCTGGTCTGCCGCTTCTGGGACGTCGAGCGCGGGTCGGTCGACGTCGGCGGGGTCGACGTCCGGGCGATGCCCTTCGAGAAGTTGATGGAGCAGGTGGCCTTCGTCTTCCAGGAGACGTTCCTGTTCGACGACACCGTCGCCGCCAACATCCGGCTCGGTCGCCCCGACGCGACCGACGACGAGGTCGAGTCGGCGGCCCGCGCCGCCCAGGCGCACGGCTTCATCAGCACGCTGCCCGAGGGGGACGAGACCCGCCTCGGCGAGCGTGGCGCCCGGCTGTCGGGCGGTGAACGGCAACGCCTGGCGATCGCCCGGGCGATCCTCAAGGCCGCTCCGATCATCGTGTTGGACGAGGCCACGGCGTTTGCCGACCCCGAGAACGAAGCCGCCCTCCAGGATGCCCTCAACGAACTGGTGACCGGGCGAACCCTGGTGATGATCGCCCACCGGCTGTCCACGGTGGTGGGCGCCGACCAGATCCTCGTGCTCGACGCCGCCGATGGTGGTCCTGGACGCATCGTCGAGCAGGGTCGGCACGCCGAGCTCGTCGAACGCGGCGGGCTCTACGCCCGGCTGTGGGCGGCGTTCGAGTCAGCCGAAGCGGTCGAGTTGGGACGGTCGGTGCGCGGTCGCGTCACCGCCGAGGAGGTGCGGTGATGAGCGACGGCTTCTACGACGGGACCCTGCGGACCACGGTGCGGTTGTTCGGGCCTCGGCGCGCGGTGCTGTACGCATCGGTCGGGCTGCGGATCCTCAACGCCGCCTGCATCGGCGCGACCGCCGCCGTCGTGCTCAGCGTGATCCGCCAGCTCGCCGAGGGCAGCCTCGACGACGGTGACGTGTGGACGTCGACCGCGGTGGTGGTCGTCGCCGTCATCGGCCAGTACCTGGCCAGCTATCTGGCGAACCGGTTCGCCTGGGTCGCCACGTTCGAGGCGATCGGGGAGGCCCGAATCCGGACGCTGCGCCATCTCAATCGGCTACCGGTCGGCGCCGTGCTCGACAAGCGCTCCGGCGACGTGTCGGCCGTGCTGACCAGCGACTTCGAGTCGGTGTCCAACTTCGCGCACCACAGCCTCCAGGCGATCTTCGGTGCGATCGCGCTCCCGGTCGTGGTGATGATCATCCTGGTGATCACCGATCCGCCCCTGGCGGCGGCGGTGGCGGTCAGCATCGTCGTCGCCGTACCCGTCTTCCTGCTCGCCAACCGGGCGTTCGCGGCACTCGGGCTGCGACGGGCCGACGAACTGGCGGTGGCCAACACCCGCATGACCGAGTACGTGCAGGGCGTCGGCGTCGCTCGTTCGTTCAACCAGACGGGGGCCCGGCTGCGCTGGTTCCGCGAGGCGGTCGCCGACGTTCGTGCCGTCAACGACGCGATGGCGGTCAAGCTGGTGCCGTTGGCGATCGGAGCGATCGGCATCGTCTCGCTGGGCATCCCGCTGGTGGTGGCGAGCGCGGCGCTGCGGTACTTCGACGGCGACGTCGAGCTCGCCGTCGTGCTGGCGTTCCTCGTGCTCATCGTGCGCGTCTACGCACCGCTGATCGAGGTGGCGACGCACGTCGAGTCGCTCCGGCTCGCCGACGCCTCGCTACAGCGCATCGGCCGCATCATGGACATCCCCGAACAACCGATGCCCGACCACCCGGCGGCTGTCGACCCGGCGACGGCCGGGACCATCAGCTTCTCCGGCGTCACCTTCGGCTACCGCGATCGCCCCGTGCTCCACGACGTCACCTTCGAGGTTCCCGCCGGGACCATGACGGCCATCGTCGGCTCGTCGGGCGCCGGCAAGTCCACGGTGCTCAACCTTGTGGCGCGGGCGTGGGACGTCGACGACGGGATCGTGCGGGTCGGCGGCACCGATGTGCGGGATCTGACCGCCGATCAGCTCTTCGACCTCGTCACCGTCGTGTTCCAGGAGGTCTACCTCTTCCAGGGCACGATCCGCGAGAACATCGCCTTCGGCGATGAGTCGGCGACCGACGAGGACGTCCACCGGGCGGCGCGACTGGCACAGGCCGACGCGTTCATCGAGGCCCTTCCGGACGGCTACGACACCGAGGTCGGCGAGGGCGGCCAAGCGCTGTCGGGCGGCGAGCGCCAGCGGGTGTCGATCGCCCGGGCGATGCTCAAGCGGGCGCCGATCGTGCTGCTCGACGAGGCGACGGCATCGATCGACCCGATCAACGAGCGCGCCGTGCAGGCCGGTCTGGCCGCGCTGGTCGAGGACCGCACGCTGCTCGTCGTGGCCCACCGGCTGTCGACCATCCGCTCCGCCGACCAGATCCTCGTGATGCACGACGGCCGCATCGCCGAGCGCGGTGACCACGACACGCTGCTCGCCGCCGGTGGCCGGTACGCCGAGCTGTGGCGGGAGCGGGCCCGTGCCGCCTCGTGGCGGGTCGGCGCGACCTCGACGGTGGCCGCTGGTCAGTGACACCCCACTTGTGTCGCGTGGGCGGGGCGATTTCCATCCGCTGGCGCGACACAAGTGAGCCGGTGCACCAGATACTCGGTCAGCGGGTGAAGAAGAGCTGCAGCTCGATCGGCCCGTGGTCCTCGGCCGACACGACCACCGGGGCCGAGGGCACCTCGACGCCATAGTCGGCAAAGCTGATCTCGAGCGAACCGACCACGACGATCGTGTCATCGACGAGCTGGGCGTCGAGCGGGAAGGTGACGGTTTGGGTGACGCCGTGGATGGTGAGCTCACCGGTGGCATCCACGGTGAACGCGGCCCCGGCGGTGGCGGATTCGGGCATCTCGATCGGCGTGGTCAGCACGAACGTCGCGGTGGGGAACTCCCCCGTGTCGAGCGCCGACTGCACCCGATCGTCTCGGCGGCTCTCGTTGGTCGTGATCGCCGTCATGTCGGCCTCGATCGTCACCTCGGTGATCGTCGACCCCTCGATGGTCAGGGTGCCGCTGACGGTGGGGGTCCGACCCACGGCCTCGGTCTCGCCGACGCCCGATAGCTCCTCGGCGATGCGGAAACCCACGAACGTCCCGGTCGAGTTCTCGTAGCTGAACTCTCCGATCGAGGTGTCGACCGTCCACGTGCCGGTCACCTCACCACCAGCGCTCGCCGTCGCCATGTCGGTCGCACCGACGGTCGTGGCCGGCTCCGTGCCATCGGTGGTGCCCTCCGTGGCCGCCGTGGCCGCCGTGTCGACGGCCGTGTCGATCGGGACGACGCTGGTCACGACCGTGGTCGTGGTGACCTGCGCGGCGGCGTTGTCGAGCGACACCTCGTCGGGGGCATCGTCGCGAAGAAACCACCACGCGAAGGCGGCGAAGGCGAGACCCAGTACGACGACGACGGCCGCGGTGGTGAGCAACAGCCGTTGGCGACGGCTGCGGGAACGGCGAGGGGGCTGGGTGTTCATCGGTCACTCTCTCTCGGGCGGATCGGGGTGGCTCGCACGTACATCCTGCAGCGCGGGCGCGCCACACTGTCGGCCAACCACCTGGGAATCTGCTGAGAGTCTGGTCGCCCCCGACGCCGATTGGTCATCGGCTGACTATGACGTCACCCCGGTGGTCGCCCGGTCGAGTCGCGCCAGGAACCGTAAGGCGACCTGCGCCGACTCGTGGCGCCACAGCGCGACCACGTCGGCCGGGTCGGGATCGCCGAGGGCAGCGGCGAGACGTTCGACGGCCAGCCGCTGAGCCTCGATCAACGGTCCGATCGGGACCCCGACGATGTCGGCGAGCACCAGCTTGAGCAGCAACTCGCTCCGCAGGTCCCGGAGATGTCGCGCCGGCGTTACGAGCCACTCGCCGAAGCGCCGACGGCCGAGGCGGGTCGGCCCGAGGATTCGGCGGGGGCCACCGGCCACGCCTGGCTCCTGCGTGACCACCTCGACGCATCCCTTGGCGACGAGCTGATCGAGGGCCCGATACGTGAGGGACCGCGACATGGTCCACACCCGGCCGATGTCGCCGTCGGGCTTGAGACGGGCGGCGACGGCGAATCCGTGAGCAGGTGCCTGGCACAGCACCCCGAGACACGCCCACTCCCCGAGCAACAGATCGGGGAGTGGCGCCCCGCCTGGGGTCGGGGGCCGTGACGACGCCATGACGCCTACCCCACGCCGAGCATCACGTCGCTGGCCTTGACGACCACGGTGACCACCGACCCGACGGCGATCCCCAACTCCTCGGCCGCCTCCTTGGTGATCGACGAGGTGATGACATCCCCGCCGCCAAGTTGCACCTTGACGGTGGTGGTCACTGCCCCGACCGCGACAGCGGTGACGGTTCCGGCGAGTTGGTTGCGGGCGCTGAGCTGCATGCGCACATTCTGAACCATCCAGCGTCGACACGGCCCACCCACCGGGCGGTCCCGATGGCTCACGGGAACGACGAAGGCCTCACCCGGTGGGCGAGGCCTTCGTACCGATCGTGACGATCTGGTCAGCGCGCTCGGAGGGAGTCGAACCCCCAACCGCCTGATCCGTAGTCAGGTGCTCTATCCATTGAGCTACGAGCGCTGGTTGATGCGATCGGTAAGTCTAGGCGCCGGCGGCCGCGAGCGGTCACCCGGTATGGGTCGACCACGGCGACCAGCCCGAGCTCTGCCACAGCGTGTACGCCGCCAGCGTGTTGAGGTACGGGTCGCGGAGTTGTTCGGCGCTGGTGATGCCGAGGTCGGCGAGCCATCCCCGATTGACGTTGAAGTAGATCTGGAAGAGGCCGTAGCAACACCAGCCGTTGTCGACGGCTGGGTTGAGGCCGCTTTCACGACGAGCGATCTCGATCGCGTAGTCCTCTTGGTCGTCCGGGAAGATCGACCGGATGATCTGCTCCGGCGAGCCGCTTACGGGCGGCGCGGCGGTCGTCCCGGGCGCCGCCGTCGTGACCGGAGCGGCGGTCGTGGCGGGAGCGGCCGTGGTGACCGGAGCCGCCGTCGTCGGTGCGGCGGTCGTCGGTGGCGCGGTCGTCGGTGCGACGGTCGTCGGTGGCGCGGGGGCACTCGCACCGGCGGGGATGCACAGCTGGTCACCCGGGTACAGCGGCGACTGAAGGTTGGCGTCATTGGCCGCCAGCCACTCGTCGGTGCTGCCGCCACCATCGGCGGCGAGCCGCAGCCAATAGTCGCCGGCGACGACGGTGTACTGCCCGGCGCAGACCGGCCGGGGCTCGGTGGTCGCCACCGCTGCGGGCGACTCGCGAACGGCCGGTCGGTCGCTCGCACCACCCGACGCCGTGGCGCCATCGGCCGCGGCGTCGTCGTTCGTGGAGTCGGCGGCGACCGGCACCACGGCGGCGGTGATGGCGATCGTCTCGGGTGTGGTCGGCTGGGGCGCGACGGCCGGGACTTCCACGGCGGCGGCAGCCACGCTCGGCGCTTCGTCGTCGCCGCCGCCGAGAGCGGCGGCGACGGGGATCATCGCGACGACGGCGGCGACCAGGGCGCCGACGCGCAACAGCCGCGGATCGACCCCGGTGCCCGAGCCGGTGGCACGCCGCCGAACCGGCTCGATGGGCTCTGGCGTGACCCACGCGTCGAGTGCGGCCCAACGGGCGTCGTCGGCCTGATCCGCTCCGACCTGGGTCGACGCCAGACCGGCGTAGCCATCGCCGTCGGCGAGGTCGTAGTCGTACGGGCTCAGATGCAGCGGGGCGGCGTCGGCGTTGCGACGCACGAACGCACCGCTGGTGTCAGCGTCTCGGCGGCGCTGCTGACGGCCGGTGGTGTCACCGGCTCCGGGGCCGCTGCGATGTCGGCGGACGCCACCGCTGGGCGTGACGTCACGACGAGTGGGTCGCTCGGGCACGACGCGACGAATCTGGCTCGTGACATCACGGCCGATCCGGCGGATCTGCGCGGTCGGGGTGTCGTCAGAACCCCAGAAGGCGGCATCGCCGCCGGTTTCGTCATAGCGATCGTTCATGAACTCGGGGTCGCCCCTCCGCTCGGCAACAGGAAGGGGACGTTCTAGCATCCTCCGTCACGAAACTGCAACATCAGGGTCATCCAGATGACGGAAGTCGCCGGACTCGGGCCAGACGATGGGGATGGCCCGCTCCGATGACGCGACGGGACATGGGCGGCGGACCCGCGACCACCGTGACGACCCGCGACCGCCGTGACAGTGAGCGCATCCCCGGGTCGGAGCGATCGTCCGACCTACTCGCTCGACTCACCTGGGGATCGAGGCATTCGATCAGCCGCTCGGCCGCAGCGACGCCGGATCGGCACCGGTCGTGACGATCGCCCCCCAGTCCCCGTTGATGATGAGGCCATCGCCGGCGGCATCGACCCGATCGACGTGGAACGGGAGACCCACCACCTCCAACCGACCGGTCGCCGGATCGAGCACCCCGATGAAATCGAGGCCCCACAGGACCAGCACGTCGTCGACCACATCGGAGGCTCGGATGGTGGTGAGCAGCAGCCCATCGGGGTCGGCCGGTCCCGGGGACAGGAAGACTCCGGTTCGCCAAAGCTCCTCCCCCGTCGTCGGGTCGAGACCCAGGTAGTCAGCTCCGTTCTCCACGATCAGCACGCCGTCGATCTGACGGGCGATCAAACGATCTTCGCCGGTGCCGGGCCGCCGATCCGTCAGCGTCCACATCGGTTCGCCGGACGAGGAGTAGGCGTGGAGGGAATAGCGCCCCTCGACGTCGTCGCTGTCCCGGTCGTACGCCTCGGTGACGACCATGCCTTCCGGGCCGAGAAACAGCGCCGTCTCGGCGTGTGTCGGCGTACCGGTGATGGTCCAGCGGGTCTCGCCGGTTGCGGCATCGAGTACGGACACGACCGTGGTGTCGCTCTCGTGCCAGTCGAGCGCGTAGTTGGCGGAGAGACCGTGATGATCGGAACTGACCACCACGATCTCCTCGTTGGCGTGCAGCGTTGCCAGCCGTTCCAGCTCCGGGCGGACACTCCAAGCGCGACCCCCGGTGCTGACGTCCAGCCGCGTCACCTCAACCGCCGGAAGGTCGTGGCCCGTCCGCAGCTCGGACGCCACGGCGACGTCGTGGCCCACGATGTGCCGGCTGTCAAGACCGACGCCCCAGCCGTCGGCACCGGCCAGCCGCGCGCACGATCGCCGCGCTCCCGTTGCGTCGTCGATGCCGAGGACCTCGAGGTCGCCGTCATCGCGCCGCTTGATCACCACGAAGATGTCCTCGACGGTGCCCCCGCCCGAACCTGTCGCGCCGAAGCGGAGACCCCATCGCGGCACGCCCTCGGTGGGGTCGAGCGCGACCAGCCGGGGGTCGCCGTTCAACACCCCGAGCACGGAACCGCCGCTCGAGAGCATCACCGTGTCCTCACCGTTCTCCCAGTAGCGCCGGAAGCCGTCTCGGTCGAGGTCGATCTGCCCGACGAGCGGGGAGCCGAGCTCGGCCGGCAGCGCCTCGACCTCGGCTCGGCTGGGCATCGATCGCTCGACGTCGTCAACCCGGGGGCTCCGATCCGGCATCTCGGACCAAGCGACCAGGCCCTCGGCGTCGTTCACCGAATCCAGGTCACTGGCCGACATCGATCGGATCGAGTCGCCGCAGTTCCAGCCCCAACGGTCCGCCAGCCGCGGATAGCTGACCACAGCCGTCGCGCCGATCGCCGCCGCCAGCACCATGCCGCCGACCAAACACCTGCGTCGACGGGTGCGGCGACGCTCGGCATGCCACCGGGCGGCGTCGGCCTCGGCCTTCGCCCGGCGCCGTGCCCGTGCGTCGTCAACGGAGGTCGTCTCGTCGTTCACGTGTTCCTTGTCGGTCATCGTCGGTGTCTGACGTGGTCGATGTGGTGCCTGGTCCGCTTCGCTCGGCACCGGTACTCCACGAATCGGTGATTCTGACGTCTCTCGGGCCCCTGAGGTTCCACCGGCGAACCGCGGATCGTCTCATGGACTTCGGCGTCGGCGCCGTGCTGCATTGAATACGGCGCAACGAAAGGAGTCGTGGTGGAACTGGTGATCGTGCCGTGACCTACACAGGAGTAGCGCTCGTCGGCGTCGACCAGCGAGGAGACGACTACTTCGTCCAGTCTGTCGATCGATGCCGAGCCGGGTACTGGGTCGGCAACCTGCATCTCGAACAGCTCTCGACCGGCACGACCGACGAGCGTCTCGGTGAACATCATCCTGTCATGAGGCGCACGTGCAACCATCCGACGCTCTCAAGGTGTCAGCGGTCCTAGTGGAACAACGTTTGAACCATGTGGCGTGGTGGGAGATGTCCCTTCCGGGCGCGCGAGCCTCGGGGTGAGGCCCGACCGACAACGCTTGGTCTCTCGGCCGTGCTCGGGCTCCGTCGTGTAGCGTTCATGACCGGCGCTGGTGGGTGGCTGAGCGAGTACAACCCGACGGGGGTGGACGCGGTGGCGGAGTGTGATGGAAACTGGGTGGACCCGGACGCGATCGCCGGGCTGATCGCTAGCTTGCGCACTGGCATCACGAACAGCGGCCTCGCCGCGTTCACGGCGTCTTGGCCAGATCTCGGTTCCGTGAGCGCCACGGACGCGGTTGGCGCTGGTGGGGTCCTTGTCCGTGCGCTCGTGCCTCGGGTCGGTGAGCAGCTCGAAGCGTTCGCCCAGACCGTGATGATCGCCACCGCCCGTACCGTCGAGGCGGATATGGCCGTGACCGGCGGCAGTGGTGACGACGTGTGGTACGGCAACGATGCCGACAGCGTCTGTGACCCAGGATGAACGCCGGTTGGTACCGGAACCTGGCCGAGGCGTTGCGGAACGAACGCTCCGTGCTCAGCGCCGAGCAGGAGCATCTCGACGCCCTTCTGGCGACCGCGAGCACCCACGTCGACCTCGTCCGCGACGAGTGGGGCGGGCCGCTCCCCGCGAGCATCAACGACGCGGCCGCCAACTACTTTGCCTCGATCTCCACCGGGTCCGCCGCGATCGGCGCCGCTATCGACCTGCTCGGACAGCACGCTTCGTACGCCGATCAGATCGCCGACGCAATCGAGCCACACGAGAACGTGCTGAACGCCGCTTGCCTCGTGGCCGCCGAGCCCGAGGCCGCCGAAGCACAGCTCGCGGCGCGCCGCCACGCCCGCGAGCAGATCACCAACCTCGCCGACGACTGGACCGTCTACACCTCAACCATCAGCGGGCTCTGGCAACCGGCCCTCGATGAACTGACGCGGGTCGTGAACGCTGCCATGTTCACGCCAGACACCGGAGTCACCGGCCCGACATCAGCCGAGTACCTCACCGCGATGGGCAACCTCGCGTACACCACTGGTCTTCACCTCAGCGAGATCGACCCCACCGGACTGCTCCAACAACAGGCCGACGAACTCCACGCCCAACTCATCGATCCTGAAGGGATCGCTGCAATCACCGCGGCGGTCATCGACATCGGCAAACAAGCCAACCTCGACAAGCTGGACGGCAACTGGTCGGGCGACGACCTCCAAGCCCTCATCGACGATCCGTCACGCGCCGAAGACATCCTCCGGCAGATGAACGAGCAGGGCGGCTGGGAGATGTCCGACGCCGACATCGCCACCCTCGCCGCCGGCATCTCCGTCAATGCAGCCCTCCTGCGCGGTGACCATGCCAACGACTGGGAAGACCTCGACGACGACAAGACCTTCGGTGACTGGTTCAAAACCACCCTCGTCGGCCCGATCGCCGGGATCATCGCCGGCACCGCGTGCGGTGTCGTCGTCGGCGTCGGCACCTACGGCACCGGCATCGCCTACTGCACGATGGTCGGCGGCTACGTCACCCGAGGCGTCGACGCCGCAATGGGCGGTGCCACCTGGCAACAATCCCTCAACGCCGCCGGCAACCCCACCGCGATGCTCGTCGACTTCGAGCTCGGCTGGGCCACCTACGGACTCGTCCAACTCGCGCCCGGATGGTTCGCCATTCGACCGGCCCCCGAAGTCAGCGGGTCCCCTACCGTGGCCCGCCCATCGCTCTGGACCGACGACATCACCCCGCTACGACGCGGCTACGTCTACGAGAGCTACTTCGACGACATCTTGCCCGCCGGCTTCCCCACCATCGACCGCTTCGAAGATGGCATCGCAACAAGCCTCAAGACCCTCGACCTCCACGCCACCACCTACAGCTCAACCGCTCGTCTCGCCAGCAAAGTCCGCGGCTACATCAACCAGGTCGCTTCGTTCTCCGGTGGTTCCCGCGGTCCGGAAGTGATCACTTCCGGGATGGTCCAGGGGCGGGCCCTGACGATCGCCGTCCCCGCCGGGGCAACTCCGGCCCAGACCGCGACGCTCAACTCGATGATCGAATACGGCGCAACCAAAGGAGTCTCCGTGGAAATCCTGGTCGTCCCATGACCTTCACCGGAACATCGCTCGTGATGATCAGCCAGCGGGGCGATCAGTTCATCGTGCAGGCAAGCGACTTGTCTCGGCGTGGCACCTGGCAGGGCAACACGCACATCGATCTACTCCCCCTCGACGTCACCGATGAGATGTTGGGGCGTGCCATCAGCACCGCGCGCGGCGTGACCCGTATCGGTGTCGAGTCACCACCATCTCGCGCGTTTGGTCCCGGACTTGCGGCGTTGCTTGAGGCTGCCGGGGTGAAGTCCCTGAACCAGTACATGCGCGGGACCCGGCAGGTGACGATCACGTTCTACTCGGACCGTCCGCCAGCGACGACGAGCTGGAAGAACAACGGAGCCAAAGGCTTTGTCCCGATCCCGGATGCCGACGACCTCCCGGTTGACTCGACCGATGAGCCGGGCCTCGGACGTGCCGTCCGCGAGGCGCTCGGCCGCTCCACGTGAACCCCCGCCACCGGGACGGTCGATCCGTGCCAGCCCCGATCCGGGAGGGCGTACGTGTGCTGCGTCGCTGACGCGTCCACCCGCCGATTCGTTGGCTGGAGCATCGCGGCGATGCATGCGCACCGACATGGTCGTCGACGCGCTCGATACGGAAAATGACGACATCGAGGCCGTCGGCGACGTCTGCGCGACCGTTCAACATCCGACGCTCTCAAGGTGTCAGCGGTCCTGGTGGAACAACGTTTGAACCCCATCGAGTGGTGGAGAATCCGTGGCTGAGCTGGCTCGGGATGCGACGCGACGCTTGATGAGTGGGTCCGTGTTGTCCTCGACAGCGCCCTCGGGTCACACCGTCGTATCGGCCGCCGGGCATCGCATCATCCACGATCCTTCAACGTCAGTGAAGGTCGTGGCTGCAACGCGACCGAACTACGCCCACACTAGGCTTCGCCTCTAAGCCTCGATCCACCGGTGGGTTCTCGGGTGGATGGTGTGAGGGTGGTGCTTGGTGGTGGCAGCGGGTCGGCGGGTGGCTCGGGCTGTTGGGGGTCGTTGAGGACGCGTCGAAGCAGGGGT
>JBKEAH010000240.1:0-9424 GCA_047972065.1 Desertimonas sp.
CGGAGTCGTCGGTGGACTGTGCGAACCAGTTCGTCGAGGAGGGTGTGGTCGCGGCGGTGCAGGGTGTCGACGTGGCCGCCGATGCGGCGTTGCCGGTGCTGTCGGAGGCGAACATCGCCGAAATCGCCTTCTTTGCGTTCACGCCTGGTGTCAACGTGGCCGAGGGCGAGGCGTTCACGACGCTGTTCTCGATCGAGGAGGGCTACGCGGCCAGCCTGATCGCCCAGAAGGAGCTCGGCGCCACCAACGTGGCCGCGTTGATCGTCGATCTGCCGTCGGGTCACGCCGTCTACGAAGACGTCGTGGCTCCGGTCGCCGAACAGCTCGGCATGAACGTGACACCGTTCTTCTACGTGCAGGCGACGGTCGACTGGACGAGCTTCGCCGCCACGGTGATGGCGACCAACCCCGACGGCGTCTCGATGGGAGCGCCCACCGAGGCCGACTGCACAGCGGCCCTGCCGGCGTTCGACGCCGCCGGTTTCGAAGGTGTGTTGCACCTCGGGTCGTGCGTCGAGTTCCGCACGTCCTTCGATGCCGACATGGTCGAAGGCGTCGTCAACCACGCCGAGTTCTACACCTCGGCGATGACCGAGATCCCCGACAAGCCCGCCGCCGACATCGCCATCTACCGCGAGTACATGGAAGCCGAGGAGCCCGACTACGTCGACACCACCTACGGCACCCTCGGCTTCGCCATCGCGGTCGATGCCGCCGACATGCTGCGACAGGTTCCCGGGGACGAGTACACCGCCTCGACGGTGCTCGAAGCGTTGCCGGCGGCGCAGGGGGTCAAGTTCTTCACCGACACCCCCTACGACTGCTCGGCGCCGCTGTGGCCCGGCACCACCGCCTGCGGCAGCGGCGCCCTGTACGCCCGCAACCTCGGTGACGGCGAGCTCGAGCTGTTGGACTTCTCGCCGGTCGACGTCAGCGAGGTCGTGCCCGACTGACCCGGTCGGGCCGGCGAGGGGAAACACAGCGAGGACAACGACGTGAGCCAACAACTTCTGTTCATCGTGCTCGGCTTGAGCCTGGGGGCGATCTATGCCGCCCTCACGATGGGCATCGTCATCACCTACCAAGGCACCGGCGTCATCAACTTCGCCGCGGCCGCGATGGTGACCGTCCCGCTGTACGTCTACACCGACCTCCAGGCCGGCAAGCTCACGCTGCCCATCCCGTGGCTGCCGTCCTGGGAGGTCGGTGACCTCCCCACCTGGTTCCGGGTTCTGATCGCGCTCCTGACCGCGGCGTTACTCGGGGCATTGATTCAAGTTCTGGTGTCCCGGCCCCTCCGGCACGCTCCGGTACTGGCCAAGGTCATCGCCGCCGTCGGCATCATGCTGACCCTGCAGGCCGGTGTGGCGATGAAGTACGGCACCGACTCCCGACCGCTCAGCCGGATGCTGCCGTCGGGCAACGTCGATTTCGCCGGCGCCACGCTCCCCAAGGACCGGCTCTGGCTGATCCTGATCACCGTGGTCCTCGGCGGAGCCCTCGCCACCTGGTTCCGCTTCAGCCGCACCGGCCTCGCCATCCAGGCGGCGGCGGAGAACGAACGGGCGGCCACCTTCGCCCGCCTGTCGCCCCAGGCGCTCGGCATGGTCACCTGGGTGCTCGCCAGCGTCACCACGGCGTTCATCATGCTGGTCGCCGGGCCCGCCGTCGGCGCCTTGACCCCGCAGAACCTCACGCTGTTGGTGGTGCCTGCCTTGGCGGCCGCGCTCATCGCCCGGCTCCGCTCGCTCGGGGCCGGGCTGATCGGTGCGCTCGCCCTCGGTGTCGTGCAGTCCGAGCTGCAGTTCTACTCGACCACCAAGACGTGGTGGCCCAGCTGGGCCAAGCAGGGCCTGCTCGATGCCGTCCCGTTCATCGTCATCGTCATCGCGCTGTTCCTGCTGGGGAGTTCGATCCCGATGCGCGGTGACGACACCAGCTCGGGCCTGCCGGCGGTCACGCTGCCCAAGAACAAGCCCGTCGTCATCGCCGGGCTCACCATCGCCGGTGTCATCGTGCTGGCGATCAGCTCCGGGAGCTACCGCTTCGGCATCATCACCAGCCTTGCCATCGCCCTGATCGCGCTGTCACTGGTGGTGCTCACGGGGATGGTCGGCCAGATCTCGCTCGCTCAGGCCGCCTTCGGTGGCGTCGCCGGCATCGCCTTGTCGAAGTTCGGTGACGGCATTCCGTTTCCGATCTCCATGTTCCTCGCGGCGCTGATCGCGATGGCCTGCGGCATGATCGTCGGCCTACCGGCGCTGCGCATTCGCGGCGCCCAGCTCGCCGTCGTCACCCTGGCCGCGGCGCTGTCGCTCGAGCGGTTCGTGTTCGCCAACCCGTCGATCGTGTCGAGCACGTCCAACCGGGTGCCCGACCCCACCCTGTTCGGAGCCGATCTCGGGGTGCGCGAGGGCAGCAACATCGCCCGACTGCCGTTCGGACTGATGGTGCTGGCGGTTGTCGTGGTCACGTTCGTGGCCATCGGGAACATCATGCGCGCCGGCACCGGGCGCAAGATGCTGGCGGTTCGGTCCAACGAGCGGGCGGCGGCGTCGGTCGGCATTCGCGTCGCCGGCGTCAAGCTGTCGGCGTTCGCGCTCTCGTCGTTTCTCGCCGGGCTCGGCGGCTCGCTGATCGCCTATAGCCGTGGGCAGTTGTCGCCCGAGTCCTTTGGCGTCTTTGTGGGGCTGAGCTTCTTGGCGATCACGTATCTGGGCGGCATCACCAGCATGAGCGGTGCCGTTGTCGCCGGTGCCCTGGCGGCGCTCGGCATCATGTACGTGTTCCTCGACCGGGTGCTCAACCTGGGCAACTACTACGCCCTGTTCAGCGGCCTGTCGCTGATTCTGACGGTGATCCTCAATCCGATCGGCATCGCCGGCAAGGTCCGCTCCGATCTCGACGACGCCCGAGCCAAACGAGCCGCCAAGCAGGCCGGGACCGCGGCGGCCGACGGGGGCGCCCTGGTGGCCGAGGACGACCTGGTCGCCGATCCGGCTGCAAGCGCCGCGGCGTTCGAACGTCCCCCGGTGGGCGACGTGGTCCTCGAGGCCGAGGAGGTCACCGTCCAGTACGGCGGTCTCCGGGCGGTCAACGCGGTGTCGATGGAGGTCCGCGCCGGCGAGATCGTCGGGCTGATCGGCCCCAACGGTGCCGGCAAGACGAGCTTCATCGATGCGATCACCGGGTTCACGCCCGCCGGCGGCGACGTCCGGCTGAACGGCCGGTCGATCACGTCGATGTCGGTCCACGCCCGGGCTCGCCGGGGCCTGGTGCGAACGTGGCAGGCCGTCGAGTTGTTCATGGATCTGTCGGTGCGCGACAACGTGCAGGTCGGCACCGACGTCGGCAGCGACGCGCTGTTGATGCTGCGCGACGCCGTCCAGCCGAACCGGCCACTACCCCCCGCGGTCGGCGAGGCACTGGCTCTGCTCAAGCTCGACGACGTCGCCGACCGGCGTCCCGCCGAGCTCTCACTCGGTCGTCAAAAGCTGGTCGGCGTCGCCCGCTCGCTGGCGTTGCGACCCGCCGCCCTGTTGCTCGACGAGCCGGCCGCCGGCCTCGACACCAACGAGAGCATCGAGTTCGGCAACCACCTCAAGGAGATCGCGGCCACCGGGGTTGCCTGCCTGCTGATCGACCACGACATGCACCTGATGATGGGCGTGTGTGACCGGATCTACGCCATCGACTTCGGCACCCCGATCGCCTCCGGAACCCCCGACGAGGTCCGTCAGGACCCGGCGGTGATCAGCGCCTACCTCGGCGGCGAGCACGGCGACGATGACGTCGCGGCGGCGACGGTGACCGCATCGGAGGAGTCATGACCAACCTGATCGAGACCACCGACCTGGTCGCCGGGTACGGACGATCCCCGGTCGTGCGCGACCTCAACCTCACGGTCGGGCCCAGCGAGGTCGTGTGCCTGCTCGGTGCCAACGGGGCCGGCAAGTCGACCACGCTGTTGACGATCGCCGGGGCCATCCCATCGCTGGCCGGCCGGGTCGAGGTGCTCGGTGCTGCGGTGACCTCGGGCCGCGCCCACACCGTGGCCCGCCGCGGCCTGGCGATCGTGCCCGAGGGGCGCGGGCTCTTCTACCGACTGAGCGTGGCCAACAACCTGCGGCTGCGTCGGCACCGGGGCTCCACCGTCACCGTCGACGAGGTCGTCGATTCGTTCCCGGCGCTGGCCCGCTTGATGAACCGGCGCGCCGGGCTGCTGTCGGGTGGCGAGCAGCAGATGCTGGCCCTCGCCGGAGCGCTGATCGCCGACCCCAAGGTCGTGATGATCGACGAGATGAGCCTCGGGCTGGCGCCGATCATCGTCGAGCAGCTGCTGCCGATCGTGCGCGACGTCGCCGACCAACGCGGGCTCGGCGTTCTACTGGTCGAACAGCACGTGGTGGCGGCGCTGTCGATCGCCGATCGCGGCTACGTGCTGGCCCACGGTCACGTGGTGGCCGAGGGCCCGGCCGACCAGCTCCGCCACGACGCCGAGATGCTCGAAGCCAGCTATCTCGGCGACCAGGACGCGATGCGCGAAGTCGAACACGAAACACACCGCTGACCGATCGAGAGGATCACCCATGAGCGATGACTTCAACGGACCCAACGGCTCCAAGCACCCCCTCAAGTTCGGGTTGTTCCTGCCGCCGATGCACCCGACCGGTCAGAACCCGACGCTGACGTTGCAACGCGACCTCAAGCTCGCCGAGCACCTCGACGAGCTCGGCTTCGACGAGTTCTGGGTCGGTGAGCACCACTCGTCGGGGTTCGAGACGATCGCCTCGCCGGAGGTGTTCATCGCCGCGGCGGCCGAGCGGACCTCGCGGATCAAGCTCGGCACCGGCGTCAACTCGCTGCCGTACCACCATCCGTTGATCCTCGCCGACCGCATCCTGATGCTCGACCACCTCACCAGGGGTCGGATGATGTTCGGTGTCGGTCCCGGCCAGCTGGCCTCGGACGCCTCGATGCTGGGCATCGTGGTCGACGAGCAGCGGCGGATGATGGAGGAAGCCTTCGACGTCATCATGGCCCTGTTCCGCGGCGAGGTGGTGACCGCCGAGACCGACTGGTTCAAGGTGATCGAGGGGCGGCTGCAGCTGCGCCCCTATTCGAAGTTCGACGTCGCGGTGGCGGCGTCGATCTCGCCGTCGGGTCCCCGCCTGGCCGGCCGGCACGGCAGCGGGCTGTTGTCGGTGGCGGCGACCAACCCGGCCGGGTTCGAGAACCTGGCGGGGCACTGGAAGGTGATGGAGGAGCAGGCGGCCGAGCACGGCCATGTCGTCGACCGGGGCAAGTGGCGGATGATGGGCCCGATGCACATCGCCGAGACCGAGGCCCAGGCGTTGGCCGACTGCCGCTACGGGCTCGAGCGGGTGATGGACTATCTCGGCCACGTCATCCCGACCGAGCCGACCGAGGCCACCGACTACGAGGGCCGGGTCAAGGAGATGAACGAGACCGGCGCCGGCGTCGTCGGCACCCCCGACATGGCGATCGCCCAGATCCAGCGCTTGATCGACCAGTCGGGCGGGTTCGGCACCTATCTGGTGTTCGGTGGCGACCTCGCCGACTGGCCGGCGACGCTGCGCTCCTACGAGTTGTTCGCTCAGTACGTGATGCCGCACTTCCAGGATCAGCTGGCGCCGCCGCAGGAGTCCTACGACTGGATCGTCGGCACCGACCACCGGTTCGTGCTCCAGACGCTCCACGCGATCGACAAGTCCCGGTTCGAGTACGCCGACGAGCGTGGCGAGGACCGCCCTGACGCCTTGCTGCCGGAGGGCTGACGATGCGTGCGGTCATCGCCGACGCCGGCTCGTTGCACGAAGGCACGGTCGAAGCTCCGACCCCCGGGGCGGGCCACGTCCTGGTCCGCACCGTTGCCTGTGGCATCTGCGGATCCGATCTCCACACCCTCCACGTGCAGGAGGAGACGCCGGAGCTGTTGCCGCCGATGGTCTTCGGCCACGAGTACTGCGCCGAGGTGCTCGACTACGGCCCGGGCACCGAGGGGCGGTTCGACGCCGGCACCCTGGTCTGTTCGGTCCCGTTCGTCGACGGGCCGAACGGTCCCGAACTGGTCGGGCTGACCCCCAACTTCCCCGGTGGGTTCTCCGAGCGGATGCTCCTCCAGGAGTCCCGGCTGTTGGAGGTGCCCAACGGACTCGACGCCGACCGCGCCGCGGTCACCGAGCCGTTGGCGGTCGGGGTGCACGCCGTCAACGCCGCCCGCCTGGCGCCGACCGACGTCCCGCTGGTGCTCGGCTGCGGGCCGATCGGGCTCGCCGTGATCGCTGCGCTCAAGGCCAACGGTCACGCCCCGGTGGTGGCGTCGGACTACTCGCCGGCCCGGCGGGTGCTGGCCGAGGCGGCCGGGGCGGACGTGATCGTCGATCCGGCTCAGAACGACCCATACGTCACCTGGCTCGACCTGGCCGGGCCCGGGCTGCCGCCATCACCGTTGCTGACCCCGGCGATGCCGTCACCGACGACCGTGGTGTTCGACTGCGTCGGCAAGGAGGGTTTGACGGCCAAGTTCATCGAGGTCGTGCCCAGTCACAGCCGGCTGATCGTGGTCGGGGTGTGCGCCCATCCCGACACCTACACCCCGGTGGAGGCGATCAACAAGGAACTGTCGATGCAGTACGTGTTCGCCTATCGGCCCGAGGAGTTCGCCCACGCGCTCGGTCTGATCGCCGAGGGTACCGTCGACGTCGGCCCGTGGATCACCGGTCACGTCGGTCTCGACGGGGTCGCCCAGGCCTTTGACGACTTGTCCTCGCCCGAACAGCACTGCAAGATCATCGTCACCCCGACCTGAGGAGCTCCCGATGTCGCATCAACCCGTTCCCGGACGTTTCGCCGACCAGGTGGCGGTGGTCACCGGAGCCGCCAGCGGCATCGGCGCCGCGATCACTCGGCGGTTCGTCGCCGAGGGCGGTCGTGTCGCCGGTGGGGACATCAACGCCGAGGCGTTGGCCGCCGTCGCCGCCGAGCTCGGCGATGCCTTCGTCGGGGTGACCGGTGACGTCACCGCCGAGGGTGACGTCGAGGCGCTGGTCGACGCGGCGGTCAAGCGGTTCGGTCGCATCGATGCCGGGTTCAACGTCGCCGGGGCGTCGGCGCCGGCGCTGATCGTGGACATGACCGAACAGGAGTGGGACTTCACCGTCGACCTGTGCCTGAAGGGCGTGTTCTTCTCGATGAAGCACGAGGCGCGGGCGATGATCGCCCAGGGTGGCGGCGGGGCGATCGTCAACGTCGCGTCGCTCAACTCGCGGGTGCCGATGTTCTTCGGCGCCGCCTACGCGGCGGCCAAGGCCGGGGTGGCGATGCTCGGTCAGCAGGGGGCGCTCGAGATGGCCGAGCACGGCATCCGGGTCAACACGGTCAGCCCGGGGCTGACGGCGACGCCGTTGGTCGAGCCGATGCTGGCGGTGCCGGCGGCCAACGAGGCGTTTATGGCGGCGATCCCGCTCAAGCGCCCGGCGACACCCGAGGACATCGCGGCGACGTCGCTGTTCCTGGCCTGCGACGACGCCGGGTACACGACCGGCACCAACAACTTCGTCGACGGCGGCTGGGAGCAGACCGCTTACCCGGACCTGCGCCCGGTGATGGCCGAGATTCTGGAGAACTCGCCCGAGGGTTGACCGGGTGTCGACCTCGACCCCGCCGTCGGACGTGGTGGACTGGACGAGTGAGTGACGGCTACGCAGAGCACCGGGCGGCGGGCGTGCCGGGCGTCGCGTGGACCGCCCGTGCAACGCCGGGGCCGTCGTGGATCCTGCCCGACGGTGGGATGGATCTCATCTGGGACGGAGCCACGGTGGTCGTGGCCGGCGCCGACTCCGTGGCCCAGCGGGGCCACGTCGCCGTACCGACCCGCCTGGTCGGGCTGCGCTTCGACCCCGGCGTCGCGCCGAGTGTTGTCGGTGTGCCGGCCGACGTCCTCACCGATCAACGCGTCACGCTCGACCTGCTGGCCGGGCGGAACGTGCACGATCGGTGGTGCGAGCGGCTGGCGGCGGCACGGGCGCCCACCGCCGAGCTGATCGAGCTCGCCGCCGACCGCTTGATCGGCACTGACGACCCTCCGCCGCGCTGGCTTGGCGCCGTCGTCGGCGGGCTTCGACGCGGCGAGACGGTCACGGACGTCGCCGATCGGGTCGGCTACACCACCCGCCACCTCAACCGGCTGGCGGGCGAACGGTTCGGCTACGGGCCCAAGACGCTGAGTCGGGTGCTGCGGTTCCAGCGAGCCCTGCCGGCCCTGAGGGCCGGGGCGGACGCGACCATGGTGGCGGCGCGGGTCGGCTACGCCGACGCCGCCCACCTCTACCGGGACGTGCGCCGGCTGTCCGGCGGATCGGTCGCCGCGCTCCGTCAGCCCAGCTCGGCGTAGAGGTCGACCGGCGAGCCGTCGGGGTCGAGCACGCTGGCATAGCGCTGCCCCCACGGCGCGTCGAACGGATCGAGATGGCTGCGGTACCCCGCGCCGGTGAGGTCGAGGTGTGCGGCGTCGACCGCGGCGGGCGAGTCGCACTCCAACGCCAGAGCGGCGACCGGGCTCCCGGTCGGTCGGGTCCAGCCCGGATCGAGCGACCTCGCCACCTCCTCGGTGTCGAACATCAGCCGGAAACCGCCGTCGAGGTTGACGTCCACGTGGGGTGCCCCGCCGGCGTCGTCGGGGACAGGCAGTCCGCACCGGCGGTAGAAGGCGAGCGTGGCGTCGAGGTCGGACACGACGAACCCGACGGCGTTGGCGCGAGGCGAGGTGGTCATGACCCGCATCGTGGCGGATCGACCGGGACGCGTCGTGGACGAATCGGACATCTCTCGATTTCGGTGGTGGCCGCTCAATCGGAGGCGTCGCCCGGATGTCCGGGCTCCCGTCGACATCGTGCTGGTCGAACGCGACCAGCCGTGCTCATCGACGATCTCCTGCAGCCGATCGGCGCCCGTGGAGTCCCGTCCCGGCGACCTCGCCGCTGCGCTCGGCCTGGTCAGCCACGAGCGCCTCCGCCTCCTCCCGCGGCGCGCTTCGCCACCATCGACGTCGTCGCCGCACCCGTCTGCGCAGGCGGTCGTCCCCGCAGGCGACGACACCACCGTCGCGGCCAGCGCGGCCGCCCGTCGTCGGATCTGCCCGACGGGTATCGCCCCAGCGTGTCATGGCCGCGACACCCGTGGAAGACGTCCGGGGCGCCGCTACCATCGCAGCGTTCTTTGACAACCCACTGGATCCGCGCCGAGTGGCCGGACCGATCAACGAAGATCTGGAGACTGCCTGTCATGAGCAAGGCGAAGTTCGAGCGTAATAAGCCGCATGTGAATATTGGGACGATGGGTCATATTGACCATGGGAAGACGACGTTGACGGCGGCGATTTCGAAGACGTTGGCGGATCGTG
>JBKEAH010000253.1:0-35333 GCA_047972065.1 Desertimonas sp.
TCGAGATCGCCATCATCGGCGGCGGGTTCAGCGGGCTGCTGGCGGCGGCGCGGCTGATCGAGGAGGGGGTCGAGGACTTCCGGATCATCGAGGCCGGCGCCGACTTCGGTGGCACCTGGTACTGGAACCGGTACCCGGGGGCCCAGTGCGACACCGAGTCGTACTGCTATCTCCCGCTGCTCGAAGAGCTGGGCTACATGCCCAAGGAGAAGTACTCCTACGTCACCGAGATCTTCGAGCACTCCCAACGCATCGGACACCACTACGGCCTCTACGAGCGCACGTGCTTCCAGACCCGGGTGCGCTCGATCGACTGGGACGACAACGCCCGGCGCTGGCACGTCACCACCAACCGGGGCGACGAGATGCGCGCCCGGTTCGTCATCATGGCGCTGGGTACCACGACGCGGGCCAAGCTCCCGGGAATCCCCGGTCTCGACTCGTTCGAAGGGCACTCGTTCCACACCAACCGCTGGGACTACGCCTACACCGGCGGTGACACGAACGGCGGGATGACCGGACTCGCCGACAAGAAGGTGGCGATCATCGGCACCGGCGCCACCGCCATCCAGTGCGTGCCCCGAGTCGCCCGCGAGGCCGGGCACCTCTACGTGTTCCAGCGCACCCCGTCGTCGATCGAGTGGCGTGGCAACCGCCCGACCGACCCCGAGTGGTGGGCGTCGCTCGAGCCGGGTTGGCAGCGGGCCAGACGGGAGAACTTCGGGGCGATGGCCGCCGGGCAACCCGTCGAGGTCGACCTGATCGACGACGGGTGGACCAACATCTTCCGCAACGTCGTCAGCTCACCCAAGGGGGCCAACCGCCCCACCACCAAGGAGGAGCGCAATCGGGTCGTCGAGCTGGCCGACTTCCGCCAGATGAACCGGATCCGCCAGCGGGTCGCCGACACGGTGCACGACCCGGCGACCGCCGAGGCGCTGATGCCGTGGTACCGCCAGATGTGCAAGCGGCCGACGTTCAACGACGAGTTCCTCGAGTGCTTCAACCGCGACAACGTGACGCTGGTCGACGTCAGCGACTCCCAGGGTGTCGAGGCGATCACCCCGACCGGGGTCGTCGCCGACGGCGAGACCTACGACGTCGACTGCATCATCTACGCCTCGGGGTTCGAGATCTCCAGCGACTTCCGGCGCCGGCTCGGCATCGAGGTCAACGGGCGCGACGGCCTGTCGCTGTTCGACCACTGGGCCGACGGGTTGCGGACGGTGCACGGCTTCACCACCCAGGGCTTTCCCAACTGGTTCTACATCGGCGTGTCGCAGAACGCGTTCAGCGTCAACATGACCTCGATGTTCGACGACCAGGCTCGCCACATCGCCTACCTCGTCGCCGAGACCCGGCGGCGCGGCGCCACGACGATCGAGCCGACCGAGGAGGGGGTGGCCGAATGGGTGGCGGTCATCGAGGGCTTCTACGTCGGGGGGATGTCGTTCCTCGAATCCTGCACCCCCGGCTACTACAACAACGAAGGCCACACCAAGGCCGGCAGCGGGTTCTTCGGTGCCTACACGCCGGGCACCAACGCCTTCGCCCGGCTGTTGGAGGACTACCGCGCCGAGGGATCGCTGGCCGGGCTGGCGCTCGAACCCTGAGCCCACCGGGCTTGCGTCCGCCGACGTTCGCGCACCGGCCGGTCAGGGTTCGAGTGGGTAGGCGAGCTCGTGACGGGGTTCGTAGATCATGACGTCGTCGGCCCCTGGAACCTGGACCATCGCGACCAGACCGAACCCCTGGTCCTCGATGTCGCTGGCGAACACCGCACCGCGCCCTTCCAGCTCGGCCTTGGTGGCGGCGATGTCGTCGGCGATGAAGGCGAGCTGATGCGGCCGCCCGGTCGTCCAGCGTTGGCCGTCGGCGCCGGCGGTCGGGTGGACACCGAACTCGGAGGGGCCGGAGCGGAAGATCAGCCAGTCGGGGTCGTGCGTCTCGGCGACGAACGGCAGCCCCAGCACCTCGCGGAAGAACGCCCGGGTGGCCGCCGCATCGTCGGAGTAGATCAGGGCGTGGCTGGCGACGATCATCACGCGACCGTACTCACCGTGACCACCCGCTGGCCGCGTTGGTCGCCACCCTGACCGTCTGCCACCGACTGGGTCGTCACTCACGGCGAGCCATTCCTGGGTTCGGTGGCCTGCGTCGATGTCGTCCGACGCATCGGGGCCGCCCATCCGTGTCGGCACCAAGCCCGGTTCCACCGAGCTCGCGGCGTCAGGATCCCCGCGGCTCGGCGGTGCGGACGGTCACGACGAGGACGTCCCTTCGACTTCTGCAGTAGCGAGAACGCTCGCACACAGGAACCCGCCGGCTCGTTCGACAAGCTCGCGGTCGACAGGTCCGCAAAGGTTCTGTGAACCGGCTGTGATGAGGAGGGCGAGCTCGGCGAACGCATCGCATCGCGCACGGTCGATGCCGAGCGCTTGGCACGTGTCGGCGAAGTAGGTCCGGCGGTTGTTGTCGATGCGTCGCTGGACCTCGGCGGCGCGCGGTGACGTACGGGCCCATGACCGGATCGCCGCCTCGGTGTCGTGGCGTCGATCGAGCCCAAACCGTCGCAGCGCCTCAAGCCTCCCAAGCGGGTCAGGCTCGGCGTCGACGACAGCCTTGCGGCGGGCGACGTGCTCGACGTACCAGTCGTCGAGGAGCCGGTCGTGGAAGTCCTCGACGTTCCGGAAGTGGTGGTAGAAGGAGCCCTTCGTGGTCCCGAGGCGGGCGCACACGTTGGCGATCGTCACCGCCTGGATGCCGCCACCGGCCAGCAGGGCTTGGCCGGCTTCGAAGTAGTCATGGGGCGTCATGCTGGCCATCTGCGACCGTACTCTAGGGTACGGCCGTGACTCGTGGGCTGGCGCTTGACCTCGACGGCACGCTGCTGAGACCCGACGACTCGATCAGCGATCGCGACCGCGCGGCCGTCGCCGCAGCGATCGATGCCGGTTGGTCGGTCGTGCTGGCCACGGCCCGCTGGTACCAGCTCGCTGAGCGCACCGCGCACCAGCTCGGGTTGGCCGACCCGGTGATCGCCTGCTCCGGCGCCGAAGTTCGCCGGCTGCGCGATGGCGTCGACCTCCTCGACGTGCGACTGCCGGCGGCGTTCACCGCCGAGCTGTATGCGCTGTGCGATGCCCACGACGGGATCGTGATGGTGTACGAGGAGCGCGATGTCGCCGTGCGCTCGGCGACATCGACGCCGCGGCTGCCCGAGATGCGCACGATCGAGACGTTGCACGGCGCCGATCCGACGCCTCGCGGGATCCTCGTGTTCGGCGACGAGCAGGGCTCCTTCGTGCTCGATCGGCTACGCGCCCGGTGGGCCGGCGACGTCCGGTTCCTCGTGTCGATGACCGGACGCGGCGCGGGAGTGCTGACGATCACCGGAAAGGGTGCCGACAAGGGGCGGGCGTTGGGAATCGCGTGTGCCGATGTCGGAATCGACCCGGCCGACGTCGTCGCGTTCGGCGACTCCGAGACCGACGTCGAGATGTTCCGCGTGGCGGGGGCGAGCGTGGCGATGGGCCAGGCGGCGCCCGTCGTGCGGTCGGCGGCGACGTGGGTGACGACGCCGAATACGGCCGACGGCGTCGGCCGGGCGATCGAGCAGTTGCTCGTCAGCGGGACGCTCGACGACGGATCGGCACCGGAGGCCGATCGCGCGTGACCTGCGGGCGCCGGGTGATCTTGGCGCGCAGCGTCACGAGCCGCGTCCAGTTGCGGTCGATGTTCAGGATCACGCGCCGCTCGCCGCCGGGTCGAGGCGCAGCCGCGACGGGCCGTCGACCGTGATCTCGACCGCGGCCCGCCCGTCGCCGTCGGCCGTGACCGGCGCGCTGCGATCGCCGATCGCCAGCTCGTAACGGCCACCGGGGGTCAAGGAGTCGAACATCAGGGTGGCGCTCGCCGACGTCGCGACCCGGGGCCGCAGCGCGACGTCCAGGGCGGCCCCGTCAGGCGACGAGGCCGACGTCACCAGCAGCTGATCCCACGGTCCGTCGCGCAGCACAGGGCCGACCGGCGGTCGATACCCGCGGAGGGCGAGCTTGGCCGTGTTCAGCGGGCTCCCCCAGCGCACCATCAGGTGGATGCCCATGTTCTGCACGCCGACGTGGAGCGGGCGTTCCGGCCATCGTTGCCCGGTGCCGCAGTCCCGTTCCATGCGTCGCATCGCCGCGGCGGCGAGGTCGTACATCCCGACGGCGCGGGCGCCGCCGATGATCCGTGTCCACTGCGGCACAGCGGTGGTGATCAGCGTGTTGCGCTCCGGCGCTGGGTCGACGTCGAGCTGGAGGACGCCGTCGACGATCCGCTCGCGCAGCGCGGCCATCTGCTCCTCGACGCCGCGCAGGCCGAGCAGCCCGGCGCGCAGGGCGAGGTCCGGCGCGACGTCGGCAAAGCCGTTGGTGCCGGTCGAGAAGTACTCGCCGCCCGGGACCTCGCCGGTGTCGAACGACAGGCCGACCAGCTTCGAGCGGATGTGGGGCAGGTTCCCGTCCGGCGTCATCATCTCGATCTCGACCGCGTCGCGCCACCGTGGCTCCACCGTCGGCCACAGCGCGGTCCCGTGCAACGTGTCGTGACCCTTCAGCGCCTGCGCGCCCATCGTGTTGCACGCCGTGAACACCCAGCCCGGCTCACAGGGGAAGAACCCGAGCGGGTTGGCTTCGAAGTTGCGGCGCACCGCCTCGGCGATCGAGTGGTGGTCGTACTCGAAGGTCCGGCCGTCCTTCCACACGAACGTCAGCGAGCCCGGCTCGTCGAACCGGGCCGAGCCGGTGGCGGCCTCGTAGAGGTTGATCTGATCGGCGAGGTACGCCGAGATCATGATGTTGTCGCGAACGATGGGATCGGGGTTGCGGTCGAAGTTGCCGATCGTGTTGAGCGTTCGCCAGTACTTCCACACGCGCAGGTCGGTCGCCTTGAGGATCAGATTGCTCAGCGCGTCCTCGACCGGCTGGGGGCAGTTCGGCAGCTGGTTCGCCGCGTAGGCGGCGAGCGCGTAGCCCATCATGTTGAGTTGGTAGCGCACGCACGTCGGCCCGTGGATCTGCTCGCCCCAGTCGAAGCCGCGGAACTGGTCGAGCGGCTGCAGCGCCATGTCGTAGACCCAGCCGAGCAGCTCGGCGTCAAAGTCGGTCGGCTCGTTCGGATCGGGCTCACGCCGCGGCAGGACGGCCGTCGACAGGTACTCGTTCAGCTCGGGAACCTTCGCCAGCTTGCGCCGATGGGTGCGCTCCATGCGCACGAGGGCGACGGCCACCGACCCGACGGCGAGCGCGAAGACGACCGGGATCATCCACGGCCACGTCGTGTCGTCGCCGACGAACGGCCGCGGGGTGCCGGCCAGCAGACCGCACGCCAACGCCGAGCCGAGCCACACCAGCGGGATCGCCCAATGTGCGCTGATCCCCCACCACAGCACGATCGCCAAGGCCAACAGCACCATCGTGACGACGAACCACAACGGCGACGCCAGGTACAGGAAGCCGCCGCCCGGGAACACCAACGACAACCCAGCGGCCCGCGCGGCCGTCCCGCCCACGATCGTCATCACCGTGCCGGCGACGACCACCACGGCCAACGCGACGATGAGGCGGGTGACGAGGCGCCGGCTCACCGGCCCCAGCCGCCGGGGGCTCGTCGGCAGCAGCAGCACGCCGTTCGCGGCGGTGGGAGCGACGGGCGGTCGCACGGCGTCGGCAACGGTCGTGATCACGATGGCGGGCCCCCTTCGACCGAGACAACGCGTGTCGCGTTCCTACGGCACCCGGCGACCATACCATCAGGTACGGTCTGGCTTGACGGCCCGGGGTTGTCGTCGACTGGGGGGTTGACCATGTTCACCAAGCCGTCGCTCGCTGATCTCATCGATGGCATCACCGCCAACGCCGAGCGTCACATCCTGCCGGCGCTCGCCGGGTCGCCCGCCGCGCAGCTGCTGGTCGATTCGATGGCGACGCTCGACCGGCTGGCTGCGGAGTGGTCCGCCACCAGCGCCAACCTCGTCGTCGACAACGACGACCTTCGCCAGACGCTGGCCCGCATCGGTCGCCCGGCGCCCGATGCGCCGTCGGGTGCCGGCGGCGTCGTCGACGTCGCGGGGCTCGCGGCCGAGCATTGCGCCTTGAAGACGGCGTTGGTAGCGGCGATCGAAGCCCTTGATCTGCCCACGTCGGACTCGGACGCGCCGGATCGGCGCCGCGTCGACGATGAGGTACGACAGCTGCTGGCGCGGATGCTGCGCCGCGAGGCAGCTGCGCATCCGCCGACCCCGCCCCGCCAGAACCCGCTGAGCAAGGCGGCGGCCGGTCTGGCACCCGAGGCGCGCGCACAGATGACCGCCGCCCTCGAGCGGTTCATCGCGACGGAGCTGGGTGACGCCGCGGACGAGGTCCGGGTCACCAACCTCGACTCGATGGCCGGAGGCGCGTCGCGCGAGGCGTTCGTGTTCGACGTCAGCTGGTCCACGGACGCGGGCGTCGTGGCCGAGCGGTGCGTCATGTTGCGCCAACCGGTGTCGAGCGTCCTCGAGAGCGACGAGTCGGCCAGCAGCTTCACCGGATCCCGTCGCGTGCCAGCGGTCGAGTTCCGCATGCTCCGCTGCATGGAGGCCGCCGGCGTCCCGGTGCCCCACATGCTCTGGTTGGAGACGACCGGGACGGTGCTCGAGCGCCCCTTCAGCGTGGCCCGGCTGATCGACGGCGACGCCGACCACACGAAGCTGTTCGACGCGCCGCACCTCCAGCAGGTCCTCGACCAGTACGTGCAGATCCTCGCTCAGGTGCACACGCTGGACCCAGCCGTGGTTGGCGTCGACTTCCTCGGAGATCCGACCCCCGAGACGGCGGCGTCACTGCAGGTCGAGCAGTTCGCCGAGAGCGTCCGCCGCCAGCAGCTCGAGCCGTTCCCCGCCCTGACGTACCTCGTGCGATGGCTGCGCAAGCACCTGCCCCGCGCCCCCCGAATCAGCGTCGTGCACGGCGACTTCCGGCTCGGCAACTTCATGTACGACGACACCGGGATCCTCGCCATGCTCGACTGGGAGCAGACTCACCTCGGCGATCCCGTCGAGGAGCTGGCCTTCATGTACTGGCCACTGTGGACGCTGGAGCCGCTGGTGCCGATCGAGGAGTTCGTCTGCCGCTACGAAGCCGCGAGCGGCATCCGTGTCGAGGCCGAGGCGCTCGGCTTCTACCGGGCCTTCATCGAGCTCAAGATGTCGGTCGTCTTGCTCACTGGGATCCGTTCCTTCTACGCCACCGACGAACGACAGGTGGCGTACGGGGCGACCACCGCCCTCCAGATGCTCTGCCAGTGCCAATTGCGCTTCGTTGACGAACTGCTCCACGGCGGCCCGACGGTGACGTTCGGCAGCGATCGAAACCCACTGTCGGGATGACGACGCCGGCGACGCGCCGCCTGTCGCTGCAGCGGGTCGCTTGGGCGTCGCTGCTCGCCGTCATGCTCGGCTTCGACCTGGTCGCGACCGGGTGGCTCGGGTTCAACGAGCGCATCGTCGCAATGGCACGCAACGTCGTGCTCCCTGGACTCGGATTCGTCGAGACCGACCGGTGGCTCGCCGTCGGCTTCGTGACCGTCGCCGTCGTCGCCGTCGTGGCGTGGCTCCGTTGGGGCACCGACTGGATCGTCGCCGCCGTCTGGGTCGCCGGGCTCGCCGTTGCCTACCTCGTCGTGCCCGCGTCCCACACCCACGGTTGGGAGCCCGTCGCCGACCCGTTGCCGGTGAAACGGTCCAGCCACGAGTTCGCAGCCGTGCTGGTCCTCGTCGCCGCCGCCACCCGAGCCCGACTCGCTCTCGGCCGGATCCCGGGCTTGCGCCGGCGACCCCAGGGTCGGGCTGACGTCCTCCCGGACCGCCGCACGGCCCTTGCCGCCGCACGACCCGTCGAGCGCTGCCGGGCGGCGGCGATCGCCGCCCTCGCCGACCCGCCGTCACGGGTCGACGAGATCACGGTGAGCCTCGCCGAACCCGACGTTCGACGTCGGGCGGCACGCGTCGCCGCCGTCGCGAGATGGCGGCTCCGGGCCGATCCGTTGCGGCACGACAACGCCCACGTCCACGCCGCGCTCACGCTGTGCCGACGGGCGACGGACGCCGACCGGGCGGCGTTCCTCGCGATCGCGAGACCCTCGCCCTACGGGGTCCCGGCAAGCGAACCGACCTGGGTGCGACTGCTCGACGGCACCCTCGCGGCGCTCGCCCTCGAGAGCAGCGGCGAGGAAGCGGCGGTCGGCCGGTGGCGCGCGACGCTCTCCGCCGAGCTCAGACTCCGACACGGCCGCCGCGCCGCCGCCATCCACACGCCGACGTTTCTGCGACTGGCCACCGCCGCGCACTGGGAGCACGCGACCGCGACGGCGCTCGCCCGGTGGAGGAACTGGATCGGCGACGACGACTGGGACGTGTTGCGACAGCACAGCCTCGGAGCTGCGGCGCGGGGTGCGACCGGCCCCCACGACGCACGGCTCGTGGCCGCAGCCCGCATCTGGGCCCGGCTCCTCGGTGACCACGCCGCGACGAACATCCTCGACCGCCCGAGCCGGTCCGCGGACCCGATTGCTGCTGCGCTCGATGATGTCCTGGCGACGATCCGGCCGGCGCCGGCTCCCGTTCGATGACGGGTGACGGCCCACCGGGGGCGTCACAGAACCTGTCGATGTGACGACGGACCTGCTTCGCCGCCATCGCCGTCCAAGGCGAGGAGTCGCGGCCGTTCTCGGCACGCCGTCGGCACGACCGACCAAGCCCGACAGGGCCAAGACTGCCGCTGATCAGGAACGATACGAGAGCGGATGAGGGGAATCGAACCCCCGTATTCAGCTTGGGAAGCTGATGTTCTGCCATTGAACTACATCCGCGGGACGGACCGAATCTACCCGTCCGATGGCACGGCTCAGCGTTCGACGACGATCTCGTAGGTCTGGCTGGCGCTGAGGGCACAGAAGCCCTCGTACACACCCGGCGCCCCGTAGGTGAAGGTGATCTCGTCGCCGGCGTCGACCACGTAGGGACCGACGGCCTGGATCACCTCGTCGTCGTTGCGGATCACGACGCGATCGCCCACCCGAAGCTCGATGCGTTCGGGCATCACCTCCACCACCTCACCGGCGAGCAGTCGATCCTGCGTGCCGGCCGGCACGACGATCGAGAACGTCTCCGCCTCCCGTTCCCCACCGCCGCACGCCGCGGCGGACGCCGCGATCGCGAGGATCGCCGCGGCGAGACGGGTGCGGGCGATGGTTGGCACGGTCCCTCGGTCAGGGTGCCTGCTCGGCGACGACCGCCGTGACGACGATCTCGCCGGCGGACTCGAACGTCAGCGTGACGTCGATCTCGTCGCCCACCTCGAGCGGCTCGACGAGGTCCAGCAACATGAGGTGATAGCCCCCCGGCGCCAAGGTGACCGTCTCGCCGCTCGCGATGTCGATCCGCTCGACCTCGACCATCTCCATCATCGGCGCCGAGTCGGTGTCCTCGGTCATCATGCCGGTGCCCGTGGTCATCGATTCCGACATCTCGCCATCGGCGGCCCGGGTCTCGTGGAGCTCGACGGTGGCCGCGACCGACGGATCGACGGCCACCCCCGTCAACGCATCGTCGTCACCCTCGTTGGTGATCGTCATGTAGGCCGCCCCCGCGCTCGCCGCCATCGGCGAGCTGCGCGCCCAGACATCGGTGACCGCGATCGCCGACGCCTGCTCGTCGTCACCGTTGTCGGTGTCGCTGGCATCCACCTCGATCGTGGTCTCAGCCGCCGTCGTGGTCGCCGTGTTCGCGGCGACGGTCGTCGCGCTCGCCTCCTCCTCGTCGTCGTCGTCACCACATGCGCTCACACCCAGCGCCAGGACGACCACCGCCCCGCCGGCCAGCGATCGGCGCGCCCACGAGCGGCGGGGGGTGTTCATCAGGTGTCCTCCTGGAGCAAGGTGTTGAGATCGGTGGTCATGTCCTGGGCGGCGAACCCGAAGGGCCACTCGACGACGACGCGTCCGGTGTCGTCGACGACATAGGTGACCGCGGTGTGGGCGACGTCGTAGTCACGATCACCCGCGTCGTGATCGGCGACGTCGTACTCGACCCCGAACGCGCCAGCCGCCTCGGCGAGCGCGTCGGCGTCATCGGTGCGCAGCGCCACCCCATCGTCGAAGAACGAGCCGAGGTAGCCCTCGAGCACCTCGGCGGTGTCGCGTTCGGGATCGACGGTGGCGAACGCGACCGCGACCCGCTCGGCCTCGTCGGCCGGCAGATCGTTGACGGCGCGAGCGAGATCGCTCATCGTCGTCGGACAGATGTCGGGGCACGACGTGTAGCCGAAATACACCACCATCAGCCCGTCCTCGGCCGCCTTCATCGTCACCGCGGTGCCATCCTTGGCCGCCGGCAGCTCGGTCGATGCCACGTCCAACACCGGCTCACGGGTCACGCCGAGCAGTTCGATCGACTCGTCGTCGTCGCCGCCGCAGCCGGCGACCAGCCCGAAGAGCCCGACGAGCCCCAGCACCAGGCCGCGACGAGCCGCCGCGCGGGGGCGTTGACGGACGCTTGCGGTCACGGCATCCGTCCTAACAGCACCGCCGGTCTGCCCATCGGGACCTAGGTCCCGATGGGCGTGGGTCAACAGGCCGTCGGCGGGGGAGCTCAGCCCGTGAGCAGCGAGGCGACCGCCCAGATCGCCGCGATCAGGCCGACCGCGGCCATCGCCAAGCTGCGGATGACGGGGGCCTCCGACAGGGTGTGCTCGTCACCACGACGCTGGGGAGGCCGCACGACCGCCAGCACGTTGCCGACGAACAACGCCCCGCCCAGGGCGAGCACCAACCACGGCAAGAGGTCGTCGCCGAGGAACACTCAAACACCCTTGGCCGCGTTGTCGAAGCGGGTGTACTGACCGAGGAACACGAGCCGCTTGGTGCCGATCGGGCCGGCCCGGTGCTTGGCGACGATCACCTCGGCCGAACCCTTGTCCCCCGACTCGGCGTTGTACACCTCGTCGCGATACAGGAACATCACCACGTCGGCATCCTGCTCCAACGAACCCGACTCGCGCAGATCCGACAGCATCGGGCGCTTGTCGGCACGAGCCTCGAGATTGCGGGAGAGCTGGCTGAGCGCCACGATCGGCACCTCCAACTCACGGGCGAGGATCTTGAGGTTCCGCGAGATCTCCGACACCTCGAGCTGGCGGTTCTCCGGGTTGCCGCCGCCCGACATCAGCTGGAGATAGTCGATGACGATCAGCGCCAGCCCGCCATAGCGGGCCTTGATCCGTCGCGCCTTGGCCCGGATCTCCATCACGGTCACCCGTGGGTTGTCGTCGAGGAACAGCGGCACCTCGAGCCGCCCGATCGCCCGCCCGATCTTGCCCCAGTCGGCCTCGGAGAGCCGGCCGGTACGCACCTTCGTCGAGTCGACCCGGGCCTCGCTGGACAGGATGCGCTGGGTCAGCTCGGCATGACCCATCTCGAGCGAGAAGAACAGCACCGGCCGGGCGGTGGTCTGGGCGATGTGGGTGGCCATCCCGAGGGCGAACGCCGACTTGCCCATCGCCGGACGGGCACCGACGATGTTGAGCGTCGAAGGCTGCAACCCCGACAGCAGCTCGTCGAGATCGTTGTAGCCAGACGCGATGCCGGTGATGGTGTCGCCCCGCTCGAACGTCTCCTCCAAGCGATCCATCGCCCCTTGCAGCAGCTCGCCGATCTCGACGGTGGTGTCGACCACCCGTTCATCGGCGATGCGGAACACCTTGGACTCGGCTTCGTCCACCGCCTTCACCACGTCATCGGGCTCCGAGTACGCGAGCTCGGCGATGTCGCCGGCCACGTGGATCAACCCACGCAACAGGGCCGTGTCCATCACGATGCGGGCGTAGTGGTCGGCGTTGGAGATGGCGGGGGTGGCGTTCTGCAACTGGTGCAACGTCTCCACCCCGCCGACCTGTTCCAACAGCACCGCCCGGCGCAGCTCGTCGGCGACGGTGATCGTGTCGACCGCCTGGCCGGAGCGGTACAGCGCGCTGACGGCATCGAAGATGTGCTGGTGAGCAGGCTTGTAGAAGTGCTCGGGACGCAGACCCTTCTCCGAGACGTCGCCCATCGCGTCGTGTGACAGCAGCACCGCACCGAGGACCGACTCCTCGGCCGACAGGTTGTGCGGCGGCACTCGGTTCCCGGTGCGGCGGGGCTCGCCCCGGTCACTCCGGCGGTTGTTGTCGTCCCGCCGATCCATGATGCGTCACCCTTTCAGGCCGATGGTGTGGATCGCCAGAGGCACAAGCCTGTGACTTTCTGCCTCCATCCTGTGGACTGGGTGTGAACATGACGCGGATGGGGGTCGTCGCCGGACGCGACGATGCCGGCAGCCTCCCGGGCTGCCGGCATCGTGTCAGATCATCGTGGTCAGGCGCCGCGCACCGCGACGCCGGCGCCGGTCACTCGGCCGCTTCGACCTCGATGGTGATCGGGAACGAGACGTCGACGTGCAGCTTGGCGGTGGCCTGGTGCTGACCGAGGGTCTTGATCGGGTCGATCTCGACCTGCCGGCGCTCGAGCTCGATACCGGTCTGCTCGGCGACCGCGTCGACGATGTCGGCGGTGGTGACGGACCCGAAGAGCTTGCCCTCCTGCCCGGCCTTCACCGAGATCGTGATGATCTTGGGCACCAGCGTCGACGCGATCGTGCGGGCGGCCTCGCGGGCCTGCGTGTCGCGGGCATCACGCGCCGCCCGCATCCGCCCGGCCTGTTCGACCGCACCGGCCGTGGCCAGGAAGGCGAGCGAGCGGGGCAACAGGTAGTTGCGGCCGTAGCCGTCGGCGACCTCGACGATGTCGCCGCGCTTGCCGAGACCGTCGAGGTCGTTGCGCAAGATGACCTTCATGATCAGGCCTCCTCGGTGGTCTCGGGGGTCGCCTCGTCGGTGGTCTCCCCCGCGGCGCCGTCGGTGGTCTCGGGCGACTCGTTGTCGCCGCGGCCCTCGTCGCGATCGCGGCGACCATCGCGACCGTCGCGCGGCGGCCGGGTGCGCTGGGTGGAGACCCGCTTGGCGTAGGGGAGCAACGCCATCTCGCGCGCCACCTTGATGGCGTTGGCGACCTCGCGCTGCTGCTGCACGTCGTTGCCGCTGACGCGGCGATTACGGATCTTGGCGCGATCGCTCATGAAGCGCGACAGCAGGTCGACGTCTTTGTAGTCGACGTACTCGACCTGCTCGGTGAGCAGCGGGCTGGTCTTCTTCTTGTACTTGCGGGGAGCGGCGTCCTTGGACGCCCGCGAACGGTTCTTCTTGCTGGCCATGATGGGTATGCCTCGGTGTCGTCAGATCGTCAGGGGGTCAGAACGGCTCTTCGTCGCCGTAGATGGGGTCGGGCGCGCGGCTCGCGCCACCTCCGCCGGGGCCGCTGCCGCCATCGGGGCCGGTACGGGTGGTCTTCTCCACCGACGCCTGGGCCCAGCGCAGCGACGGGCCGATCTCGTCGGCGATGATCTCCACGACGCTGCGCTTGTCGCCGTCCTGGGTCTCCCACGAGCGCTGTTCCAGACGGCCGTAGACGACGACGCGAGTGCCCTTGTTGAGGCTCGCCGAGGCGTTCTCGCCCAACGTTCCCCAGGCGACGACGTTGAAGAACGACGTCTGCTCCTGCCACTCACCGTTGACCTGGTAGCGACGGTTGACGGCCAGCCCGAAACTGGCCACGCCCCGGCCACCGGTGGTGTAGCGGAGCTCGGGGTCGCGGGTGATGTTCCCGACGACGGTGACGGTGTTGTCAGCCATGGTGGTGTCCTTCCCGCCCTCAGGCGGCCGCGCCCGTCATGCCGCGGCGAGCGGCCTCATGATCGGGGAGACGGAGCAACTTGTGGCGGACGACATCGTCCGCGAGGCGCAGGCTGCGCTCGAGCTCGTCGAGGGCGCCCGGCTCGGCGAGGGTCTCGACCACCAGGTAGTAGCCGGTCTCCTTGCGGTTGATCGGGTAGGCGAACTGGCGCTTCCCCCACCAATCCGGCCGGCCGTGGATGGTGCCGCCGGCGCTGGTGATGCCGTCGGTCACCGTCTTGACCCAACTCTGGGCCTTGGGATCGTCGACGTCGCCGTCGATGATCACCATCAGTTCGTACGCACGCATGGCGTGTGGGACCTCCCTTCGGACCCGGAGTGACCGGGGCCCCGTGGCGGGGCAGGGTGAATGTGACCGGGAGAGCCTAGCGGCGCCATGGGGAACAGGATCCTCACGGGGTGTCACATCCGATCTCGACGCCCAGCGTGGCGACACTGCCGGCGCCGATCCCCAACTCCTCGAGACGGCCCGCCGGCAGCTCGACCGCCAAGGTGTAGGCACCGGCGGCGGCGTAGCGGGCGCACGCCTCGAGCGGGCCGCTGAGACACGGCTTCATCCGGGCGGTCGACACCAGGGCGCCGGCGGTGTCGAACCAGGCGATGTCGAGCGCCATCGGCGTGCCGCTCATCCAGAACTGGTTGACGACCGGGTCGGCGTAGACGAACACCATGCCATCGGCGCCACCGAGGTCGGTGACCCCCATCATCCCCTGCCGACGCTGGGCGGCGGTCTCGGCGCGCCACAGACACAACGTGCACACGACGCCGTCGGCGTTGGTCACCGTCAGCGCCACCTGCTCGAAACCGACCGGAACGACGACGTCGCCGGGAACGGCGGTCGACGATGGGGAGGTGGCGACCGAGACTGCGGTGGCTGGCGGGTCAGCGGTGGCGGGCGGATTCGTCGGGGTGCTCTGGCCGTCGCCGGAGCAGCCGAGCAGCGCCAACGGCACGAGGATCATCCAGCACCACCGAGACATCCCGGCCAGCGTAGGGAGCCGTTCGGCCACCGCCGCGGCGCCGGCGCGGCTCGGGGCACCCACCACGCTCGGCGGTGGGTCGCCTCAGGGCCGCCCGACGGGGATGACCGTGCGGAGGTGGTGCCAGTGGCACTGGACGCACGCCTCGACCACGTAAGCCGTCAGCTCGTCACGGCGCCGGTCGAGCTGACGCATCTCCTTGGCGGTCGAGACACAGCGACCATGCGCCGGCAGGCGCGCCCCGAAGACGTAGGTCACCAGCCGCAGCCCGTCGTCGTCCTCGCAGATCGGGCACGGCACTGACGTCGGGGTCCCGACGTTCTTCGCCGCCCGGATCAGCTCGGGGTGTGCGTCGCACACCTGATCCTGGCTCAACCGCTTGCGGTGGAACTCGTTGATCAGATGTTGGCGGGCCAGTCGGTGGTCGATCTGGGCGCGCCCGGCTCCCACACCGCGCAGCGCACCGATCGACAAGGCCATCGCCGTCCGAGGCTACTGCGCCCGGCTCCCCCGGTGGCCGGGTCGGAGCGTACGGTTCGGCCATGACGGCCACGCCCACGATCGACCTCATCTCGCCCGAGGCCTTTACCAACGGACACCCGTGGGACCAGTACGCCTGGCTGCGCGCCAACGATCCGGTCCATCGCCACGCCGATCCCGGCGGCGGGTGGTTCTGGGCGATCACCAAGTACGACGACATCCGTACCGTCAGCCGCCAGCCGAAGCGGTTCAGCTCCTACGCCAAGGGCGTGATGATCGGCGACCCCGACGAGGCCAGCCTGGCCCCCGCCCGCCAGATGATGCTGACGATGGACCCGCCGCAACACGACCGGTTCAAGCTGCTCGTGAGCCGGGGATTCACCCCCAAGCAGGCGGTGCTGTTGCAGGACCGCATCGACGAGTTGTCGCGCGAGATCGTCGACGACGTGGCCGGACGCGGCGAGTGCGATCTGGTCCACGACATTGCCGGACGCCTCCCCTCCGGGTTGATCGCCGAGCTGATGGGCATCCCGCGCGCCGACGGCGAGCGGCTCTACGAGCTGACCGAGATCATGCACACCACCGATCCCGCCGTCGCCGACGACGCCGCCCGGCTCGCCGCCACCGGCGAGATGCTCGGCTATGCCCGCCAGGTGGCCGAGACCAAACGGCGCCAGCCGGGTGACGACATCGCCACCAGCTTGGTGCAGGCCGAGGTCGATGGCGAGCGGCTGACCGATGACGAGTTCCAGTGGTTCTTCCTGCTGTTGGTCAACGCCGGTGGCGACACCACCCGCAACCTCGTGGCCGCCGGTATGCAACTGCTGTTCGACCACCCCGACGAGCGGGCCCGGCTGGTCGCCGACCTCGACGGACTGATGCCGAGCGCGGTCGAGGAGATGCTGCGCTACTCCAGCCCCGTCGCCCACTTCCAGCGCACCGTCACCGAAGACACCGAGCTACGCGGCGTGCCGCTCGCAGCCGGCGACCGGGTGGTGGTGTTCTACGGGTCGGCCAACCGTGACGAGGAGGTGTTCGAGGAGCCCAACCGCTTCGACATCGGACGGTCACCCAACCCCCACCAAGCCTTCGGCGGCGGCGGTCCACACCTCTGCCTCGGGATGCACGTGGCGCGCATCGAGATCGCGTCGATGTTCCGCGAGCTGCTCACCCGGCTTCCCGACATCGCACCGTCCGGGCCGCCCGAGCTGCTGGCGTCGAGCTTCATCGCCGGCATCCGTACGATGCCGGTGACCTTCACGCCGCCGCGCTGAGCACCCGCGGCGGCGGCGGTCCTTCATCCGCGGTCGTTCCCTGAGGCACACTGGCCCGGTGACGAGGTCCGAGGTGAGCTACGGCGACGGCGTCCCCGACGAGGGCGAGCTTCGCTTGCTGGGCGATGTCAGCGGGACCAAGCGGGTGATCGAACTGGGGATCCGCGACAACGCCCTGGTGTTGGCGGCGCAAGGCGCCAAGGCGATCGCGCTCGATCCCGACCCCGAGCGGATCGCCGATCTGCGCGCCGCCGCGGCTCGCGCCGAGCTGACCGTGCAATGTCATCAGGGTGAGCTCGCCGACCTCGGGTTTGCGCCCAGCGGCACAATCGACGCGGTGGTCGCCAGCCACACGCTCGATGATGAGCCCGACCTGGGGCGGACGTTGCGTCAGGTCCACCGGGTGCTGCGGCCGAGCGGGGTGTTCGTGATCGCCATGGCCCACCCCTTCGACGGTGTGACGGCACCGACCGCCGACGGGTCGACGCGCCGCTACGGCGAGGACCGACGCACGATCGGGGATCTACTGACGGCGCTGGCCCGAACCAACTTCCGCATCGAGTCCTTCCACGAGCTCGGGCTGGACGACGAGCACCCGGTGCCGACGACGCTGGTCGTCAAGACCCGCAAGGAAGGCAGCTGATCCGCCGCTCGTCGGAGTGCCCCGGCGACGGGGGTCGCGCCCGGGCACACCCGGGTGCGTCGGATGCTCGGGTGCCGATGGCCGTCAGTCGGCGACGCGGATGATCCGGGTCCCGATGTTGCCGCCGCCGAGCAGGTCGACGAAGGCGGCCGGGGCGTGCTGGAGTCCATCGATCTCGTCGTGGAGCGAGACGATCGTGCCGGCCTCGAGCCGGGCCCGCAGGTCGGCGCGAGCCTGGTCGTACCGATCGGCGAAGTCGAACACCAAGAACCCCTCCATGCGCACGCGGTTGTTCACCAGTAGCCCCGGCACACCTCGGGGACCGGGCTCGGGGGTGTCGGTGTCGTATTGGGACACGACCCCGCAGCACACGATCCGCCCGTGGGGGCGCATCCGACGCAACGCGGCGCCGAGGATGTCCCCACCGGTGTTGTCGAAGTAGACGTCGATCCCCTCCGCCGTGGCCGCCTTGAAGGCGTCACGGAAGTCCCCGGCGCGATGGTTGACGAAGGTGTCGAAGCCGAGCTCGTCGACGAGTCGGGCACCCTTGTCATCGGACCCGGTGACCCCGACGACACGGCACCCTTGGGCGGCGGCGAGCTGGCCCACCAGATGGCCGACCGATCCGCTGGCGGCGCTGACGACCACGGTCTCGCCGGCGGCGGGGCGACCGACCTCGAAGAGCCCGAAGTAGGCGGTCAGGCCGTTGGTGCCGAACAGCGAGAGGTGCAACGCTGGGTCGACGTCGGCATCCACGACCCGGGCCTCGCGCGCCCCCAGGACGGCGTGATCCTGCCAACCCGTCATGCCGACCACGATCTGACCGGGTTCGACACCGTCGATCTTGGAGACCTCGACCCGGCCGACGCCGGTGCCGGGCATCACGATCCCGGTCGTCGGGGCCCCGGCGTAGCTGGCCGACCCCTGCAGCCCGGCGCGCTGACCCGCTCCGATGGTCAGCGCCAGCGTGCGGACCAGCACCTCCCCGTCCCCTGGTTCGGGTACGTCTCCGTCCCGCAGTTCGTAGTCGGTTGCGGCCAGTTGGCCGGCGGGGAGCGAGGCGATGATGATCTGACGGTTCCCGGTCACGCCGGCCACGTTACGACCCAGCGGTTCTGTGTGTAGATCCGAGCCAACGTTGGCTCGGATCCGGTGTCAGAACCGCTGCGGGTCGGCGTCGGCGCGTTCGGTTTCGACGAGGTGGGCGGGGCGGGGACGGCCGAAGAGGTAGCCCTGGCCGCGGTCGCAGCCCAGCTCGCGCAGCCGGGCCAGCTGCAGGGGCGTCTCCAGCCCCTCGGCGACCACCGAGATCCCGAAGCTGTGCCCGAGGTTGATCACCGCCTCGACGATCGTCGTGTCCTCGGTGTCGAGACCCAACCCGGCGACGAAGCTCCGATCGATCTTCAACGCCTCCAATGGGAAGCGCTTCAGATACGTCAAGGACGAATAGCCGGTGCCGAAGTCGTCGACGGCGAGGTGCAAGCCCAGACTCCGCAGGTTGCGCAACGCCACCGTCGACGCCTTGACATCGGCGAGCAGCGCCGACTCGGTGATCTCCAACCACAACGCATCGGCCGGCATCCCGGTCTCGGCCAGCAGCTCGGCCACCAACCCGGCGAAACCGGGGTCGACCAGCTGCCGACTCGACACGTTGACCGACACCGTCGCCCGCCGGGCGAAGGGCAGGTCCCGGGCGCGCCACCGGGCGAACTGGGCCAACGAGTCACGCAGCACCCCCGCACCGATGACCCCCACCAACCCGGTCTCCTCCGCCATCGGTAGGAACTGGTCAGGGCCGAGCAGACCACGTTCGGGGTGCCGCCACCGGGCCAACGACTCGAACCCGACGACGTGACCGGTGGTCAGCTCGACGATCGGTTGGAAGTACGGGACGACCTCGTCGCGCTCGAGGCCGCGCCGCAACTCGTTCGCCGTCCGGAGCGCCAACACCGTGGTCTCGTGGGTCCCCGGGGCGAAGGCCTCGACGCAGTTACGTCCGCGGGCCTTGGCCCGGTACATCGCCGCGTCGGCATCACGCAGCAGGTCGCTGGCGGTGGCCGCCGGATCGTGGTTGAGGGTGAACCCGATGCTTGCCGAGACGAACATCTCGGTCCCCTCGACCACCACCGGCCGACCGAGCGCCTCGCGCACCCGCTCGGCCAGCTCGACGTGGCTGTCGAGACGGTCCTCGGCGTCGGGGTCGATCACCGCCTCGACGACGGCACCCCCGCCGTGACCACCCTCGCGATCGGGCCGCACCGTGGCGATCACGAACTCGTCGCCGCCGAAGCGCGCCAGCACCGCCGTCGAGCCGACCGTGTCGCGCAGACGCACCGACATCGCGGCCAACAAGGTGTCACCGATGCCATGGCCGAGACTGTCGTTGACCGCCTTGAAATGATCGAGATCGACGAACAACAGCGCCACGTCGCCCGGCTCGGCGTCGGCGAGCAGGGCGTCGACGCGACGCAGCAGCTCGGTCCGGTTGGGCAGCCCCGTCAGCTCGTCGTGGGTCGCCGCCCACTGCAACAGTTCGGCCGTGCGCCGCTGCTCGGTCACATCTTCGATGTGAGTGATCGCCAGCGCCACCCCCTCGTCCTCGGTGACCGCGACCCGGGTGCGCGCCCAGATGAACTCTCCGTCCGGGCGCAGGTAGCGCTGGTCCATCAGATAGGCGTCGGCGACGCCGATCGCCAGACGGGCCCGGTCGGCCGACGCCGCCCGCAGGTCATCGGGGTGGGTGATCTCACGGATCGACCGACCGACCAGCTCGTCGACGGGCCGGTCGAGCATCTCGGCCAACGAGCGATTGGCGTCCACGATCACCGAGTCGTCCAGCCGGACCAGCGCCATCCCGGTCGGTGCCGAGTGGAAGGCCTGCTGGAATCGCCGCCGCGCCTGTTCCAGCGCCCGCAACCGATCCTCGCGTTCGGTGACGTCATGCAGCCGGACGACCAGCGCGGCGCCGTCGCGGGTCGTCGGCTCGGCGTCGGCCTCGATCAGCACCGACGACCCGTCGGGCCGACGAAGCGGAAAGGCCACCGTGCCGGCGTCGCCACGCACCGCACCGAGCCACGCCGTCAGCTCGGGGCGGTGAGCGTCGTCGGTGAGCTCGGCGATCGGGACCCCGGCAAGCTGGGCGGCGCTGCAACCGGCGAGCTCGGCGACCTTGGCGTTGACCCCGTTGATGCGACCTTTGTCGTCAAGGGCGACGACCCCGTCGGGGAGCTCATCGAGCAGGAGACGCAGCTCGGCCTCGGTCTCGATGAGGCGGTCGATGGTCCGGTGGAGATGACGGGCAATGCGCCGCGACTCCCACCACGACAACGCCACTGCGGCGGCCGCCAACACGGCGGTGGCGGTGACCGCGGCGACGGTGCGCGCCGAGCGGTCGTCGCGCAACCGGACGATCAGGGCGACCAGACCGGCCAGCAGCAACGCCGCCACGACCACGCTGAGGACCCACCGCCAAGTCGCCGACCGACGGCGGATCGTCACGCCGTCGGTCACGTCGTCGAGCACCCGTCGAACCTACTGCGCGGCGGTGCGCCACCGGTCGCCACCCGGGCCGGGGCGACGATCGGAAGCGATCGGTCGGGTCAGTAGAGCTCGCCGGGCGCACCAGCGTCGGTCGACCGGGCGGCCTCGAGCTCGGCGGACAGTCCGAGCCGCATGGCGACGGCGTCGGCGGTGACGGTGATCATCCGGAACCCCTGCTCGAGCCGTCGTGGTGTCAGACCACCCGAGGAATGGATGCCCGGCACCACACCGTGACGGGCACAGGCGGCGACGATCGTCTGCAACGCCTCGGTGAACGCCGGGACGTCGTCGTTGTTGCCCGGTGGCAGACCCAGGCTGAGCGAGAGGTCGGCGGGCCCGACGTAGACGGCATCGACACCCGGGACCGACAGGATGTCGTCGAGGTTGCCGACGGCCTCGGCGGTCTCGATCATCGGTACGACGGCGATCGTGTCGTTGGCGGTCGCGGCGTAGCGATCGGCGCGCATGGCGGCGAGGATCGGACCGAAGCTGCGGGCGCCGTGGGGTGGATAGCGCGACGCCTGCACCAGGGCCTCGGCCTCCGCCGCACTGTTCACCATCGGGGCGATCACGCCCTGCGCACCGGCGTCGAGCACCTTGCCGACCACGCCGGGCTCATTCCATGGCACCCGCACCACCGGCGTGCCCCCGGCGACGGCGATCGCCTGGAACAGCCCGACGGCGTCGGCGTAGTCGAGCGCTCCATGTTGCAGGTCGGCGCACACGTAGTCGAACCCGGTGCGCGCCGTCGTCTCGGCGGCGAGGACCGACGGGATCGACAACCAGGCACCCAACGTCGACCCGCCGGCCGCCCATCGCTCACGAAGACCGGTCATGTGCTGCTCCCTTGGGTTGTGGTGGAGACTGGCGCTGCTCGGGGACGACGCACCCGCCCGTCCCGGCGATGACCGCGAGCGCGTTGTCGATGGCATCGGCGTAGAGCCGACGGCGCCCGGTGGCGGTCTGCGAGGCGATGTGCGGTGTGACCACGACGCGACGCTGACGTCGCAACGGGTGATCGGCGGGCAGCGGCTCGGGCTCGGTGACGTCCAACCCGGCGCCGGCGAGGTGGCCACTCGTCAGCGCGTCGAGGAGCGCCTCCTGATCCACCAGGGCGCCGCGGGCGCAGTTGACCAGGTAGGCGCCGGGCTTCATCGCACCCAATACGGCGGCATCGACGATGTGATGGGTGGCGGGCGTGGCGGGAGCGTGGAGGCTGACGACGTCGGACTGGGACCACAGCGTGTCGGCGTCGACCAACGCCGTGCCGTCGCCCCCCGGGTCGGCCACGTATGGGTCATGGGCGATCACCCGCATGCCCAGCGCCCGCCCCACGACACCGACCCGACGGGCGATGCGCCCGTAGCCGTACAGCCCGAGGGTCGCGCCGTCGAGTTCGAGGCCCGGAGGCGTCGCCGGGGCGCCGATCGAGCGGTCGGCCCAACCGGCCAGATCCTTGGTGACGGCGAGCAGCAGCGCCACCGTGTGTTCGGCGGTCGACACCGTCGGAGCGTCGGGCGCGTAACACACGGTGATGCCCCGCTCGCTGGCGGCGGCGAGGTCGACGGCGTCGTAGCCGATCCCCGCCCGCGAGATGACCCGGAGGTTGGGGGCCAGGTCCATCGCCGGGCCATCCCAACGGCGGACACCGGCGATGACGCCGTCGGCGCCGGCGAGGTCGATGTCGGCCGGCCCCACCGCCACCGCCCGACCTTCGATCAGGGCGGCGACGTCGTCGGGCAGACCACGTTCGAAGTGCAGCACCGGTGCGGCCGGACGATCCCCCATCACCCACCGACTGTAGGACCTAGGCGCGCTGCTCGGCCCACCAGTCGTCGAGGCGACGGTAGGCCTCATCCGGGCCGAGTAGACCCTCGTCGAGACGGATCTCCAGCAGATGGTTCAACGCCTTGCCGATCAACGGGCCGGGCGGGATCCCGAGGTGGTCCATCACCGCCTTGCCGTCGAGTTCGGGCCGGATGGCGGCAAGCTCCTCGGCCTCGGCCAGCTCGGCGATGCGGACCTCCAGGTCGTCCATCCGGCGCGCCAGACGCGCCGCCTTGCGCGGGTCGCGGGTGGTGCAGTCGCAGCGGGTCAGCACGTTCAGCTCGGCCAGCAGGTCGCCAGCGTCGCGCACGTACCGGCGCACCGCCGAGTCGCTCCAACCCATCTTGTAGGTGTGGAACCGCAGGTGCAAGAAGACCAGCTCCCCGACGGCCTCGATGTCGGCGGTGGGGTAGCGCAGTGCCGACATCCGCTTGCGGCTCATCCGGGCACCGACGACGTCATGGTGGTGGAAGGTCGTGCCCTTGCCGGGCTGGTACCCACGGGTGCGTGGTTTGCCGACGTCGTGGAACAACGCGGCGAGCCGGGTGATGCGGAAGTCGAAATCGGCGGGGTCCTGCGGCGGCCGCACGTTGTCGATCACCGCGATCGTGTGGGTCAACACGTCCTTGTGCCGGTGGATCGGGTCGTGCTCCAACCGCAGACCGGGCAGCTCGGGGAGGAAGTGGTCGGCGAGGCCGGTGTCGACGAGAAACCACAGCCCGGTGGCCGGATGGTCGACGATCATCAGCCGGTCGAGCTCGTCGCGGATCCGCTCCGCCGACACGATCGCCAACCGATCGGCCATCGCGGTGACCGCCTCGACCAGCTCGGGCAACGGCTTCATGTCGAAGCGGGCGATGAATCGGGCGGCGCGCAACATCCGCAGCGGATCGTCGGAGAAGCTGATCTCCGGTGCCAGCGGCGTCCGCAGGGTGGCCGTGGCGAGATCGGTCGCTCCTCCGAAGGGGTCGACGAGCACGGGTGCGGTGTCGGCGGTGGTCAGCTCCAACGCCATCGCGTTGATGGTGAAGTCGCGGCGCCCGAGATCGGTCTCGACCTCGTCGGCAAAGGTGACCTGCGGCTTGCGCGAGTCGTCCGTGTAGGCCTCGGCGCGGAACGTGGTGATCTCGATCGTCCGCTCGGCACCGTCGCCGCCGATTCGCTTGGCGCCGATGGTGCCGAACTTCTCGCCCTGCGTCCACACCGCGTCGGCCCAATCGCCGATCAACGCCTTGATCTGCGGTGGCCGAGCGTCGGTGGTCAGATCGAGATCCTCACCGTCGCCGACACCGAGCAGAAGATCCCGGACCGCCCCCCCGACCAGGTACAGGCGGTGACCGGCGGCGGCGAAACGCCGCGCCAACGGCGCCAGTTCGGCGACCACGGGGGCAAAGCGCTCCGGCATCATGCGACCAGCAGGCTAGAAGACCCCACCGACCGTTCACCCGAGTTCACTCCATCCAGATCGAGCGGACGCGGGCGACGGCGTCATCACCGGGTCCACCGGCGGTCGGAGGCTCGGTCACCACGTCGAGACCGGCCAGCGCACCGAGCACTCCGACGGTGCTCGACGTCAGGGCATCGAGGTCGTAGCCGCCTTCGAGCATCGCCACCGTGCGGTTGGGCGGCACCATCTCCATCGCCCGGGCAACCAACGCCGGGTAGTCCCCGGCGCTGAGGCCCATGTCGGTCAAAGGGTCGGCTCGGTGGGCGTCGAACCCAGCCGAGATCAGCAACCACGTCGGCTGGAACCGTTCGACCACCGGAGCGATCACGTCGTCGAACGCGTGCAGATAGACGTCACCGGTCGCCCCCGCCGGCAGCGGCACGTTGAGCGTCGCACCGACCCCATCACCGGTGCCGGTCTCGGTCGCCCGCCCCGTGCCCGGGTACAGCGGCCACTCGTGGAGGCTGACGAACAGCACGCGAGGGTCGGACTCGAATGCCGCCTGGGTGCCGTTGCCGTGATGGGCGTCGACGTCGAGGATCCAGACACGCTCGCCACGTGCCGCCAACGACGCCGCCACCACGCTGATGTTGGACACCAGGCAGAAGCCCATCGCCGTCGTCGGCGTCGCGTGATGGCCGGGTGGTCGCACCGCGCAGAACGCCGCGGCGGCCTCGCCGCGCTCGAGCGCCTCGACGGCCGCCAGCCCGGCACCGGCCGCCAGCGCGGCGGCCTCCATCGAACGCGGACCCATCCGCGTGTCCTCGTCGATCCAGCCACCGCCACGCTCGGCCAACACGTCGAGCTTGTCCAGGTACCACGCCGGGTGAATCAGCTTCAGCTCCTCGCGGGTGGCCGGCCGTGGCTCGAGGGCCACGATCGCGTCGGCCACGGCGTGGTCGCGCGCCGCCGCGACGACGGCCTGCATCCGCGAGGGCCGTTCCGGGTGCCCCGATCCCGTGAGGTGGTCGAGGTACCGGTCGTGGGTCGCGAACAGCACCGCCATCGCTGCCACGCTACGTCCTGACCCGAGTACCGTCGAACGCCGGTGAGCGTCAATCTCGGCAACCCCGACACGGCCCGCGCCCGGGCCCGCTGGTGGGGAGCCGACGGGGACGTCCTGCAACTCATCCTGACGGACCAGCACATCGTGCCCGAGCCCGACGAGGTGGCGTCATGGTTGGACGCCGCCGGGCGCGCCGGTGCGCGGTCCTTGCGCACCGGCGCCCTCTACTCCCCCGCCGCCGCCCGCTTCGCGGCGTGCGGGTTCGATGTCATCGACACCCTGACGTTGCTCGAGATCGACCTCTCACGGCACCCCGTCGCCGCCGAACTCGGCGACGGGAGCCGGACGGCGCCGCTGCGACGGCGCCACGACCCGGCCGCGGCCGACATCGACCGACGGGCGTTCGGTGCTCCGTGGGCCAATGACGTCGACGACCTCGACGACATCCGCCTGGCCACTCCGCTGCACCGTGCCCGGGGGCGCTTCGCTCCCGGGCGTGGACGGTCGCGAACCCTGGTCGGATTTGCCATCACCGGCGCCGCCGGTGGACAGGGCTACCTCCAGCGCCTCGCCGTCGACCCCGACCACCAGCATCGCGGCCACGGCCGCGCCCTGACCGTCGACTCGCTGCGCTGGATGCGTCGTCGCCGACTGCGCCGGGGTCTGGTCAACACCGCCGTCACCAACGACGCCGCCCTCGCGCTCTACACCTCGGTCGGATTCACCCCGATGTCCGAACGACTCGTCGTCATGCAACGGTCGGTCACCTGATGGGGCGGGCCGCCCCCGCGCTCGTGACCCTGGTCGTCGCGTTGGTCGCCGTCATCTCGGGGCGCGACGCGACGGCGCAGCCGAGGGACGATGTGGGATTGACGCTGCGGTCCCAGACGTTTGCGGTGGAGCCGGACGGAACCTGGGTCGCTCATCTCGGCGTCGCCGACCCCGGAGGCGGCCTCGTGGCGGCGACCGCCGCCGCCACGAGCACCACCACCACCACCACGACCAGCCCAACCAGCCCAACCAGCCCGGTGCCGTCGACCGCGACCACCGGGCCGGTCGCGGTCGACGGCGAGGTGCTGGTGCGGGTCTACGAACCGGTCACCACACGCGCGCAGATCGCCGACGTGCTCGACGGCGATCTGCCGCCGCGCCTCGACGCCGAGACGATCGAGCTGGCCGACACCACCGTCAGCGTCGCCGACGATGAGCACGTCACCGTCCGACTCGACGTCCCGACCGCCACCGACCGCGGCCCGGGATCGTTGACGCTCACCGAGCCCGGCATCTACCCCGTGACGATCACGCTGACCCTCGACGGCACCCCCGTCGGCACCCACCAGACGTTCCTCCGGCGGCTCGCCGACACCGATGATCGCGACGCACCGCCGCTCAACGTCGCGGTCGTCGCCGCCCTCGCCGATCCCGGACCCAACCCCGCCGGTGCCGACCGAGCCGCGCACCGGACCGCCCTCGAGCAGCTCGCCGAGTACGGCTCGATCACCGACGCCCCGTTGACCCTGGCGTTGCCCCCGTCGCTCGACATCATCCTCGATGCCGACGAGTTGTTGCGCGCCGAGGTCGCCGACGCGCTGGGCCACACCGAACTACTCGCCCTCCCCCATCTCACCCTCGACCCCTCGGCCGCCATCGACGCCGGTCAATCCAGGCGGTTCGCCAGCGAGCTGCGCGACGGCGAGGACGTCCTGACGCGGCTGTTCCCGGGCATCGAGGTACGACGCGGCGGTTGGATCGTCCAGGCCCCCCTCACCGGGGCCGCCGCCGCGACCCTGCGCGATCCGCTCGGGTTCCGGCTCCTGCTCTTCGACGGCGCAACCTACGACGAGCTGCCGGGATCGATCGGGGGCTACCTCGACACCCAACGTCTGGTCGCCGCATCACCCGGCGGCGGCGAACAGGATCTCGCCGCCGCCGTCGTCGCCCGCGAGAGCGGGCTGCTGGCCACGCCCACCGACACCGGCACCCGGGTCGATGTCGCCGTCGAGTTGCTCGCCCGGCTCCTGGTCACCCGCGACGAGCTCGGTGCCGACGATCGCCGGACCACCGTGTTGGCACTCGACGGGTTCGCGCTGCCCGACGCCCCGATCGTCGACGCGCTCTTCGAGCTCGTCACCCAGCAGCCCGACGTGCGACTGATCACCCTGTCCGAGGTCGCCGGACGCACCGACTACATGCGCGTCGATGAGGACATCACCACCGTCGACCTGCCGACCGAGACCGGGGTGGACCTCACCGAGCGCCTCGCCCGGATCGAGCTGGTGCGGGTGTCGACCGAGGCGGCGGCGTCGATGCTGCCCACCGACGAGCGGCGCCTGGCTTGGCAGAACGACCTTGACCGGCTCATCTCGACGGGACTCTCCGACGACGAGGTCGACGCCTCCCTGGAGCGCATCTCCGGCCAGGTCGACGACGTGCTCGGCTCGGTCGAACTGCCCGAGGGCTTCTCGTTCACCCTCACCGGCCGTCACTCGCCGCTGCGGCTCAACGTCCACAACACCGCCGACGAGACCCGCACGGTGCGCATCCACCCGTCGTCGCCCAAACTGCGCTTCCCCGACGGCGACCAACTCGTGGTGCTCGAACCGGGGATCAACGAGATCGTCATCCCGGTCGAGGCCCGCGCCAACGGCACCTCGGCCGTCGAGGTCAGCCTGCGCACCCCGGTGTTCGACCGGGCGCTCGGGCCGCCGATCGTGCTCGAAGCGCGGGTCAACGCGATCACCGGACTCGGTCCGATGTTCACCGGTGCCGCGATCGTGCTGCTCGTGTCGTGGTGGTTCAACCACTACCGGCGACGACGTCGCTCGTCGACCGACGACGACGACACACCCCCCCAAGGGGTGTCCAGCAGCGGCACCGGCACCTCCGACACCGTCTCTCCCGAGACCGTCTCTCCCGACGCCGCCGCGGCCAGCGTGGCCCCCGCCGAGCGGCGACCGGGACCCGGGTAGCCTGCGGTGTCTGTGACCGCCGAGCCGTCCACGCCCACCGTCGGGATCGTCACCGACAGCGCCTGCGACCTACCCCAGGAGCTGGCCGACCGCTGGGCGATCGAGATCGTCCCGCTCAGCATCCGCTTCGGCGACGACGAACTGATCGATCGCGAACAGCTCAGCACCGACGAGTTCTGGACCCGCTGCGCCCAGTCGTCCCAGCTCCCCTCGACGGCGGCCCCATCGCCGGGCCGTTTCGAGCAGGCCTACCGCGCCCACGCGGCGCGCGGTGCCACCGCAGTCGTCGCCATCACCCTGTCGGGAGCGCTGTCGGCCACCTATCAGAGCGCCGAGCTGGCGGCGCGAGAGATCGGCGACCTCGACGTACGGGTCGTCGACAGCCGGTCGGTGACCCTCGGCCTCGGCACGATCGCGCTGGCCGCCGCCGAGCTGGCGGCGACGGGCGCCACCGCCGACGAGGTCGCCGGGCTGGCCCAGCACCTCGTTGCGCGCACCCGCGTCTTCGGGGCGCTCGACACGCTCGAGAACCTCAAGAAGGGCGGGCGGATCGGCAACGCCGCCGCCTTGCTGGGGACGGCGCTGTCGATCAAGCCGATCATCGCCGTGGTCGACGGAGCGGTCGAACAGCACGGCCGTCAGCGCACCCGCTCGAAGGCGCTCAACTACCTCGTCGACACGGTGCGTGAGTACCAGGGTCGGATCGAGCACCTCGCCGTGCTCCATGCCGACTGCGACGATGTCGACCAGTTCGTCGACCGGCTCCGCCCCTTCCACGACGGGGAGATCGTGGTCGGCCAGATCGGCCCGGTGATCGGGAGCCACGCCGGTCGTGGCACGATCGGTGTCGCCTTCCAGGAACGCGACGTCTGAACAACTGGGCGACCCTCCCCGTGTCGGCGGCCCGGCGCAACTAGCGTCTGGCGGCGGCATGCCGGGTTCCTCCTCTCATCCCCCGACGACATCGTCGGCCGCGTCCGAATCGGCGCGCGTGCTGGCGGGTCGCTACCGGCTGGAGCGCCGTCTCGCCCAGGGCGGTATGGCCGAGGTGTGGGTGGCGACCGATGTGTCGCTCGACCGCAAGGTTGCCCTCAAGTGGCTCAAGCCGAGCCTTGCCACCGACCCGGTGGTGGCCGAGCGGTTCCGGCGCGAGGCCGTCGCCGTCGCCGGACTCGCGCACCCCAACATCGTCGCCGTCCACGACGTGTTCGAAGACGAGGGTCGCCAGGCGGTCGTCATGCAGCTGGTCGACGGCAAGAGCTTGCGTCAGCTGCTCGACGTACAGACCCGGCTCAGCCCCGAGTTGACGATCCACATCGGCAACTGCGTCGCCGCCGCCCTCGACGCCGCACACCAGGCCGGCTTCGTCCACCGCGACGTCAAGCCAGGCAACATCCTGATCACCGCCGACGGCCGGGTGATGCTCACCGACTTCGGCATCGCCAAAGGCCTCGACGCCTCGGGCGAGGACCTCACCAGCGACAACGTGATGATGGGGACGGCGAAGTACCTGTCGCCCGAGCAGGTCCGCGGGCGCAAGCTCGACGGGCGGGCCGATCTCTACTCGCTCGGTCTGGTGCTCTACGAGTGCCTGGCCGGCCGGGTGCCGTTCATCGGTGAGACCGACGCCGACACCGCGCTCGCCCGGCTACAGCGCGACCCCACCGATCTCGGACGACTGCGCCCCACCCTGCCGCGTGGGTTGGTCAACCTGATCCACCAGCTCCTGTCGCGCAACCCGGCCGAGCGTCCCGAGAGCGGTGCCGCGCTGCGCACCGACCTCCAACGGGTCGCCAACGAACCACCACCCGATCTGACTCCGGCCGAACCACCACCCGGCCCGGTCCCCAGCGCCGTCGGGCCCTACACCCGGGCCCCCAGTGCCAACCGGCGTTCGGGCCGTGACCGTCCACCCGACCCGCTGACCGGTCGCACCGCGGCGGTGCGGGCAGTTGCCGAGGCCAGCGCCCGCACCATTCCGGGCGAGGCGACACCACCCAACCCGATGTCCCGTCGCTCCCGCGACCGCACTCCCCCGGCCGGGCCCGCCTTGCGCGGCCGGCCGGCACGGGGACGCGAATCACGACCGGGGCCGCCGCTGATCATCGTCGTCGCCCTCCTGCTGGTCGGGTTGCTGGTGGCGCTGATCCTGTGGGCCACCGCCGAGGACGGCGACGGGACCGCGACATCGGCCACGACGCCCGACCCGGGCACGGCCGTCGCCGCACCGGCGGTGGCGGCGATCGCCACCGTCGACGCCTACGACCCCAACAGCGCCGACGGATTGGAGAACAACGAGCAGGCCCCCGGACTCGCCACCGGCGGCTCGTGGGCGACGAGTTGCTACGCCAACCGCTATCTCGGCAAGCCAGGGGTCGGCGTCGTGATGACGATGACCCAACCGACGACCGGGACGGTCTCGTTCCACGTCGCCGGTGAACCGTTCCAGATCGACGTCTTCGCGACCGCCGACGAGGCGATCCCGGGTGAGATCGATGCCGACGCGTGGGGCGAGGCCGTGAACGGCGCCAGCCCGATCTACCGCGAGCAGCCGGCCACGCTCGAGGTGCCGATCCCCACCGCGGCGCGCCACGTCCTCATCCTGTTCCGCGAGATCGGCGCCGACGCCGGCTGCAGCGGCCGCAACCCGTTCCGTTCCACGCTCAGCGCGCTGACCTTCACCCCCTGAGCGGCACGTGCGGGTCGAGACCGACGACCGGGCCCTCGTCGCGGCGGCCCAGCAGGGCGACCGCGAGGCCCTGGACACCCTGCTGCGCCGTCACTACGACCTCGTCCACGCCGTGTGTCGGCGGGTCCTCGGAACCGTCCGCGATGCCGACGACGCCGCCCAGGAGGCGATGATCTCGATCGTTCGGGGTCTCCCACGCTTCGACGGTCGGGCCGCGGTGACGACGTGGATCTACCGCATCGCCACCAACGCCGCGCTCGACGAAGGCCGGCGCCGTGGCCGCCGTCCCGTGCTGCACGCCGTCGACGACGCCGGCCAGGCCCGCGAGATCCTCGACCCCGCCGCCGAACCACGGGTCGAAGCGATCGCCGAGCGGATGGCGATCGACCACGCCCTCGACGGCCTCTCCGAGGACTTTCGCGTCGCCGTGGTGCTGCGTGACGTCGCCGACCTCGACTACGCCGAGATCGCCGAGGTGCTCGACCTGCCGGTCGGCACCGTCAAGAGTCGCATCGCGCGGGGCCGCGGACATCTCGCCAAGCTGCTCGGGAACAACCACACCAGCGAACAACGTCAGAGCCACGAACCATGAGCGACGATCCCGACGCCCAGGCGCGCGCCAGCGACGACCTCGACGGCGAGCTGCCCGAACGCGACCGGGCGGCGATCGGCGATCGGCGCGCTCACCAAGAACTGGTGGGCGCGATGGGTCGGGTCCGCGACGAGCTTGCCGACGTCGACCCCCCGACCGTCGACGCCCGGGAGCGGGCGATCGCCGCCGCACTCGGGGTCTACGACGATCAGCGCCAGCCCGACGGGGTCCCACCGCCGCCGCCACCGGCGCTCGCCGAGCGGCGGGCTCGACGAGCCGGTCGGGCCAGTCGCTGGCTGGCGCCGGTGGCGGCGGCCGCCGTCACCGTGGTCGCCATCGGCGGGGCGATCACGATGTTCGGGGGCAACGACGGCGACGACACCGCCGGCAGCGCCGATGTGACGTTCTCAGTGGCCGCCGACGATGGCGCCCGGAACGCCGCCGAGGCGGCCGAGACCGAGGCGGCGCCCGCACCGGGGGCGGTGGTCGTCGCCGATGACGACGCGCCGTCGGATGCGGCGGTCGTAGCCGCCCCCACCACGCCGGCATCATCGCTGCCGATCGCTCACACCGACGACGAGTTGTTGGCGATCGCCACGGCAGCGCTCGACACCACCACCGCTCGGGTGTGCGACCGCGACATCGTCGCCACGGTCATCGACGCCCGGACGGTGGACCGACGCGAAGTGCTGCTGGCCATCGAACAGACCGCCGGCGTCGAGTTCGTCGTCGTCATCGCACCTGCGGACCGATCCGACGGGTGCCGTGTGCTGGACCGCGTCGCCATCGACTGACCGATCCCCACGGTGGCAGCACCGGCGGTCCTCTAGGGTGGGGTCATGGCTGGCAATCCGTTGACCGACCCCGACTGGCCGGCGCAGGTCGCCGACCGGATCGTCGGCGTGGTCGGCACCGTGCGCGACCGCGCCACGACCCCGATCGTCACGATCGCCCGCGGGGTCGTCTACGGGCTGCTTGCCGCCCTGCTGGGCGCCGCGGCCGCCGTGATGGGGCTGGTGGCACTGACCCGCGGGTTGCAGGCGTTGTTCGACACGTTCCTCTCATGGGACCGCGCCGTCTACCTGTCGTACCTGATGCTTGGGGGAATCTTGTGCCTGGCCGGTGCGTTGCTGATGGCGAAGCGGTACGCCACCGACGAACCCTGAACCTTCGAAAGCAGCCCATGTCCGCGCGCAACGTCATCATCATCGGCTCCGGCCCCGCCGGTCTCACGGCGGCCATCTACACGGCCCGTGCCAACCTCGAGCCGCTCGTCATCGAGGGCGAGCCATCCAGCACCAGCGATCAGCCCGGTGGCCAGCTGATGCTGACGACCGATGTCGAGAACTTCCCCGGATTCCCCGACGGGATCATGGGGCCCGAGCTGATGGGCAAGTTCCGCGAGCAGGCACAACGATTCGGTGCCGAGTTCCTCACCGAGAAGGCGACCAAGGTCGACCTCTCCGCCCGCCCGTTCCGGGTTTGGGTGCGTGACACCGAGTACGAGGCCGAGACGGTCATCGTCTCGACCGGGGCCCAGGCGCTGATGCTGGGCCTCGATGCCGAGCAGCGTCTGCTCGGCCATGGCGTGTCGACCTGTGCGACCTGCGACGGTTTCTTCTTCCGCGGCCAGCACATCGCCGTGGTCGGCGGTGGCGACTCGGCGATCGAGGAGGCCAACTTCCTCACCCGCTTCGCCGACAAGGTGACGATCATCCACCGTCGTGACGCCCTGCGGGCGTCGAAGATCATGCAGGACCGGGCCTTCGCCAACCCGAAGATCGAGTTCCGCTGGAACACGACGGTCGAGGACCTGATCGGCGACGACAAGCTCGACGGCGCCATCCTGCGCGACACCGTCACCGGCGAGACGTCGACCCTGCCGGTCACCGGCATGTTCGTGGCGATCGGACACCGACCGAACACCGACCTGTTCGACGGTGTGCTCGACCAGGACGACGACGGCTACCTCGTCACCCAGCCCGGCAGCAGCGCCACCAACATCCCCGGCGTGTTCGCCTGCGGCGACGTGCAGGACCACACCTACCGCCAGGCGATCACCGCCGCGGGTTCGGGCTGCATGGCGGCGATCGACGCCGAACGCTGGCTCGAAGCCAACGCCCACTGACGACGCCGCCCTCGCCGGGTCCGTAGGCCGCGAGGAACAGGCGCACCGCCTCGTCGGCGTTCGACCGGATGGAACATCGGCGGGCCGTCCGCCTGAAGCGCCGGTATGAACCTGAGGTCCCGGTGCAGATGATCCGTGCGACGGCCGGTTCGGCCAACCACGCTCCCGGCGCGTCCCGCCGGCCTCACGTCGGAGGCGGGCGGTGGCGTATCCGTCCTCGCCACGCGCCTCGACCACTCCTGCGCCGCCTGACGGGAATGGGATGACGGGGCCTGGCGTTGTAACCCCGGTACGATCGCGGCGCCCGCCGGGCCTGCGCTGACGTAAAGGATCTCGCCACATGGCCGGAATCGTGAACCTCTCCTCCACCACCTTCGACGAGACCGTCGCCGCCGGCGACAAGCCCGTCTTGGTCGACTTCTGGGCGGAGTGGTGCGGACCGTGCAAGGCCATCGCGCCGATCCTCACCGAGCTCGCCGACGAGCTGGGCGACCAGCTCCAGATCGCCAAGATCAACGTCGACGACAACCCCGACATCGCGATGCGGTACAACGTGATGAGCATCCCCACGTTGCTGGTCTTCAACGACGGCGACGTGCAGAAGCGGCTCGTCGGCGCCAAGGGCAAGGGCCAGCTGCTCCAGGAGCTCGACGAATTCGTTTCGACCCCCTGACCCCCGGCCAACACGGCGAGGCGATCCGCGACCTCCAACGCCGGCTCGGCCTTGCCGGCTGCACCGTTGCCGACGCCGATACCGGCACCTACTGCGACGTCACCGCGGCGGCGGTGCGTCGTTTCCAGTCCGACCACGGTCTGCCGATCTCGGGTGAGTGCGACGAACCGACGTGGCTGACGCTGGTGGAGTCGTCATGGCGGCTCGGCGATCGGACCCTACGGATCACCTCACCGATGATGCGTGGCGATGACGTGCTGGCGCTCCAGACGACTTTGGCGCGCCTGGGCTTCGATCCCGGATACATCGATGGGATCTTCGGACCCGACAGCGAGCACGCGCTCGTCGACTTCCAACGCAACCTCGGTCTCGATGACGATGGGTTGTGCGGGCCGTTCACGGCGCGCGCCCTCGAGGTCAACGCCGCCCGCTCGGGCAGCGGTCCCGGCATCGCCACGCTGCGCGAGCTGGCCCGGCTCGGCGCTGTCGCCGATCTGCGCGATCAGCGTCTGGTGGTCGGCCACTTCGGCGGTGTCGCCCCGTTCGTGCACCAGCTCAGTCGAGATCTCCGTCAGCGTGGTGCGCAGGTGGTGGCGACCGACCACCTCGACGTCTCGGCACAGGCCGGTGCGGCCAACCGCCACCGCGCCCTCGCCTACGTCGGCATCGCCGCCACCACCGACCCCAGCGCCCACGTGACCTATTACTCCACGGCCGGGTTCACCTCACCAGGGGGGATGGTCCTGGCCGCCCAAGTCGCCGAGCATCTCGCACCGTGGGCGACCGCCTCCGGTCGCACCGCCACCACCGAGGGCCGGCGGCTGCCGATCTTGCGCGAGACGAAGATGACGGCGGTGCTGATCCAACTCGGACCGGTGCAGCGGGTGATCGAGGACGCCGCCATGTTGACCACGGCGATCGTCGACGGTCTGATCGCCTGGACCAAGTCGCCCGTCCCGGCCTGAGGCCGCGAGCGAGGAGATCGACCGCTCACACCGGGCGGCCCGACGGGCCGCTTCGAGGATCAGGCCCTGCAGCTCGTTCCGTCCGAGTGGTGCCGCGTCGGTGACCTTGACATGTCGGGCCCGCTCGCCGGAGCCCTCAGCCTCGATCCACCGATGGGGGTCGGGTGAGGTGGTTCGCGTATCCGCGTGAAAGGTCTCCTGAGCTGGGACGATGTTGGTTCCTACACCGCATCGTCGGACCAGCCCGAGGAGACA
>JBKEAH010000263.1:0-4243 GCA_047972065.1 Desertimonas sp.
GGGGGACGCTTGATCATGACACTCCGAGGATACGGTTGGCCCCCATGGCCGGACGCTTCTCGTTCTCGGCGCCCGGGGGGCGCGGCGTGGACCGCCCGTGGTTCCGGGTCGGGACCGTCGACGTCACCACGACGGTCCTGGTCACGGCGCTCGCCGCCGTGTCGATGTTCGTGTACGCGGTCGACAAGACGGTCCTCGTCGACCTGGTGTTGTTCCCCGCTGCGGTGCGCGACGGCGAGGTGTGGCGGATGGTGTCGTGGCCGCTGGTCAACCCGCCCGAGATCTGGACGGTCATCACATTGGCGATCTTCTGGTACTTCGGCGGGATGCTCGAGGCCGAGGTCGGCCGCAACCGCTTTCTGGCGTTCGTCGGCTACCTGACGATCCTGCCCGCCGTGCTGGCCGTGGTGCTCAACACCAACGACCTCAACGGCATCGGCCTCTACGGGTTGGATCTCGTCGAGCTCGGCGTGTTCCTCGCCTTCGTCGCCAGCTACCCGTTCGTGCGGTTCTTCTTCGGTGTGCCCGGATGGGCCATCGGCGCCGTCATCGTCGGCCTCCAGTTCCTGCAGTACACGGGCGATCGTCGCACGGGCATGGTGCTCGTGCTGCTCGCGGTGGTTGCGATCGCCCTGCTCGGGGCGAGGGCCCTGGGACTGGCCGATGACCTGCAGTGGGTGCCGGCGCTGCCGGTACCGGGCCTGTCGCGCCGAACGGGTCGGCGCCCCAGGCGGTCGCGCAAGCGCAGTCAGGGCCAAGGTGGCGTCGTGGCCGGTCCATGGGCCCGACCCGAAGGCCAGACCCCGGCGGCAGTGCGGAGCATGCCGCAACCGCCGGCCGGACCATCATCATCGGACCAAGCCGAGTTGGACCGGTTGCTGGACAAGATCTCGGCCAACGGGATGGACGCCTTGACCAGCGACGAGAAGCGCCGCTTGAACGAACTGTCCAAGCGCATGCGCGGACCCCGCTGACACACGCCCACGCCGTCGCGCCGGATCAGCCGTGGAGGGCGGCCTTCAGCGCGGCGCCGGCATCGTCCACCGCGGCGTTGACCTCCGGGATGATCGAGCCCATCCCGAAGAAGCCGTGGATCAGGCCGTCGTAGCGCTTGGCGGTCGCGGGGACCCCGGCGGCGTCGAGCTTGGCGGCGTAGGCCTCGCCCTCGTCGCGCAGCGGGTCGTACTCGGCGGTCAGGATGAAGGCTGGCGCGACGCCTTGATGGGTGGCGGCGGTCATCGGTGTCGAGCGCGGCGAGTCCGGCATACCGGCCGGGTAGTACTGCTGGGTGAACCAGTCGATCGACGCTTGATCGAGCATGTATCCCTCGGCGTTGGCGGCACGAGACGGGTACACGCCCTCGGCCACCTCGCCGTCGACGGCGGGATAGATCAGTAGCTGGAGCCTGAGGGGGATTCCGTGGTCGCGGGCGTACAGGGCCACGACCGCCGAGAGGTTCCCACCCGCCGAGTCACCCCCGACGGCGATCGCTCCGGTGTCCACGCCGACCTCGTCGGCGTGATCGACCACCCAGCGCAACGCCGCCTCGGCATCGTCGGCGGCGGCTGGGAACGGATGCTCGGGGGCAAGCCGATAGTCGACGGCAATCACCTGGCACTCGCCCCGATTGGCGAGCGCCCGGCAGTCCCGATCGTGCGAGGTCAGGCTGCCCAGGACGAACCCACCACCATGATAGAAGACCAGCGTCGGCGCCGGCCCCTCACCGACACTGGCTGGCCGATAGATCCGTACCGGGAGCTCCTGCCCACCGGCGTCGATGGTGCGGTCTTCGACCGAGGCGACCTCCTCGCCGGGACCCATCATCGCCACCATCGCGTCCATCGACGCCCGGGCGTCGGCGACGGGCAACTCATAGATCGGCGGGGCGTCGAGCGCGGCCATCTGGTCGAGGAGCATCTGCATCTGCGGAACGAGGGGCATCGCCGGATCGTAGAAGGCAACGCTCCGCTCCCCGGAGCCGGGCTCGGCTTGAGAGGATCATGAGATGCGCGCGCTGCAGTACCGCACCATCGGAGCCGGACCGGAACTGGTCGAGATCGACGAGCCGGAGCCCGGGCCCGGACAAGTGCTCGTGCGGGTGACGGCCGCCGGTGTATGCCACTCCGATGATCACGTCATGAGCTGGCCCGCCGACGCGTTCCCCTTTCCCCTGCCGCTGACCTTGGGTCACGAGGGTGCCGGCACGGTCGAGGCCCTCGGCGACGGGGCGAGCGGCGTCGAGGTCGGCGATTCGGTCCTCGTGTACGGCCCATGGGGATGCGGGACGTGCTGGCAATGCGGCCAAGGCTGGGAGAACTACTGCACACGCGCCGCCGAGCTGGGGATCGCGCCGCCAGGGCTTGGTGCCCCGGGGGCGATGGCCGACTACCTCATCGTGGACAGCCCTCGGCATCTGGTGCCGATCGGCGAGCTCGACCCGGCGACGGCGGTTCCGTTGACCGATGCCGGTTTGACGCCGTATCACGCCATCCGCCGGTCGCTCGAGCGGATCCGCCCGGGTGCCTGGTCGGTCGTCATCGGGGCGGGCGGGCTGGGCCACGTCGCCGTCCAGTTGTTGAAGGTGATGACGCCGACCCAGGTCCTCGTCGTCGATCGTCGCCAGGAGCAGCTCGATCACGCGGCGTCGATCGGCGCCGACGCCACCGTGCTGTCGGCCGACGGCGTCGACGTGGCGGCGGCGATCCGCGAGCACGTGGGACCGGAGGGGGCGACGTTGGTGCTCGACATCGTGGGCGTCCAGACCACGATCGACACCGCGGTCGCGGTGGCCGGCATTGGCGCCGACGTCACCATCGTGGGCATCGGCGACCCCACGGCGACCGCGAAGATCGGTTGGGGCCAGCAGGCCCACGAGGTGAACGTCGCCGCCACCTATTGGGGCGGACGCCACGAGCTGCTCGAGGTCGTCGATCTGGCCCGCGCCGGCGTGCTCGACATCGTTATCGAGCGCTTCTCCCTCGATGACGGCGTCGAGGCCTACCGCCGCATGTCCGCTGGCACCCTCACCGGCCGCGCCGTCGTGGTGCCCTAACACCTGGGGTCTGACCCCAGGTGTTAGATGAGGTCGCGGAGGTAGCGGCCGGTGTGGCTGGCGTCGACGGCTGCGACGTGCTCGGGGGTGCCCTCGGCGACGATGGTCCCGCCGCCGCTGCCGCCCTCGGGGCCGAGGTCGATCAGCCAGTCGGCGGTCTTGATCACGTCGAGGTTGTGCTCGATCACCAACACGGTGTTGCCCTGATCGACCAACCGTGACAGCACGGTGAGCAGGCGGCGGACGTCGTCGAAGTGCAGGCCCGTCGTCGGCTCGTCGAGCAGGTAGATCGTGTGCCCGGTGGAGCGCTTGGCGAGCTCGGTGGCCAGCTTGACGCGCTGTGCCTCGCCGCCCGACAACGTCGGGGCCGGCTGCCCCAGGCGTACATAGCCGAGCCCGACGTCCATCAGCGTCTGCATGTAGCGGGCGATGCCGGGTTGGTTGGCGAAGAAGTCGACCCCCTCGGCGACCGGCATGTCGAGCACGTCGGCGATGTTGCGGCCCTTGAACTCGATGTCGAGCGTGTCGCGGTTGTATCGGGCGCCCTTGCACACCTCGCACGGCACGTACACGTCGGGCAGGAAGTGCATCTCGATCTTGATCGTGCCATCGCCGGCGCAGGCCTCGCACCGACCACCCTTGACGTTGAAGCTGAACCGTCCCGGGAGGTAGCCGCGGACCTTGGCCTCGTTGGTCGAGGCGAACAGCTTGCGGATGCTGTCGAACACGCCGGTGTAGGTCGCCGGGTTGGAGCGCGGGGTGCGCCCGATCGGCGATTGGTCCATGTCGATGACCTTGTCGAGCTGCTCGATGCCGTTGATCCGCCGATGCTTTCCCGCGGGGGTCTTCGACTTGTAGATCCGCTGCATCAGGACCGGGAGCAGGATGTCGCGCACCAGGGTCGACTTGCCCGAGCCCGACACGCCGGTGACGGCCACGAAGTTGCCGAGCGGGATGTGCACGTCGATGTTCTGCAGGTTGTGCTCGCGGGCGCCGACCACGGTGAGCTGGTCGAAGCTCTGCGACCGCCGGTGCTCGGGCACCGGGATCGACTTCGCGCCCGACAGGTACTGGCCGGTGATCGACTCCTTCACCTTGGTGATGCCCTCGACCGGGCCGGCGTACACCACCTCGCCGCCGTGCTCGCCGGCACCCGGGCCGATGTCGACGATCCAGTCGGACTCGCGGATC
>JBKEAH010000054.1:0-30447 GCA_047972065.1 Desertimonas sp.
CACGGCTTCACCAGCCACAACAACTACAGGCGCCGCCTCATCGGCCAACTCGGCATCACATGGGCTACCGTCCCCACCCGCAGAATCCGAGGCCGCCAACCACGCCTCATCGCGTAGAGCCGGTTTGCGTTGGAGGAAGACGCTGCAGACTACAACCTTCCCTCAAGAGCGCGCGTCGTCCTGGACCACGAGGCTGGAGTCGGCGTACTGATTGCGTATCCAACTACCAGGTTGGGGGGCGAGGAGCTGCCTGCACTCCCAGTCGAGTACACCGACGACAACATTCTCGACCTGCCCGAAGAGTTCCCAAGTCAGTTCAGGGTGTTCACCGTCGGGGATGGGGTCACGGGTAATGTTGTCTTTGATTATCGCCTGCTTAATGCTGCTGTCCCCGAGGTTCTCGGTGGTGTGTCACCGGCGATCAACGGAGCAGTGCGCGTGCGTCGGGGCGAGGATGGCCAGGTGGTCGTCGACGCGACGGTCGGGCAGTACCCAAGTTTCGAGGGTAATCCGCGACTACCCGACGCCCGACGGTGGCTACACGTCGGTTGCGATCGTGCAGCACGAGCAGGATGCGGGTGGTCCGGTGAACCTCTATGAGCTACCAAAACGATACGAGGACGTCCAAGGATGACGACCGGACTTCGGAGGTTCGGTGGGTGGGTGGCGGTGGGTGCGGCGCTGGTCTCGTTGGGATCCTGCGACGCCGACGGACCGTCGGTCGGGACCGGCGCGGAGTCGACGGCCGTCAGTTCGCTTGACGGCTGGTGTGCCGCTGTCGCCCGGCGACTTCCCGCGTTGACCCCGGTACCGCAAACCGGGGTCGACGAGGTGTTGGTGTCGTACATCAGCCGTTTCGACCAGCTTGCCTCTGGTCCGAGCGACGTACCTGTCAGCGCGTTGGACGGCGCCGCGACGATCGGCGATGCGATCCGTCAAGTCCGAGCTGCGGTTGACGGGGGCACCACACTCGACGCTGCCCTTGCCGAGATGTGGGGGGCGAGCGCCTCGGAACTGGTCGCAGCAGGCGACGCAATCGAGACGGCGGCGGAGGCGCTCTGTCCAGACGGAGGGTTTGAGCTCGGCACCATCGGGACCGCACTGTCATCGGAGCAGCCCGCTACGTCGTCACCGAGTTGGTCGCAGATCGACTCCCAGCAAGGAGGCGTTGGCGCCAACACGACCGTTCCGTGACGGCTCCGAACGCCGCCGGGTCGCGGGCCAAGGAGCCAACACGGAATTGGCTGGCCCCCGTAGGGTTCAACGCGGCCAACACTCCTGGTCTGAGCGGAGAGGGTGGGATTTGAACCCACGGACCACCTTACGATGGTCAACGCCTTAGCAGGGCGCCCCGTTCGGCCACTCCGGCACCTCTCCCGAGAACGGCGCAGTGTACTCAGGCCTGCGCCGACGCGTCGGAAGCTCCCGCCGCCCCTCGAGGCGCTCGATTGCGGTGGCGACTGCTCGGCAGGAGGCGCTCGCCCCTCCCGTTACCCTGCCCTCCGGAACGGTGGCAGAGCGGACGAATGCACCCGCCTTGAAAGCGGACGGCCCACAAGGCCCGAGGGTTCGAATCCCTCCCGTTCCGCCGATCGATGTACCGGGGGTGATGCGGCAGACCAGGCCGAACGCGTGGGTGCATTCTTGCGTCGAGCTGCGGCGTGTTGACGCAGGCCAACATCTACCCGCTCGTCAGCGCACTCGCCGTCGACGGGTCGCCGTGACGGTGACATGCCGGGTCCTCAAGGTCACCCGTCAGCCCTACGACCGGTGACTCAACCACGTCGAGCCCGAAGTGTCGCTACAGGTCGTGGATCACCAGTGGCCGGGCCATGCTGTCTGCGACTTGTTCAAGGTGAGTGCGGTTCGACGTGACGATTGCGTCGTCGCGTCGCAGGGCACCCTCCACGACGGCGACGTCGACCGTGTCAGCAAGTCCACTTCGGGCGACGAGCACACCGACTCGACGAGCCTGTTGCTCGTCGAGCCCTTCGATCATGCAGCCCTTCAACAGGCGCGACATCTGGTGCTGTAGCCCTCCCCGCCATGCTTCGGCGAGAACACCGGCGGGCACCGTTGGAAGCAGTCCACGTTCGACCGCTGCGCGGCGCAGGGCCCACAGCAGTCGATCGTTGCGCTCGGCGGCGATCAGGGCTCCGGTGTCGTACGTGAGGCCGGCCGTCACGCTGATTTGGCGACCTGGTCGCCAAATCAGCCGCTCGAGCAGCGCTTGTCTTGCGGCTCGCTCTTCTGGCGTGAGTTCACCGGCGTCGGCCTCCCACTCAGCGATGCCATGCATGGCGTCGTGAAGCCGGAGCTTGTCGTGAGCCGCTGCAGAGAGCCACGTCGAGAACGACACACCTTCGTCACTCGCTGCCTGCTCAACCCGTTTTGCGACTGCATCGTCCAGGGAGACCGATCGCTTGGACACACTCATCCCCGCTCATGGCAGCACCGTTGGTATTACCACGGGCGAAGACCGACCGTCGCCGCGACCCAGCCCATTCCCGTCCACCTGGTCGCGCCCCCCAGACCGACACGGGACCCGTCTCATCGCTTGCGCTCGCACGAGTAGCGTTGGCGGGCGTGGGTGACGTACAGCAGACCGTGGGCGGCATCCTCCGGCGACTCGAGCAGGCGGCGGAAGAGGCTCGCACTGCCCCGGCGCCCACGCCATCGGTGGGTCACGCCGACCTGTGCATCGCCATGGCGACCTACGACGACTTCGACGGTGCCTGGTTCACGGCGGTGTCGACGCTCGTGCACCACCGCGAGGTGGCCGACCGAATCTCCTTCCTCCTGCTCGACAACCACCCCACCGGCGAGGCCGCCAGGTACCTGAAGCGAATGGAGTCACTCCCCCGGTTCCGGTACCTACCCTTCGACGGCTACCGAGGCACCGCGGTGCGCGATCTGCTCTTTCGAGAGGCCGATGCCGACGTGGTGTGCTGCCTCGATTCGCACGTGCTGCTCGCTCCCGGATCGCTGGTTGCCCTGCTCGAGTACTTCGATCAACGGCCCGGATGCATGGACCTCGTCCAAGGGGTGCTCACCCAGCGGGGCGGAACCCGGGCGATGGCGACCCACATGATCCCGGAGTGGGGACAGTCGATGTTTGGGAAATGGGCACTCGACGAACGAGCGCTCGCCGCCGGTGAACCGTTCGACATCGAGATGCACGGCCTGGGCTTCTTCGCCTGCCGAAAGGAAGCCTGGCCCGGCTTCAACCCGCGGCTGCGCGGATTCGGCGCCGAGGAGGGCTACCTCCACGAGAAGATCCGACGGGCCGGGGGCCGCACGGTGTGCCACCCCGGCATCCTGTGGGCGCACCGATTCGAACGCCCCGGCGGGATCCCGTATCCGATGGCGTACGAGGAGCGGCTGCGGAACTACCGCATCACGTTCGACGAGCTCGGATGGGATCTCGACGGCCTCGAGCAGCACTACCGGGCAATGGCCAACGACAACATGTTCAGCTACGTCGCCGAACGGATCGACCGTCAGCTGACGAGCCCCTTCATCGGCATCGACGGGTTGTTCGCGGTGCGCCCGCCCGAGATGTCACGGCTCGACGCCGTGTCGTCGTTCGACCAGTTCGACGTGTTGTGGCGTGTCGAGATCATCGACCCCGAAGTCGACGACGGTGACGACGGTGACGAGCGTTGGGAGGCCGCGATCGCCGAGGCCACCCGACGGGCCGCCCAGCGGGGCTACCGCAGCGCGCTGGTGCTCGAGCCCGAAGCCACGGTGGAGAACCCACGCCAACAACTGGCCCGAGCGACCGGATGCCCGCGGGCCGATCTGGTGACGACGGGTGGCGCCGACGGGTACGGCCCGCGCGCCACGTACCTGACGATCGAGGCCTCGTCGATCAGCCTCATCGGCGGAGGATCGACAGCGCAGCACGATCACGATCCGGATGGGGTGATCGGCCCCATCCTGCCGATCGTGGTCCCGTCACTCGAAGTCGTCGCCCCGCCGGCAGATCGACGTCGGCGGGCGATCGTCGCCGTGCTGCGCCCGCGCGAGCACCTGCCCTTCATCACCGAATGGTGTCAGCACCACCTCGATCAGGGATGGGCCGTCTACCTGCTCGACAACACCGGCTCGATCGGATCGGTCCGCCGGACCAGTGCCCACCGCTACGACCTCGCCGATCAGCGCCGCCAGGAGGGCCGCTCGTTGCCCTTCGAGCACTATCTGGACGACGTCGACGAGGCCGGGATCGCGGCGCTGATGCGAGCCGAGCTGGCGCCGCTCGATGGGGTGACCGTCCTCGACTGGCAGCCTCGACTGGAGACCGGCGAGGTGATCCATGGTCAAGCCGAAGCGTACGCACGGTTCTGCGAGCAGTATCGCGGACTGATCGACTGGGCGGCCTTCATCGACCCCGACGAGTACCTGGTCGTCGCTCCGGGCTTCGACTGGGACGACCTGATCGAGCGCGCCGAGCGCAGTGACTGCCCACGGATCGTGCTCAAGGGCATCGTCTACGAGTCGCGCTGGACCGACGACGGGGTACCCCTCGAACGGGCCGGGCTCGGAGTGTGCGGCCTCCAGACCGGCCGCTGGAAGAACGTCGTGCGGCTCGACCAGGCCACTCGGGTCGACGTGCACTACATGTGGCAGTTCGGCGACAAGCGCCACATGGCCAGACCCGATCCGGTGCTGTTCGGCCTTCACCACTACAACGGGCGGCGTCCGGACGGGTTACTGAACGTGACCGACCAGCCGGCCCGCACCTTCTTGGACGAGAGCGTCGGCGTCATTCCCGACGACGCCGATGTGGCGGTGGCGGACGCGTGACCGAGCCCGGTCGGCGCCGACGGCTCCTCGCCGCGTTCCACGCCGGGCTCGGCCGGTTGGACGTTCGGGTCATGCGACGCCGCACCTACGACCACCTCATCCGCCAACGCGAGCAGACGGCGCATGAACTCGGTGCCGTGCGACGGCGGGCCGCGACGGCCGAAGAGCTGCTGGTGGAGTTGGAGCGCCGCGGCAGCCTCCTGCGGGCATTGGACCACGCTCCGGCCGCTGAAGCGCTCCGCCTCTACGAGCTCAAGCACTCGCAACTCGGCCAAGAACTGGTCGCCTGGGCATTCGCGGGATGTCGTCGCGACGGCTACTTCGTCGACATCGGGGCCAGCGATGGGGTGCGATTCAGCAACTCCCTGCTGCTCGAGCGCGAACTCGGATGGCGCGGCATCCTCGTCGAGCCGGCGGGGTGCTTCCACGGGGCGCTGCGCGCCAACCGTTCGACGGCCACTATCGACACGCGCGCCGTGTCCTCACGCTCGGGGACGACGACCTTCCTCGAAATGCCGCACCCCACCCTGTCGACGATCGAGGCCGACGCCGACGTCGACCACCACGTTTCCAAGCGGCGGACCGGCTCGCGCTACCCGGTCGAGACCGTCTCGCTCGATGATCTCTTGGACGCCCACCGGGCCCCCACGCACATCGACTACCTGAGCCTCGACACCGCCGGCAGCGAGTTGGACATACTCGCCGCCCACGACTTCAACACACGCACGATCGGCGTGATCACCTGCGAACACAACTTCACTCTCAGTCGCACGGCGATCATGGCGTTGCTGACCGACCACGGCTACGAGCGCGTGCTCGAACGACACTCGTCGTTTGACGACTGGTACGTCCTCCGGGGGGATCGGTGACGTCTCCGAACCGTCCAGCCCTCCTCGTGGCGCGGGGTACAATTGCCCCGTGACAACGTCGTGGAATCCCTCAAGCGTCGCCGGGCTCGAGATCGAGCAGGTCGCCGACGGTCTGGTCGTGTATGACCCCACATCGGAGCAGGTCCACTACCTCAACTCATCGGCCGCTGCCATCATGACGTTGTGCGATGGCGACCACGACGTCGCGGCGATCGCCCGCACGGTGCAGGAGTACTTCGGCTCCAGCCGCCACCCGGCCACCGAGGTCGTGACCTGCGTCGATGAGCTGATGCGCAAGGGGATCGTGCAATAGAGCTGCAGTTCCGTCTGCTCTGGCATCACGTCACGATCACCATCCCCACCGACGGCCAGGTCATCGCCGACACGCTGCGCTATCTCCATCAACGGGCAGCGCACGACTTCGCCGCCACCGAACACTCGACGTATCACGTCACGTCCGGCAACGGCGGCTGGGACGTCACCGACGGCGACGCCATCGTGCTGGCACGAGACGCCTCGCCCACCGAGGTCCTCGAGGTGCTCTATGACCGTGTCCACCGCGCCGCGTTCGCCACCGCCGCGCACCGCGGCTGGCACCGGCTGCACGCGGCGACGGTCGAACACCCCTGCGGGCGAGTGCTCCTGGTGGGGCCGTCGGGGGCGGGCAAGACCACACTCGCCTGCGAGCTCATCCGCCGGCAGGGGTTGGCGGTGCCCGCCGACGAGAGCGTCGTGATCCGCGGCACCTCGTCGATTCCCGTGGCCCGGCGGTTTCACCTCAAGCCGGGCATCGCCCGATTCGACCGCGAGCTCGATCGGCTCTGGGGCACGCTGCCCGGGGTGGCCGACGGGACCATCCGCGCCTGGGACCCGGTCGAATCCGGGCATCCCTGTCTGGTCACGGAACGACCGATCGGCGCAATCGTGGTCATGGCGGGCCGCGGCGCCGCCTGCCTCACACCGAGCCCGGTGATCGACGCGATGCCGACGATCATCGACAACCTCTTCCCCTTCGACGAGCGTCTTGGCGACCTGATCGGACGCACCGCGCGCCTGGTCGATCATCTCCCCGTGTGGACCCTGGCCGCCGACGATCCGGCCGAGGCGGGAAATTTGCTGGCGCAACAGAGACTCTGTTGATACTCTCCGGAAACTGTTACTTACCACAACTGTTGAGGGAACGGTGATTCGATGTCCAACGAGCCGGTCGACGCAGAACAATCGAACGACGCCAGCCGTCGCGCGTTTCTCCGACGGATGGGAGCCGCCGGCATGGTCGTGCCCGCCGTCATGACCTTTGACGCTCGAGCGATCGCCAGCCGGCCACGGGACTACAGCCCCTCGCAGTCCGGCACGGCTGCCGCCGGCGGCTCGTCGAGCCGGACCACGCTGCCCGACGGCTCGGTCACCACCACCAACCCCGACGGCTCGACGACCACCACGTTGATCGACGGCACGACCGCCACCACCACGACGAGCCCGGACGGCACCACGACCACGACCACCACCGACCCCAGCGGCACCACGACGACGTCGACGACGGCGACCACGACCACGACCACCACCACGACCACGACGGTGACCACGACCACCCCGAACTGACCGGACACCCACGGGTTGGTTCGACGCGTGCCCGAGCGCACCCGACGGCGTGAAATCCTGCGTCGCGCTCGTCGGCCGCGACGGTCGGCGGCGGTCGCGCCGGTGCCGGACGGCGCCGCGACGATGACGTCACGCCTGGCCCCCGGCGGGGGAATCGCCAACCGGATGCGGACCCTGCTGGCCTACGCCGAGGCCACCCGACGGCGTGGGCTCCCGACCCCGGCGATGGCGTGGGAGCGCAGCATCCACGCCATGCCCAACCTGGGGTGCATCGCCGTCGAGGGCGTCGAGATCCACGACGTCGACCAACTCGCCCCCGACATCATCCCGATCCCCGGGGCGCTGGACATGGGCATCTACTTCCGGGCCTACGGTCTGCCCACACCGAACCGCTGGGAGATCTCGCAGATCTATCGGCGGGTGTGGTTCCGGGCCGACGTGCGCGCCGCCGCCGAGGAGGTCGACGACTACGACCTGGCGATGCACGTCCGGATGACCGACATGGCGAGCCACGACCGGATCGACTCGTTCCTGTCCGTGGCCCGCACCCTTCGGCCCCGACGTATCTGGCTGGCCTGCGATGCCGAAGCGACCTACGAGCGGTTCGCCACCGAGTTCGACCTCAACGAACCGCCGGTGTTCGTCCCGCTCCCCGGCCATCTCCGCGCCACCACCACCTTCGACGCCAGCGTCGACCTGGCGGCGTGCGCCCGCGCCCGCTACTTCGTCGGCACCAAGGTCAGCTCCTTCAGCGAGATGGTGCTTCGCCTGCGATCACTCCACGGGGGACCGGGACATGTCATCGCGCCGCGTCGGTGACCACGGCGGGGGCGTTGACACGATGCCCCGCGGCGGCGTCCATACACCGTGGCGTCGCCGCACCCTCGCTCGGCTGACTCGCCGGTCCGGGCCGACGCGACCGCTGGTACTGCGACTCTCCGGTCCCGGGGGCCTCGGGAACCGGATGTTCAACCATCTGCACGGCCTGCAGCTCCACCGGTACGCGTTCCCCGATGCCGTCCTCACCGGGCCGGGAATCCCCGCGTACGGGGTGACGTTCGACGAACATCCGGTGCGCCGAGGCGACCGGATCCGTCACATCCAAGGTCACGACGTCGACATCACCGCCCTCCAACACGACCATCGCGCCGGCGAGTTCAACCGTCTGCACAGCTTCATGGTCGGGTGCCGACTCGACCTCATCCCCGACCTTCGCGCCGCCCGGGCGATGTTCCCGGCTCCACTCGAGACGCGGGCGATCGCCGGATTCGGCGACGACGACTTGGTCATCCACATCCGCACCGGCAACACGTTGGCCCAGACGTTCAGCGACTACCCGCCGCTGCCGATCGGGTACTACCGGCGGCTCATCTCCGAGACCGAGCTTCATCCGGTCTTCACCGGCCAACTGGAGTTGGATCACCCCTACCTCGACGCGCTGCGGTGCGCCTTTCCCGACGCCACGTTCGCCCGATCGCTCGGGCTGATCGAGGACTTCGAGCGGCTCCGGCGGTCCCGGCATCTCGCGCTCTCGGTCAGCACGTTCTCGTGGATGGCCGCCTGGTTGTCACAGGCCGAGACCATCCACCTCCCGATCGCCGGGTTCTTCCACCCCCACCGACGAGCCGACATCTACCTGCTGCCGATCGACGACCCCCGGTACCGATTCACCCTCTTCGCGCCCCAAGCCTGGAAGGCCACCGACGACCAGTGGGCTCGGCTGACCCACGGTGGCGAGTTCGGTACCCCGATGTCCGCCAACGAGATTCGACGGACGCTGCGACCCTCCGGTGCGATCGCCTGGAGCGACGTCGGCGTCTCCGGTGAGGCCGGCGGGCCTTACGATTCGGCGAGAACGGTCGCCGACGCGACAGGAGGAATCGAGGGGTGACCACAAGGCAGGCGACGACCCGCGAACTGGCTCAGTGGGTGACCGGCTCGGCGCCGGCGGACCTGCGGCCGGCGGTCGGCTGGGATGCGCTGTTGACCGTCGCCGCCGAGCATCAGCTACTCCCGGCCGTCGCCGGCGCGATGCGAGCGAGGGGCTGGTCGCCGACGCGTTCGCGCTTCGACCGCCACGGCACCAGCCCGGCCGCCGTGCTCGCCGACGCCTACGCCGCCACCCGGCGCCGTCAACGCTCGCTGCGCACACACCTCGAGCTGTCGCTCGGCGCGCTGGTCAGCCGGGCCATCCCCGTCGTGCCGATCAAGGCCGCCCATTGGATGCTGGCCGGTTGGCTGGCGGATCCGCCGGCGCGTCAAACGATCGACATCGACCTCGTCATCGAGCCATCGGCGAGCGGGGCCGCCGTCACGGCGATGCAGTCCCTCGGCTACGGCGCGCTCGCCTCGGGCCCCGACCAGGACCTCGCCACGCATCAGCTTCCGGCGATGGCCCACCCGAAGATCGACGGGAGCGTCGAACTGCACGTCGCGCCGATGCGCGGACGTCACCCCGTGGTGTCGGGTGCCGGGCTGATGGAACGGTCGGTCGCTCTCACCGGCACCCCGCTCCGGCTCCCCAGTGTCGATGACGCGATCGCCCTGCTGATCGCCCACGCGACCGTGCACGATCATTCAACCCAGCTGGCGCTGCTCCCGCTGCGCGCCGTCATCGACCTGGTGTCGATCAGCGCGGCGGTCGGACCGGTGGACTGGGCGGCGCTACGACGTCGCTTCCACCGCTCGGGTCCGGCCGGCGTGTTGGCGATCGAGGGGTTCCTGGCCACGGCGCGCGCCCTGACCGAGGCCGATGTTCCCGAGCCCACGCGGATCGGTCAACGATGGTTCGACGCGGCGTGGTACGGACTCGATCATCCGATCGCGCTCCGACGCTGGCAGGAGCTGTGGACCCTTCGCCAGGGCATGCGACGCGCCCGGATGGAGGATCTGTACGGCGCGCGCTCACGTCCGGCGGTCGCTCGTGCTCGTGTCGGTCACCTCGCCCGAGGGGTCCGTCGACGGGTGGGGACACCATGAGCTCGACCGGCGATACCCACCAACCGCCGAACCTGATGATGCCGGCGGCTGAGGCCGACCACGTCCGCGAGATCCTTGAGGGGGCCTCGGTCGTTCTCGAGTACGGCAGTGGCGGTTCGACGGTGCTGGCCGCCGAACACGCCCAACGGGTGATGTCGGTGGAGAGCGATGCCCGCTGGGTCGCTCTCGTGCGCAAGTGGTTCGAGGTCCATCCGCCCCACGCCGAGGTGAGCTTGCATCACGTCGACATCGGGCCCACCGGTCCGTTTGGCCGCCCGACCGATCCGACCACCTGCGGGAGGTGGCCGCGCTACCCGACGGCGATCTGGGACGCCTCCGAGTTCGTCGAGCCCGACGTCGTGCTCATCGACGGACGCTTCCGCCTGGCCTGCTTCGTGACCGTGGCCCTCCGTTGCCGCCGACCGGTGCGCGTCCTGTGGGATGACTATGACAACCGGCCCCACTACCACCGCGCCAGCGAGTTGGCGTCGCCGACCCGAGTGATCGGCCGGCTCGCCGAGTTCCACCTCGTCCCCACGGCGCTGCCGCGTCGGCACCTGACGTGGATGGTGGAGTCTTTCGTCGACGAGCGCTGAACCTCCAGGATCCGACCGCGTCGTCGTCGCCGTGGCAGCCTGATCGACGTGCGCCCCGGACGTGAACGACTCGGCTTCTACACCCTGGCGGGAGCACCACGCTCGCCGCGTGACCTCATCCCCGAGGTGCGCGACGGCGAGGACCTCGGACTCGGCTGGGTGTTCATCTCCGAGCGGTTCAACATCAAGGAGGCCGCCACGCTGTCGGGCGCGGTCGGTGCCGTCTCGGAGAACTTGATGATCGCCACGGCGGCGACCAACCACAACACCCGGCACCCGATGGTCACGGCGGCGTACGCGACGACCATGCACCGACTGACCGGCGGGCGCTTCTCGCTCGGTCTCGGTCGTGGCATCGCCCCGATGACCAAGGCGATGGGGCTCCCGCCGGTGACGACCGCCCAGCTCGAGGACTTCGCCGGGGTGATGCGCCGACTCTGGCATGGCGAGACGATCCTCGGGCACGACGGGCCGATGGGTTCGTACCCGATGCTCCGTCTCGACCCCGACTTCGACGAGGACATCCCGCTGACGATCACGGCGTTCGGACCCGAGACGCTCAAGCTGGGGGGCCGGGCGTTCGACCACGTCGTGCTGCACACGTTCTTCGACGACGACACGTTGGTGCGGTGCGTCCGCACCGTGAAGGAGGCGGCCGAGCAGGCGGGACGCGACCCCGACTCGGTGTGGGTGTGGTCGTGCTTTGCCACGATCGGTGACCACCTCCCGGAGGATGTGCGGCTGAAGAAGACGGTTGGACGGTTGGCCACCTATCTGCAGGCGTATGGGGATCTGATGGTCGAGACGAACGGCTGGGACCCCGAGCCACTGGCGAGGTTCCGCGCCGACCCGTTCGTGAGCGAGTTCCGGGGTGCGCTCGATCAGACCGCGACCACCGAGGAGCTAGAGCATGTCGCGACACTGATCCCGCCGGCGTGGCTGGCGTCGGCGGCGACCGGCACCCCCGAGCAGTGCGCGGCCGCGGTGGAGCACCAGTTCGACCTCGGCGCCGACGGTGTCATCCTCCACGGCGCAGCCCCCACCGACCTTCGACCCGTCGTCGACGCCTGGTGACGCGACGACCGTCACCACACCCGGGCACCGGCGCCCGCCGAGCCGGCACCAGCCGGGCCCGCATCGGAGTATGCGAACACCGGATTCGCGCCTCCCGATACTCGGGTGACGGCAGATACTCGGATCAGAGACCGTGGGCGGCGTCGATCAGGGCGGCGAGGGTGTCGAGGCGCTCGGTTGCGGTGCCGGCGAGCTTGGCCTGGACGGCGGTGATCCCGACGTCGCGATAGACCGCCAGCCGCGCCCGGATCGTCGCCGGCGGGCCGAGGAGGTTGGTGTGCAGACCAAGCTCGATCGGGACGCGTGCGGCGGCCTCGTCGCGCTTGCCGGCCAGCCACAACTCCTGCACGGCGGCGACGTCGTCGGCAAAGCCCTGGCGGGCGAACGCCCGGTTGTAGAAGTTCTGGTCCTTCGAGCCCATCGCCCCGATCGTGAAGGCGTACCCACGAGCGTGGCGGCGGCCGGCCTCCTCGGGATCGTCGGTGACCTCGACGGCGGCCGGCATCACCAGATCGAGGTCGGCCAGCGTGCGACCGGCGCGCTCGGCGCCCTCACGCATCGGCGCCAGGAAGACCTCGGCGTGTTCGGGGACGAAGGCGTTGCCCAGCCAGCCGTCGGCCAGCTCGCCGGTCAGCTCGAGGTTCTTCGGACCCAGCGAAGCGACATAGATCGGCACCTCGGTCGGCGCCAGCATCGAGCGGATCGGGCGACCCGGCCCGTCGGGCAGCGGCAACCGATACACCCGACCGTCGTGTTGCAGCTTGTCGCCACGGGCGATCATGCGGATGATCTCGATGGTCTCGCGGGTCATCGTCACCGGCGCGTCGAAGCGGACACCGTGCCACCCCTCCATCACCTGCGGGCCGCTGGTGCCCACACCGAGCCGGAAGCGGCCGCCGGACAACGTCTGCAGTGACATCGCCGTCATCGCCAGGTTGGCCGGGGTACGCGCCCCGAGTTGCACGATCCCCGACGCCAGGCCGATGCGCTCGGTCCGGGCCGCCAGGTAGGCGAGAGGGGTGAGGGCGTCGGCACCCCAGACCTCGGGCACCCAGACACAGTCGGCTCCGAGGCGCTCGGCATCGATGACGAACTGCACGTCATCGGGTCCGCTGACCATCGTCGCGATGTGGATGCGCATGCGGTCATTGTGTCGCCGACCGAGTTCCACGAGTGAACCCGTGTGGTCGGCCCGGTCTACGGTGACATCCGATGAGCAGCGAACCCCCCGAGCTCCGTTTCGCCGACGGCCCGTCCACCGAGGCGTCGATCGATATCGGCGCCCCGTTGGCGGCGGTGTGGGCCCTGGTGACCGACATCGCGCTGCCGGCGAGGTTCAGCAGCGAGTTCCAGGGCGCGGACTGGATGGACGGGGCCGAGACACCGACGATCGGTGCCCGCTTCGTCGGCCGCAACCATCACGCCGCGATCGGAACCTGGGAGACCATCTCGACGGTCACCGCCCTCGAGTTCGAGCGTGAGTTCGCCTACGACGTGGACGGCATCGAACCCGGACGACCCGGCGCGACATGGTGCTTCCGACTCGAACCCGACGGCGACGGCACCCGGCTCACCCAGTGGATGCGGATCGGGCCGGGGCCCAGCGGGCTCACCCCGGCGCTGGAGGCGATGCCCGACAAGGAGTCGAAGATCCTCTATCGACGTCTCTCCGAGCACCGCGCCAACATGGAGGCCAACCTCACCGGCATCAAAGAGCTGGCCGAAGGCACCCGGCGGTCACCGTGAGGGTTGGCACCACCAGGCGTTGAGAAATGCCGCGGCGGCCAGGTAAAGGGACTCCTGGCCGGGGTCGCCACGGGTGGCGTCGAGCGACGCCAAGGTGTACTTGGCGAGGTGGGCATCACGGTGCGCACCAGCGTGGGCCGCGAGTTGCCGCCAGATGGCGGGACGGGCGTCGGGCGGGGCATACCAGGCGACCGCGGCGACCTCGCCGGGTGTGGCCCCGAGATCGAGCCCGCCGGTGATCGGCCGGCTCGGTCGCTCGGGTTCCCAGTCGGGTTCGACCGCGACCAGGCCGCATGTCGAACGAAATCCCAACACATAGGTCGCGGCGACGGCGATCGCGGCGACGCGGTCGCTGACCGACCGTGCGATGCCGAGCGTTGCCTGGGGCATCGTCAGGCAGTGCGACCAGGTGTAGGGCGCGCCGTCCGTATCGTCTTGGAGCATCGAGCGCGCGGCGGTGCGCACCAGCGCGTGACGGGCGTCGCGCACGGTGAGCACGCCGACCAGATCCCCCAGCAGATCGGTCGCCAGCCCGGCCTGCTCGACGGCATCCATCGTCGGTTGGATCATGTCCGACGCCGGGGTCACCGATGGCGGCCGGGCCAGGCGTCGTTCCAACTCGACGGCGGCGTCGGCGCTGGGCATCGCGGTGGCACTGGGCCGATGGTCGAACCACGACAGCCGCCACTCGGGGTGTCGAGCCAGCTCGTGGGCGGTGGTGCGCAGCATCGCCGCGGCCGGGAGTTGGCGGGCGGCGACCCGTGGCAGGAGATAGGCGAAGATCGCCCCGTGGGCGGCGGCGGCCAGCGACGCCACGATGGGGTCGGCGATGGCGACGACCAACTCGTCGGTGTCGAGGCGGGCGCTCAACCAGCGCACGGCGTCATCCACGGCGTCGAAGTCGGTCGCCGCGATGCCCGCCACCAGCGTCCGCCGGGCGGTCGCCTCGTCGGCGATGGACGAGGGGGCGGCGGTCCGCGGCCACGCGCGGTAGGTGTCGTAGGTCGCCGCGGTGGCGCGGATCCGCTCGACGATCCCGGCGCGTTCGTCGGCGGCGACGTGGTCGAGCAGACCGACACGGGCCAGGGTCTCGAGCGGGGCGTGGAGGACGAAGGAGTCACCGGGCTCCTCGCGTGGTGCGGCGATGCGTGGCGCCGCGGCCGACAACAAGGTGGCGACATCCGCCACCGCGGAGTCGAGCGTCATCGAGGCGACGATAGCCCCTCGGCCGGCGGCGTTCGGTCGCTCAGGCCGCCGGCTGGCGGCCCAACCGAACGAGGCGCAGCTTGGTGAACCATGCGTAGGCCAACATCCCGGCCGCCAGCGCGGCCGCCGCGTTGGCCAGCATGTGGAAACCCCACCCCTCCTTGACGAAGCCCGAGCAGAACGCCGCCACGGCGCCACAAGAGCTCAAGGTGAGGTCGCCGGTTCCCTGCGCCTCGACCCGGGTGTCCGACGGCACCGACGCCGTCAGCAGCGTCGTCCCGCCGATGAGGCCGAGGTTCCAGCCCAACCCCAACAGGAACAGGCCGGCGAACATCAGCGCCGGCACGTACCCGGCGGCGACCGTGACGATCGTCCCACCCCCGAGGACGACCGTGCCCCATTGGATGGCCGGGATGGCGCCGACGCGCGTGACGAACCGCCCGACCAGCGGGGCCAGCCCGAACATCCCCACGATGTGGACCGCGATCACGTAGGCCGACAGGTCGCTGTGACCGTGGTCGCGCATGTGCGGCGGGGTCATCGTCATCACGCCGACCATCGCGGCCTGCGATCCGGCCATCGCCACCAGCCCCAACGACGCGCCGGGTGACGAGCGGATCACACCGAAGGACTGGCGCACCTGGTGGAGCGGCCGGGTGCGCTCGGCGTGCGGGTCGATCCCCCCGATCAGTGCCAACGGGTCGGGTTTGAGGAGCACGAGGTAGACGATGGCGCTGACGACGAACAGCGCCGCAGCAAACAGGTAGGGCCCGATGTAGCGGCCGAGACCGATCCACTCACCGAAGTCCTGCTCGAAGGGGGCGAGCACCGGGCCACCGACGGCCCCGAGCGTGCCGATCCACACGATTGCGCCGATCGCCGTGGCCCGCTCGTGCTCCGGTGCGAGGTCGGCGGCCACGTAGCGGCCCTGCAGGGTGGCCGACTGGCCGGCGCCGAACAACAGCATCCCCACGAGGAGCACACCGAAGATCTCGAGCTGGCCGCCGACGGCGGCGATGACGGCACCGGTCGCGCCGATGAGCAACGCGGTGGCGAGTGGGCGACGACGCCCGTGGCGACGCATCGCGGCGGCCAAGGGGATGGCGGTCAGCGCGGCGCCGAAGGTGAACGCGGCGCTGGCAAGACCCGCCCATCGGTCCGAGCCCAGCAGCTCGGTTGCCAGCAGCGAGACGACCGCCACCGAGCCGGCGACGGCGGCGTTGCCCGGCACGACCGCGGCGCGCAGTACGTTGAGGGTCCGGCGCTGCTCGGCCCGATGCTCCCCCACGGGGCTGGAGCCTGTCACGTCCCGGACGCCGCGCGATCATTCAGCCAGGTGCCGGGCCTACCCGGCTCGCGACGCCCGCGTGGTGTTCAGCGTTCGGCGAGGCGTCGCTTCTCGACGGGTCGGCCGGTCGACCCGTCGGCATAGCCGGTGTAGCGCGTCGTGGCGGCGTGGGGGTCGGTCGCCCCGTACAGCCGTGGCCCGGCCGCGAGCAGCCCACCGTCGGCACGAATCGCCTCGCCGGTGACGAACCGAGCGTCATCGGAGGCGAGATAGGTGACGAGCCCGGCGATGTCGACCGGCAGACCGCTGTCGGGCCAGGGCTGCGCCGTGGCGACGGTCTCGACGACCTGTTCCTGGTTCTTGCCGACCGCGAGCGGCGTGAGGATCAACCCCGGGCACACGGCGTTGACGCGGATCCCGTGGGGTGCCAGTTCCACCGCCGTCGTGCAGGTCATGTTGACCACACCGGACTTGGCGGCCGAATAGGCGATCGGTCCGCCGCCACCGCCCAGACCGGCGACGGAGGCCGTGTTGACGATGCAACCGCCGTCTCCCTGGTTGATCATCACCCGTGCCGCGTGCTTGGTGCCGAGGAAGACGCTGCGGACCAGCACGGCGAACGTGCGGTCCCACGCGCTCACCTCGAGCTCGACGAGCGGTCCGAACGCCCCACCGACCCCGGCGTTGTTGAACATGACGTCGAGCCGGCCGAACTGGTCGACGGCGGCGCCGACCAACGCCGCGACGTCGTGTTCCTCGGCGACGTCGGTGACCACGAACCGGGCGCGCGCCGCGTGGTCGGGCGAGAGCGCCGCCATCACGGCGTCGCCGTTGTCGCGGTTGAGGTCACCGAACACCACGCTGGCGCCGTCGGCGAGGAAGCGCTCGACGGTGGCCCGGCCGATCCCGCTGGCGCCGCCCGTCACCACGGCGACCTGTCCTTCGAAGCGTCCTGGGGTCATCACGCCGAACGTACCGATGAACGGCGCGGCTGCTCGCAGCGAACCACCGGTGCCTCCGTGCCTCCGTGCCTCCGTGCCCCGGTGGTTCGGTGCCCCGGCGCCTCAGCCGAAGTCGAGGAAGCTGGTCCGGGTCGCCCCACGAACGGTCGCCGGGGCGGTGGTCGCTTCGGCCGCCTTTGCCGAGGCGGCGGGCCGGGACGAGCAGGCCCGCCAGAACGACCAGTAGCTCGGGTACTCGACGTCGGGCGTGATCCACCCGGACGAGACCAGTTCCCCGTGCAGCGCCGGCAGGTTGCGCCACGGCACGCCCATGTCGACGTGGTGGGCGAGGTGCCACCCGGTGTGGTACGGCACCATGCAGAAACGGGCCAGCCGGGACTGATGGATCACATGGGTCGTTCGGCGCTTGTCCTCGTGGCGTTCGAGACCGCCGTGCTCGGCGATCGAGCGCAGACGGTTGGACAGCTTCCACAACGTCGACCACGATCCGATCCACACCACATAGGCCAACGGTTCGCCGACCGCGATCGCCCCGCCCGCCAGCACGACCTGGACGGCGAGGATCTGGATGGCCTCGGGCTTGCGGGTGCGGATGCCGCGGCCCAGACCGCGGAGGTTCTTGTACGCACTCTGGCCGCTGACGTCACGCCGCAGCTTGCGGTGCCACGAGTCGCGGGTGATCGGGTAGCCGGCATAGAGCGCGGCGTCGGGTTCGTCGGGCCCCATCTCGTCACGGTGATGGGCGAAGTGAGCCCGGCGATACCCGAGGAACGCCTGGTAGGAGGGGTAGGCGAGCAGCCAGCGGCCGACGAGGTCGTTGACCCGACGGTTGGGGAACAGCAGGCGGTGGGCGGCCTCGTGACCGAGGATGTTGAGCAGGCAATGCCCCCGTCCCATCAGCACGAAGGCGGCCAGCCAGGTCCACCAGCGGTCGATCACGACGGCCGCGATCACCACACCGAGGGTCTGGGCCAGCGCCCCGGCGACCGTCACGGTGTTGCGCAGCACGGGGATCCGGCGGAGCTCGTCGCGCAACGGGCGGGTTGGCATCGCCCGTTCGTTGAGCCGCTCGGTGGGCAGCACACCAGCGGGGAGCACCGAGGGGTCGGGGACCATCGTCGGCGGCACGGTGGGGACCGGTCCACGCGCTGGGAGGGTGGCGACCATGGAGAGCACCTTACATGATCTGATCGTCTCGATCAAGTGCTGTAACATCGGAGTCGGCCGGGCGACTAGCCTGCACGACGTGACGGAAGCGGCCGGCGCGCTCGACGAGTTGGGAATGCGGCCGCTCAACGCGAGGTCGCTGGTGCTGTCGATCCTCCTCGGGCAGGTACGTCCGTCGATGTCGTCGGGCGCACTCGCCCGGCTCGGTCCGGTCTTCGGCATCCAAGCCGGCACGATGCGCACGGCGCTGTCGAGGATGGTCGCCGCCGGGGAGTTGGCGTCCGAGGATGGCGAGTACCGGCTCGCCGGACGGCTGCTGGAGCGCAAGGCGGCCCAGGACATCGGGCGTCGCTCGGCGCCGGCAGCGTGGGATGGGACGTGGTGGACGGCACTGGTCACCGCCCCCCGCCGCGACATCGCCGACCGCCGGGCCTTCCGCACGACGATGGCCAACCTGCGCATGGGGGAGCTACGACCCGACACCTGGCTGCGCCCGGCCAACCTTCCCGGGCCCGACGGTGACGACGATCTCGCCGTCGTGCGGGGGCCGATCCGGGGGGTCTCCGACACGGCGATGGTCGGCTTCCTGTGGTCGCTCGACGCCTTGGCCGGCACGGCGCGCCGTCTGCTGGCCGTGCTCGACCGCCGGCAGCCCGAACTGACGTCGGGGCGGCCCGAGTCGCTGGCGATGTCGATCGGCCCATCGGCGGCGGTGGTCCGATTCCTGCGCGCCGAGCCGCTGCTCCCCGCGCCGCTGGTCCCGGACCCGTGGCCGGTCGAGCAGCTACGGGAGCGCTATCGCGACTTCGACATCGCCTTCGCCCACACGATGCAGGCTGCCGTTCACGCCGCCACCTGAGCCCGAATCACATCGGAGTCCAGACGTCGGGCGTGATCCGGGAGCGGAGGTCGTTGAGCCAGTCGTCGGCGGCACGCCAACGAGCGTCGGCGTGCTCGCGAGCGGGCTGCGCCGTGTCGTCGGTGGTGGGGTAGGAACCGAGGAACTTCACCCGACCCTGTTTGGCGTGCAACGCCCGTACCGCGTCGGCCACCAACTCGTCGGCAATGTGCCCGTCGGCGTACACGATGAAGCAGTAGTCCCCGAGCCCGCCGTCCTTGGTTGGTCGGCTGAGCAGGTTGGACAGGTTGATCCGGCGGGCGGCGAACTCCTGGAGGATCGAGATCAGACTCCCCGGCGCGTCGGCGCGCTGATAGACGACCATCGCGGTGCGGTCGTGGCCGGTCGGCGCTGGGATCCCCTCGCGGGCGACGACGACGAACCGCGTCTGGTTGCCCGCGTGGTCGGCGATGCCGGCGACCAGCACGCCGAGCCCGTACCGCTCGGCGGCGACCCGCGGGGCGATCGCCACGGTGCCGACATCGGCCGCCTCGGCGACCAGCCGGGCCGCCTCGGCGGTGGCGTTGGCGGCGCGGATCTCGACGGCGGGGGGCAGGTGCTCGCGCAGGAACTTGTGGCACTGCGCGGTGGCCACCGGGATCGACAGGACCTGCTTGACGTCGTCGAGACGTTGTCCCGTCTGACCGACCAGGCACAGCTCGATGTCGAGCACGATGTCGCGGGTGATCACCAGGTCGTAGTCGAACGCCAGCGCATCCTGGGTGAAGTTGACGACGCCCTCGATCGAGTTCTCGATCGGCACCACACCGAGGTCGACGGCGCCGGTCGTGACGGCGTCGAGCACGTCCGGAACGGTGGGGAAGTCGACCAGCTCGCCGGCGGCGAGATCGCGCTGCGTGCGCAGCGCCTGCTCGGTGAACGTCCCGAACGGTCCGAAGAACCCGACTCGCATGCCAGAGAGGTTACGGAGCCGCGTCACGGACCCATCGGGGTGTTGGGTGCCGGCACGTCCCGGCGCCCAACACTCCCCCGCGCTCCAACACTCGGATGGGAGAACGTGGGGGGAGCTGGCACGATGGGGCGGTGGACGAGACCGCCCTGCGGGGGTTGCTCGACGAGTTGAGCGCCGGTCGGCGCACGCCCGACGACGTGGTTGCGGTGCTCCGGCGGCTGCCCTTCGCCGATCTCGGCGACGCCCTGGTCGATCACCATCGCGCCTTGCGCCTGGGGATGCCCGAGGTGGTCTACGGTCCGGGCAAGACCCCCGAGCAATGCGTGCGCATCGTCACCGAACTGCTGTCGCACGGGTCTGGACCGGTGCTGATCACGCGGACCACCGACGACCAGCGCAAGGCGATCGCCGCCGAGCACGGCCCGACCGAGATCGCCTCGGGGTCGATGCTCTACCGCCGGCCCGATCCGCCGACGCGGCCCAGCACGGTGCTCGTCGTGACCGCCGGCACCGCCGATACGACCGCCGCCGACGAGTGCCAGCTCACGTTGCGCGCCCTCGGATTCGCACCCGACCGTCTCGACGACGTCGGTGTCGCCGGGCTCCATCGTCTGCTCGCCCACCTCGACCGGGTCACCGGCGCCGACGCCGTCATCGTGCTGGCCGGGATGGAGGGCGCCCTGGCCAGCGTGATCGGCGGGCTCACCGCCGTCCCGGTGATCGCGGTGCCCACCAGCGTCGGCTATGGCGCCTCGCTCGACGGCGTCACCGCGCTGTTGGCGATGCATGCGTCGTGCGCCAGCGGTGTCAGCGTGGTCGGCATCGACAACGGCTTCGGTGCCGCCTGTGCGATCGCCCGGGCGTTGCCGTGACCGGCCGACGCGTCGCCTACGTCAACGCCGCGGCCGGGATCGCCGGCGACATGTTGCTGGGCGCGCTGATCGATGCCGGCGCCGACCCAACGGCGGTGATGGCGATGCTCGGCGCCCTCGACGTCGACGGTTACGCCGTGACCTTCGAGCGCACAGGGCGCGGGGGGATCGCCGCCACCTGGGCCAATGTCGTCACGTTCGACGGCGATCACCACCACGATCATGGGCCACCCGACCGCCACCACGACGACGACAACCACCACCACGCCGAGCACGACGAACACGCCGACGACCACCACGACCACCACGGGCACCAGCACCGCCCGGCCCACGAGGTGCGCCGGATCATCGCCGACGCCGACTTGCCGCCCCGGGTCCGACAGCGCGCCCTGGCCGTGGTCACCGCGCTCGCCGAGGCCGAGGGTCTCGTCCACGGCATCCACCCCGACGACGTCGAATTGCACGAGGTCGGCGCGCTCGACGCCATCGTCGACATCGTCGGGGTCGCCGCCGCCCTCGAGGCCCTCGGTGTCGATGCGCTGCAGGTGTCCCCGCTGGCGATGGGTCACGGCACCGTCCACGCCGCTCACGGCGCGCTGCCCAACCCACCCCCGGCGGTGGCCCGGCTGCTGGCGAGCCGTCGGGTGCCGGTCATCGGGATCGATACCGCCATGGAGCTGTCGACACCGACCGGTGTCGCCCTGGCCGTGACACTGGCCGATGGGTTCGGGCCGCTCCCGGCGATGACCGTCGAGCGGGTCGGCTACGGCGCCGGCACCGCCGACCCGACCGGACGGCCCAACGTGGTGCAGGTCGTCATCGGCCAGGCCACCGACCCCGACCCGGTCGCCCCATCGCCCGGACGCGCCGCCATCCAGATCGAGGCCAACGTGGACGATGTCACCGGCGAGGTCATCGCGCACACGATCGCCGCCGCGCTGGCGGCCGGCGCCCACGACGCCTGGGCGGCGCCGATCGTCATGAAGAAGGGCCGACCGGCCTACACGATCGCCGCGCTCGTCGACCCGGCATCGCTGGACGCCGTCGCCACCGTGATGGTCAACGAGACCGGCACGCTCGGCATCCGGGCGACCACGACCCAACGATGGCCGCAGTCACGCGACGTGGCGACGATCGACCTCGACGGTCACACGATCGGCATCAAGCGGTCGGGGACGCGGGTCAAGGTCGAACACGACGACGCCGTGGCCGCCGCCATGGCGATGGGCCGGCCACTGCGCGACGTGTTGCGCGACGCCGAGACCCGCGCCGTCGAGGCGTTCAGCCGTCGATGACCTCGGCCACCAACGCTTGTAGCTCCCCGATCGGCTTCTCCCCGGCGCCGCGAGCGACGACGGCACCGTCCTCGTCGAGCAGCACGAAGAACGGGAAGCCCGACACGCCGTAGGCGATACCGGCCGGTGGCCCGCCGATCGCCTCGTCGACCGGTCCGTCGGCGATCACGTCCCACTGCCAATCCATCGACGCCAGCCACTCACCCGGCGGGTAGTTCGGACGCTGGTTGCTGACAGCGGTGCTGACCCCGACGACGCGCAGACCCTCGGGCATCTGGCCCGAGTCACGCCACTCGTTGAGGACCGGGATCTCGTCGTTGCAGTGCGGGCACCAGTGGGCCAGGAACACGACCAGCGTGGGCCCCTCCCCCGGGACGATCGAGACCGGTTCCCCGTCGTAGTTGGTGCCCTCGAGCTGCGGTGCGGTCATGCCGACGGCCGCATCGTCGGCTTCGTCGGTCAGCGGCGGCAGATCGTCGCCGGTGACCGTCACGACGGCGGCCAACGGGTCGATCTCGACCGGCTCGGCCCCGGGGGACGTCGCGGCGGCGGTGACGTCACCGTCGGACGTGGTGGCCGCCGGGCCCATCGGGCCGGCACCGGCCGTCTCGGCGGCGACGGCCGTCTCGGCGACGGCGGTCTCGACGACGGCGGTCTCGACGACGACGGTCTCGGCGACGGCGGTCTCGACGACGGTGGTCTCGACGGCGGCGTCGTCGCTGTCGCCTCGTGTCGCCAGCACCGCCCCCAGCACGAGCGCGAGGGCGACGACACCCACGATGCCCAGGATCAGCGGTGTGCGCGAACGGTTGGTCGTCGCCGGGCCGCCCCGCCCACCGGCAGACGAGGGCGTGTTCGGGGGCAGGTTGGACATCAGGCCTCCTGATCGGCGGGGACGGTCGGGCGGTCGGACCCGGCCAGGGTGACGAGGGTGATGATCGCCACGAACCCGCAGACGGCCATCGTGGCCAGCGTGACGAACCCGAACTCGCGGAACCAGATATCAGCACATGAGGGACCCACCCCGCATGCGCCGCCCTCCAAGCCGGGTCGCCACTCGATGAGCGAGTGGTAGATCGACACCGCCAGACCGAGCGCGGCGACCGGCACCACGTACCAGCGCACCTCACGGTCGCCACGCATCGCGGCGATCAGCAAGATGACGGCGAGCGGGTACATGGCGATGCGCTGGAACCAGCACAACCGGCACGGCACGTAGTCGGCCACCTCCGAGAAGTAGAGGCTGCCGAGGGTCGAGACCGCCGCCACCGCGAAGGCCAGCCACAGACCCGCCTCGCGAGCGACGTCGGTCAGTGCCAAGGCCACCGCCGAGCGCGACTCGAACACCCGGGCGACGAGCAGCACCAGCGCCGAGCCACCAGCGACCAGCGCCAGCACGGCGGTGATCACCTGCATCGCCTCGACGTCCACGACGCGGACGGTACCGGGCCAGCAGGCCGGTCCGACGGCACCGATCCGGCCACGATCCGGCACCGGCGGCGGGAGATAGCGTCGCGCCCTGATGTCCTCGACCATCCGGGAGCTGCGCCGCGTCCGCCAGCGCCGCCGCCTGGGCGAGTTGGAGTGGTTCGAGGTCGCCTACCGCGCCTATTTCATCGCGTTCGTCGGCGCCACCGCGGCGGTCTTGCTGGCCGGCCTGATCGACGACGTCGCCCCCGACACCGGTCAACTCGCTGACGTCGCCCGTCTCGGTGGCCGCGTCCTGGGTGTCATCCCGATCGCCGCCGTCGCCCTCGGACTCCGCAGCGGCGCCGACGGTGGGCCGATCGCGCTCGAGGCCGCCGACGTGCACCACCTGCTGTTGGCCCCGGTCCCACGGCGCGCCGTCCTCACCCGGCCCGTCGTCCAGCGCATCCGGACCGCGGCCTTCGGGGCGGCGGTGGCCGGGGCGGTCGCCGGGATGCTCGCCGCCGACCGGCTCCCCGGGTCGCGCTCGGCGTGGGCGTTGAGCGGCGCCGCGCTCGGCGCCGCCACCGGGGCGACATTCGTCGCCGTCGCCGTGATCGCCCACGCGCTCGGCGTGGGGCGCCCGCTGGCGACCGCGCTGGGCCTGATCCTGCTCGGCGTCCAGGTGGCGGCGGCCGTCGATGCCATCCCGTTCGGCCCCGGTGACACGTTGGGCAGCCTCGGGATGTGGGGGTGGCGGCAGCATCCGATCGACCTGGTCGGTGTCGCCGCCGTCGGGGTGCTGGTCGGGATGGCGATCGCCCTCGCCGACCGGCTCGGCGCGGCCCCGTTGGTACGTCGGGCCGGGCTGGTCGCCCAGCTTCGCTTTGCCGCCACGATGCAGGATCTCCGCACCGTGATGCTGCTGCGCCGCCAGCTGCGCGGCGAACACGCCCGGGCCCGCCCGTGGATACAGGTGCCCGCTCGCCGCCGCGGCGCCGGATGGGCGGTCTGGCAGCGCGACTGGCGCAGTCTCGCCCGCTACCCCGTCGCCCGTCTCGGGCGGATGGCCGGACTGGCGCTGCTGGCGGGTGGGGCGGCCACGATCACCGCCGCCGGCACCACCCCGGCCGTGGTGGGCGTCGCCGTGCTGTGGCACCTGTTCGGGCTTGACATCTTGGAGCCGATGTCCCAGGAGATCGACCATCCCGACCGGACCGACGGGTTTCCCCGCCCGCGCGGCTGGATGCTGGTTCGACACCTCGGCGCGTCGGCGGCGGCGACGGTGCCGTTTGCGCTGGGCGGCGCCGCGGTCGTCGCCGTCGCCCACCCCGACCACGCCCTCGTCGCCATCACCCTCGCCGTGCCGGTCGCGTTGGGCGGGGCGGCCGGCGCCGTGGTCAGCATCGTGCGCGATGCCCCCGATCCGCTCGGCGGGAGCATCACGAACAACGCTGCGCTCCCACCCGAGCTGACCGGGTTCGCCACCACGGCGCGGCTGGCGTTGCCGTTCGTGGTCAGCGTGCTGGGCACGCTGCCGATGCTGGCGGGCGTCGCCAGCCCGACCCTGAGCGTGGCCGCCCGGGCCGGGGTGGCGTCGGGGCTGCTGGTCGCCGCCGTGGTCTGGTGGGTTCGACGCCGTGACGAGTGGAGCCGCAAGCTCAATGGCTTCCTGGAAGCCGGCCGCGCCGCCCGGGCGGCGGCGTCGTGAGCGCCGACACGGCCGGGGTGCTCGTCGCCCATCAGCTGACCAAGGCCTATGGCGACCTGCCGGCGTCGGGCCCGATCGATCTCGTCGTGCCGGGCGGCCAGCGCGTGGCGATGCTCGGTCACAACGGCAGCGGGAAGACGACCTTTCTGCGGATGGTCGCCGGTCTGCTCGATCCGACCGCCGGCTCGGTGACCGTCGGCGGCGACGCCGTCGGGTCGATCGCGGCCCGGGCGGCGACCTCCTATCTGGGCGACACCCCCGTGTTCTACGACGACCTGTCGCTGTGGGAGCACGTCGAGTACATCGCCCGGCTCCACGACACGCAGGACTGGGAGCAGCACGGCGCCGACCTGCTCGAAGCGCTCGGGCTGACCGACCGGGCCGACGACCTGCCGACCACGTTCAGCCGTGGCTTGCGCCAGAAGGCCTCGATCGTGCTGGCGTTCGTGCGACCGTTCGAGCTGCTGTTGGTCGACGAACCGTTCATCGGGCTCGACCGCACCGGACGCGACGCCCTGCTCGAACTGCTGCGCCAGGCCCACGCCCAGGGGGCGGCGATGATCGTCGCCACCCACGAGCTGACGACGCTCGCCGACAGCGACCGGCTGGTCGCCCTGCGCGACGGATCGGTCGTCTACGACGGCCCGGTCACCGGCGCGGACATCGACGACCTCGTGACCCGCTAAGCGCGAGCGCCAAGAGGCGCCGCCCTCGGGCCGGGTCGCGCCGGTCGACGTGCGCTGATCCTGGTTAGATTCCTGGCCATGTACGAATTCGAGGCCGTCAGCGTGTCGAGTTACGAAGCCGGGTCGCTCGCGGCCAAGCTCACCGAGAAGTCGGCCGACGGGTGGGAGGTCGCCGGCATCGTCACCGCCGGGAGCGACGTGACCGCCTTCCTCAAGCGGGCCACCGGTGTCGCGTCGAGCACGAGCATCGGCGCGACGAGCGCCACGTCGGCGACCGCCGCACCGACCGACGCCGCTGGCACCTCGTCGTGGGGCACCGGAGCGACCGATGCCACGTCCACCAGCGGCCCCAGCGACCCGGCCGGGTGGGGTTCGGCCCCCGCCAGCGGCGGGAGCGACGGTGCGTCGTCGACGTCGTGGGGCACCGGCGCCGCGACCGACACCGGATCCACCGGTGGCTGGGGCTCCACCGGGGGCGGTTCCACCGACACCGCCGGCTCGGGTTGGGGTTCGAGCACCGCCGGCACCGCCGCCAGCCAGCCGGCGCAATCGACCGGTTCGGTTCCGGCGACCCCCCCGGGCTGGTACGCCGACCCAGCCGGTCGCTACGAGCTGCGGTACTGGGACGGTTCGTCGTGGACCGAGCACGTGTCACGGGCCGGTCAGCAGTACACCGATCCCCCCGTCGCCTGAGAGCGTCCTGCTCCGGGGGCTGCGCCCCCGAATTCCATCGTCGTCGGGCTCCCTGGCGGTCGCGCCGGCGGCCGACCTCACTCGGGGCCTTGGTCCCGGGTGCGCCGTTCACGGTCACGGCTAGGTTGCGGCAGCGATGATGCGCGCCACGTCGATCGGTCACGCCGGGATCCTCGTCGAGACCGATCACGGATCGATCGTCTGCGACCCGTGGTTCGTCCCGGCGTTCCATGGCTCGTGGTTCCCGTTTCCGCGCAACGACCAACTCGACGAGGAGCTGCGGGCGAGGATCGAGGGCGCCGACTACCTCTATGTCTCGCATCTCCATGGCGACCATTGGGATGCACCGTGGCTGCGTGAGCACATGCCCCGCGACGTCGGGGTACTGCTCCCGGGGTACCCGACCCGGGAGCTGGATCGCCGGATGCGCGAGCTGGGGTTCACCAACCTGATCCGCACCGTCGATCAGGAGGAGATGGACCTCGGCGGTGGGCTGAGCGTGGCGATCCACGTCGAGACGTCGATCACCGACGGCCCGGGTGGTGACTCGGCGCTGGTGGTCGCCGACGGTGACGTGCGGCTGGTGGACCAGAACGACTGCCGGACCACCGATCTCGATGCGCTGCGCCGTCACGGGCCGGTCGATCTGCACTGGCTGCAGTACAGCGGCGCCATCTGGTACCCGATGGTCTACGAGCTACCCGACGACGAGATGCGCCGACTGGTGCGAGCCAAGGTCGACAGCCAGCTCGCCCGGGCGATGCGCTACGTCGAGTCCGTGGACGCCCGGGTGGTCGTGCCGAGCGCCGGTCCACCGGCGTTCCTCGATCCCGACCTCTTCCATCTCAACGTCATCGATGGCGACGAGCCGAGCATCTTCGTCGACCAGCCGGTGTTCCTCGAACGGCTGCGCCGGTCCGGACACGACGGGATCCTGGCCATCCCGGGCACCACGATCGAGGTGACACCGGGGTCGGTCGAGGTGCATCATCCGGTGGCCGACACCGCGATCGACGCCATCTTCACCGATAAGCGCACCTACCTGGAGGGCTACCAGCGCGACTGGGCCGGTTGGTTGAGCGAGCTGCACGAGTCGTGGCCGACCGAGGAGACCGATCTCGTGGCCGAGGTCAAGGCGTGGTGGGAGCCGTTGCTCGCGATGGCGCCAACCGTCAGGGCGGCGGTCGGCGCCAACGTGCTGGTGCGCGCCGGTGACACCGAGATCCTCGTCGATTTCCCGAACGGCACCGTCGGTGCCTACGACGGCGAGGAGTTCTCGTTCCGCTTCGAGATCCCCCGCCCGCTGGTCGAGCACGTCGTGGCCCGCAAGGCCGTCGACTGGAGCAACGACCTCCTGCTGTCGTGCCGGTTCCGGGCCTGGCGGGCCGGGGACTTCAACGAGTGGGTGTACAACTTCTTCAAGTCGCTGTCGGTCGAGCGGATGCGTCGCACCGAGGCCGAGGCGGTGCGCAAGCTCGACCCGCCGACCGAGACCGAGCCCGACATCGAGCTCGGTGACTGGATGGTGCAACGCCGCTGCCCGCACCGCAACGCCGATCTCAGCGTGTTCGGCGAGGTCGACGACTGCACGCTGACGTGCACGCTGCACGGCTGGCGCTTCGATCTCGACAGCGGTCGCTGCCTCACCTCCGCCGATCATCCGATCCGGGCTCGGCGCCGGGACTAAGCCCGCCCCAGGCCCGGCGGCTCAGCCGGTGGGGAACGCCTGACGGGGGTTCTCGTGGACCCAGACCGGCATCTGCATCGGCATGATGCCGGACTCCCAGATGAAGTCCATCGCCGTCGTGGTGACCCGAACGCAACCATGGGAGGCGGGATAGTTGGGCACGCTGTTGGAGCCGTGCACGGCGACGCCGCCGACGAAGTACTTGGGGCGGTAGATCTGACCCAGATCGCCCTCCCACCAGCCCTCGGGCCGTTCCCGCTCGACCTTGTGCAGACCCGACGGCGTGAGCGACACGCCTTCGACCATCGTGCCCGGCGAGTTCTGGTCCTCTTCGATGTAGGACTCGCCGTTGCCGGTCGAGGTGTTGAACACCCAGCGCACGCGCCCATCGACGACGAAGAACAGCAGCTGGCGGGTCTTGTCGATCTCGGCCAGCGTGCCGGCGTCGGAATAGCCGTACGCCCGCAGCGTCATCGCCGTCATCAACGCCGCCGTCTGGTCGTCGACCGAGCCGCTGGCCTCCAGCCCGAGGTACTTCTGGAACGCCATCACCGCCTGCTGGGTGGTCAGGTCGTAGTTCCCATCGGCGCGTTGGAGCCAGAAGCCGAGCTCGAGCAATCGTTGCTGGACCCGTCCGGTCTCACCGCCGTCGCTCGCACCGACGGCGGCCAGCGGCACGGCGAGCGGGCTGACGGCGACACGGTTGGCCGGTGTGGTGTCGGCCACGGTGACCACCGGGGCCGGCGCCGGGGTGGTGGTCGGGATCACCGCCGGTGGCGGGACCGTCGACACGGCCGTGGTCGACTCGGTGGTGGCGGCCGATGCGGAGTCTGCCCCGCTGACCACCGGTGACGTGTCGTCGACGGTGGCCGGTGCCGCCGCCGGCACGACCGCGGGGGCTCGACCGGCACCGCCGGCGCCGGTCGTGCCGCCGCCGGCGCAGCCGGTCACCGCGAGCAGGCCGACAAGCGTCAGGCCGCCCAGGGTGGGCAACGTGGGTCGTGCGTGTGATCCCGAAGCGGTCCCAGCCATCGCAACGACGCTAGCGGGCCCCATCGCCGGGGCCCCGGCACACGGCTGGGCGGTTCGGTTCGGCTCCTCAGACCTCGAGACCGGACAACGGCAACTCGAACCAGATGGTCAGGCTGTGCTTCACCCCACGCCGCAGCGGCAGGGCGTCGTGGGGGTGGGTGACCAGCGACGGCCAGGCCAGCAACGACCCGACGGCGACGGCCGAGTTGTCGACCCCCTGACGGGGGAACCGCAGCTCGGCGCCCTCGTAGTCGTCGTCGAGCTTGACGCTGGCCGACACCTGGGCGACGTCGTGGTGGGTGCGCAACTCCTCCTGCTCGCCCGGGGCGTATCGGATGACGAAGGCGTCGCGCAGCCCGTGGTAGTCGATCAGCGGCCACACGGTTTGGAGCTGCGGCCAGATCCGCCGCCCGAGATCGTCTTGGACCGCCTGGAACAGCCGGGGACTGATCGCCGCCAGCGACACCTCGTGGCCAGGAACGGGGTCGTCGGGGTCGGGCGCGAACCCGACCAGCTCGGCGGCTCGCACCACCGCCGCGCAGAACGCCGGGGTCCAGAACGGCACGACCAGCAGCTCGGCGCCCACTTCGTCGACACCGCCGCGTCCATCGACGGCATCGGCGTAGGTCAGGATCCGGGTGAGGTCGTCGGGCGCACCGGTGGAGTCGGTCACAGCAGCGATCGTTGCAGATCGGTCCACGCGATCGGTTCGGGACCGAGCCGGCGGACGGTGTCGAGGTCGAAGCCCACCAGCAGATCGGCCGCCGTGCCGACCCCGTCGCTGGGCAGGCCGAGCGACCCGCCGAGCACCCCCACGATGGTGCGGTTGGTGACCCCGGCCGCCGCCAGCTCGGCGCGGGTCACCGACCCGTCGCGCTTGGCCAGACGCTGCCCGCTCGGGCCGACCACCAGTGGCACGTGGGCGTAGTCCACCGTCGGCAGGTCGAGCAGCCCCTGC
>JBKEAH010000138.1:0-14537 GCA_047972065.1 Desertimonas sp.
CCGACGGTGCTGACCTTGCCGTGGTCGATGGCGATATCGGCGGTTCGGCCGGGTGTGCCGGTCCCATCGATGACGGTCCCACCCCGGATGACGAGCTCATGTGCAGCCACTACAACCTCCCTGCGGTCTCGACACAGGATACGAGAGCGGGTTCACCGCGGTCCGATCGAGGCCGGGGCACCCGCGCACGCGCCGACCCCCCGGCGGTTCGGCGTCTCGGGGTGCGCCGGGCACGCGGTGCGGAAACACAGCGTTCACCGGGCCCGGACGGCGGGCCGGTGGTGAACCACTACGGTGCGGAGCGGCATGCTGCGGGCAACAGGACCAGGGTCGGGCGACGTCCCGACCGGACGGCTGCGCGGTCGGCGCGCGCTCGTGACCGGTGCCGCGCAGGGCATCGGCCGAGCCATCGCCGAGCGCATGGCCGCCGAGGGGGCGACGCTCGGGCTGATCGACCTCGATCCAGACGTCAAGAACGTCGCCGACGGGCTCGGTGCACGGGCGTCGACGGTCGATCTCGGCGACGCCGACGCCACTCGTGGAGTCATCGACGAGGTCATCGGCGAGCTCGGTGGCATCGACATCCTCGTCAACAACGCCGGCATCTTCCAGCTGATGGCGCTGCTCGATCTCAGCATCCAGGATTGGGACCGGATGCACGCGATCAACACCCGCTCGATGCTCGTCACCACCCAGGTCGCGGCCCGGGCGATGATCGGCGCCGGCACCGGTGGGGCGGTCGTCAACCTGGCGTCGATGGTGGCCAAGCAGCCGGCGCCCGACCAGGCGCACTACGCCGCCTCCAAGGCCGGGGTGATCGCCCTGACCCAGGCGGCCGCCCTCGAGCTCGGCCCGGCCGGCATACGGGTCAACTGCGTCTGTCCCGGCTATGTGCTGACCGCCATGGGCGCCGACACCCGGACCCCTGAGATGGTCACCGAATGGTCGGCCCGCTCGCCGCTCGGGCGTTGCGCCGAACCCGACGACGTCGCCGGCGTGGTCACCTTCCTGGCGTCCGACGACGCCGCCTACCTCACCGGCCAGTCGGTCAACGTGACCGGCGGCATGATCATGCACTGAGGACGATGAGCGACCTCCTCGACCCATCCAGCCCACCCGGCGCCGCCGGCGTCGACCTGCTCCACTTCGACGAGGTCACCAAGACCTTCCCCGATGGCACCACCGCACTGGACCCGGTCAGCTTTGGCGTGCGCTCGGGGGAGTTCGTCACCGTCGTCGGGCCGTCGGGATGTGGGAAGTCGACGCTGCTGCGGATCGCCTCGGGTCTGGATCGCCCGACCGAGGGCTTCGTGTCCACCGGCGACGGCCAGATCGGCTACGTGTTCCAGGACGCGACGCTGCTGCAGTGGCGAACGATCCGCCGCAACGTGGCGCTGTTCGCCGAGCTGGACGGGATGCCGTCGACCGAGCGGGACCGCCGGGTCGGCGAGAGCCTCGCGTTGGTCGGCCTCGACGGGTTCGGGAACAAGTACCCCAAGCAACTCTCGGGCGGGATGAGGATGCGCGCCTCGCTCGCCCGGGCGCTGGTCATGGAGCCGGAGCTCTTCCTCTTCGACGAGCCCTTCGGTGCGCTCGACGAGATCACCCGCGAGCGGCTCAACGACGAGCTCCTCCAGCTGTTCCAACGGCAACGGTTCGGGGCCTTGTTCATCACCCACTCGATCTACGAGGCGGTGTTCCTGTCGACGAAGGTGCTGGTGATGTCGGCCCGGCCCGGCCGGATCATCGCCGCCTTCGACGTCCCCTTCGACTACCCCCGCTCACCGGATCTGCGTTTCGAGCCGGCGTTCGCCGAGCTGTCCGGTGAGATCAGCCACGCCCTGCGGGATGCGCACCGATGAGCGGCGAGCAGCGCGACTCGCGCACCGCGGCGACCGGCTCAGCCGGTGACGACGGCTCGAGTACCGACCCTCGCGACCCTCACCGGCGCGGTAACGCCGTGCTCAACATCGTCGCCCCGATCATCGGGGTTGCCCTGTTCGTCGTGGCCTGGTGGAGCATGCACGAATGGGGGATGCGCGGCTTGTTCGACAAACCGCCGTTCCTGCTGCCGTCGCCACCGACGGTGATCGACCAGGCGTTCCTCGACCCGACCCAACGATCGAACCTGCTGCAGGGCCTCGGGTGGACGACGATGGTGGCGCTGGTCGGGCTGGCGGTGGCGATCGTCGTCGGGATGTCGATCGCCGTGCTGATGGCCCAGGCGAGCTGGGCCGAGCGCACGATCTGGCCCTACCTGATCGTCGCCCAGTCGATCCCGATCCTGGCGATCGCCCCGCTGCTCGGCAACATCTTCGGGTTCGGGTTCGGCACCCGCGTGCTGGTGTGCGTGATCATCTCGATCTTCCCGATCGTGTCCAACACCCTGTTTGGACTGCTGTCGGCGGACGCCGCGCAGCACGATCTGTTCACCCTGCGCGGCGCTGGCCGTCTCACTCGGCTCCTCAAGTTGCAACTTCCCGCCGCCAGCCCGGCGATCTTCACCGGGTTCCGGATCGCGGCGGGGCTGTCGGTCATCGGCGCCGTCGTCGGCGAGCTGTTCTTCCGCCAGGGCGGCAAGGGCATCGGCATCGTCATGGAGCAGTACCGGTCGCGCACCCAGTTCCCCGAGACGTACGGGGCGCTGATCCTGTCGTCGTTGCTCGGCATCGCCGTCTTCGTGTTGTTCGGCTGGCTGTCCCGTCTGGTCGTCGGGCGGTGGCACGAATCCACCCGCAGCGGCGGGTGAGCCGCCGACCCGGCCCCTCTCACCAACCCAACCCAACCCAACCCACGAAGGAACACCGCCCATGCACATCCGTCGCCACCACCGCTGGCTCGCCGTACCGACCGCCGGCGTCCTCGCCGTCACCGCGTTCGCCGGTTCGGCTGGCGCCCAGGACGACACCACCCCGACCACCGCGGCCGCCGATGACACGGCCGCCGATGACACCGCCGCCGATGACACGGCCGCCGATGACACGGCCGGCGGGGTCGACCTGTCGGCCAACTGCCCGGCGACCATCATCATCCAGACCGACTGGAACCCCGAGGCCGAGCATGGCTGGGTGTACCAGTTGGTCGGCGACGACTATGAGATCGACAAGGACGCGGTCGCCGTGCGTGGCTCGCTGGTCGCCAGCGGCGAGGTCGACACCGGCGTGGACATCGAGATCCGCTCCGGCGGTCCGGCCATCGGCTACCAGACGGTGACCTCGCAGCTGTACACCGACGAAGACATCTTCCTCGGCTACGTCTACACCGACGAGGGGATCCAGAACTCGGCCGAGTTCCCGACCGTCGCTGTCTACGCCGGGATGGAGAAGAACCCCCAGGTCATCCTGTGGGACCCCGAGACCTACCCCGATGTCGAGACGATCGCCGACATCGGCGAGGCGGGCATCCTGGTTCGCTACTTCGGTGGCGCCGCCTACATGGACTACTTCGTCCAGTCGGGCATCCTCAGTCAGGATCAGGTCGACGGCAGCTATGACGGCACGCCGGCCAACTTCGTCGCCGCCGAGGGCTCCGACGCCCAGCAGGGTTTCGGATCGGCCGAGCCCTACACCTATGAGCACGAGGTCGAGGACTGGATGAAGCCGCTGTCCTACGCCTACATCAATGATGCCGGTTGGGAGAACTACGGCGAGTCGATCGCCACGCGGCCAGAGAACATCGAGGAGTACGGGGCGTGCCTCGAGCAGCTGGTGCCGATGATCCAGCAGTCGAGCGTCGACTACCTGCTCGACCCGTCGGGGACCAACGAGCTGATCATCGAGGCCGTCGACACCTTCGACAACGGTTGGGTCTACACCGAGGGTGTGGCCGAGTACGCGGTCGAGACGATGCTCAGCGACGGCCTGATCGGCAACGGCTCCGACGACACGATCGGCAACTTCGACCTCGACCGGGTCAACGGTCTGATCGAGATCGCCATCCCGGTCTACGAGGCGCTCGGCCAGACGCCCCCGGAGGGCTTGACGGCCGAGGACGTGGTCACGAACCAGTTCATCGACGAGTCGATCGGCCTGCCCGCCGAGTTGCTCGAGGGCGCCACCGACGACACGATGACCGACGCCAGCGTGGCCGACGACACGACGGCCGCCACCGAGACCACCGGCGACTGATCACATCCGCCGCCGCGGCCGATCGGCGCGACGAGGGCCGAACCTCGTCGCGCCGATCGGCTCAGCGCGACGAGGGCAATCGAGTGGACTTGTCGGCCAGACGCACGCCGGCATCGCGCCGGATGCGAGCGGCGAGGTTCGGCGCCGCGGCCAACAACGACGCGAACTCGCGCCGGGAGCTGACCAGCGCCGAACCATCGGCCACGGCCACCACCGTCGCACCACGCCGCTTGGTGCCCAGCAGCGCCAATTCTCCGCAGACGTCGCCGGGCCGCGCCCGGGCGACGACGCGATCGCCCACCCGCACCTCGGCCTCGCCGTCGACGATGATGAACGCCTGGTGCCCGATCGCCCCCTCGCTCATCAGCACATCGCCGGCTCGGAAGGGCACCTCGGTCACGTGGCGGTCGAGGGCGGCCAGCTCGCGCCGGCCGGCGCCCGGGAAGGTGCGCTCGTAGCGCTCGGTGGGGGAATGGCGATGACCCATGATGTCTCCTTCGACGCATCCATCCTCTCGGTTCTCGGCCACGCCGCCAGCGTGCGCGGACACCAACGCCATGAGCATTCGTACCCAACCCGGGTCAGCCCCGAACGGCGGCGACCTCCCGGATGGCGCCGAGGTCGCGGATGACGATGGCCCGCTGACCGGTCTCCACCCAGTGCCGCTGGCGCATCGTGCGCAGTGCCTTGACCGTCGCCTCGCGTGACAACCCGGCCCACCCGGCAAGATCGGCCTGGGTCAGTGGCGCGGTGAGTGTCCAACGGTCGCCGTCGAGCACTCCGAAGCGGTCGGTCAGCTCGACCAGCCGAGCGGCCACCCGGCCGATCGCGTCGAGCGCGCCGTACTCGACCTGCCGGTGCGATGCCTCCCGCAAACGCCGGGCGAGGTGCAATCGCAGGCTGCGCTCGATGCTCGGGTGGCCGTCGAGCACGGCGACGAACGACGGACCGGGGATCGCGACCACCTCGACGCTCGACAGGGCGATCGCCGAGGCCGATCGCGGCCCATCGTCGATCGCCGCCACCTCACCCAGCAGGTCTCCCGGACCGAGGACATCCAGCACGACCTCGTGACCGCGCATCGAGGCGACCACCTTGACGTACCCGGTGCGGATCACCAGCACCTGGTGGCCGTCGTCGCCCTCGGCCAGCAGCATCGCCCGAACGGGATGGTGGCGTCGCTGTCCGGCCCGGATGAGCACCCCACGCTCGTCGGCGCCGAGCAGATCGGCGAACGCCCGTGCGGTCATCAGCGGGATCGTAGGAGGGGGGAGCGCCAGCACCAGGCTCGTAGCGACCGGCGTCGTTACCCTCGTCACCCATGAGCGAGGCCGCCGGTCCAGGGACACCCGTCGACATCAAGCCGCGGTCGCGCGACGTGACCGACGGCAAGCCGAAGGCGGCGGCGCGGGCGATGCTGCGGGCCATTGGGTTGACCGAGGACGATTGGGTGAAGCCCCAGGTGGGCATCGCCAACTCGTGGAACGAGATCACCCCCTGCAACATGACGTTGCGGCGTCTCGCCGACAACGTGCGTGCCGGCGTTCGCGACGCCGGCGGCGTGGCGATGGAGTTCGGCACCATCACCGTCTCCGACGGCATCTCGATGGGCCATGAGGGCATGCGCGGGTCGCTGGTCAGCCGCGAGGTCAGCTGCGACTCGGTCGAGACCGTCGTGTTCGCCGAGCGACTCGACGGCTTCGTCGGCATGGCGGGCTGTGACAAGTCGATGCCGGCGATGCTGATGGCTGCCGCCCGGCTCGACCTGCCGAGCGTGCTCGTCTACAACGGTTCGACGATGCCCGGCAACTACGAGGGCCGCGCCCTCGACGTCACCAGCGTGTTCGAGGCGATCGGCGCCAACGCCGCGGGGACGATGAGCGACGAGGAGTTGCTCGAGATCGAACGGCGCGCCTTCCCCTGCGAGGGGGCGTGCGGCGGGATGTTCACCGCCAACACGATGAGCTCGATCGGCGAGGCGTTGGGGATGAGTATCCCGGGCTCGGCGTCGCCGCCGGCGGTCGACTACGACCGCCGTGGTCGTGACGCCGAGGCGGCCGGCGCGGCGGTGGTGGAGATGCTGCGGGCCGGGATCACCCCCCGACAGATCATGACCAAGGCGGCCTTCGAGAACGCCATCGCCCTCACCTCTGCCGTCGGCGGGTCGACCAACGCCGTGCTGCATCTGCTGGCCATCGCCAACGAGGCCGGCGTCCAGCTCGACCTCGACGACTTCAACCGCATCGCGGCGCGGGTGCCCCACTTCGCCGACATGAAACCGGGCGGCAAGTTCCACATGACCGACCTCGACCGGGTGGGCGGGGTCCCGGTGGTGCTCAAGCACCTGCTCGCTCACGGTCTGCTCGACGGCGACTGCCTCACCGTCACCGGCAAGACGATGGCCGAGAACCTCGCCGCGATGGACATCCCCGAGCCGGACGGGGTGGTCGTCCACCCGATCGACGCGCCGATCCACGCCGAGGGCGGGATCAACATCCTGACCGGATCGCTCGCCCCCAAGGGCTCGGTGGTCAAGGTGGCCGGTCTGACCGAGGACCAGATGACTTTCGAGGGCCCGGCGCGGGTGTTCGATGGCGAGGACGGAGCGATGGAGGCGATCCTGGCCGGTGACATCCGACCGGGCACCGTGATCGTCATCCGCTACGAGGGGCCCAAGGGCGGCCCGGGGATGCGCGAGATGCTGGCGATCACGGGAGCCCTCAAGGGCGCCGGGCGCGGTGGCGACTGTGCCCTGATCACCGACGGCCGGTTCTCCGGCGGCACCTGGGGCTTCTGCATCGGTCACGTCGCCCCCGAGGCCACCGACGGCGGTCCGATCGCCTTTGTGCGCGACGGCGACCGCATCCGCATCGACGTACCGACCAAGACGCTCGACCTGGTGGTCGATGATGCCGAGCTGACGGCACGCCGTGCCGGTTGGACACCGAACCCGCCCCGCTACACCAAGGGCGTGCTCGGCAAGTACGCCCGGCTCGTCCAGGGCGCCGAGACCGGCGCCATCACGAACACGTAACGCCGCGTTCTCCGGCCAACCCCATCGAGGGTTGAAGCGCAGACGAGGGTCGAACGCACCACCGTGGCGCGTTCGACCCTCGATGCTCACGTCTCACGTCTCACGTCGCCCGTGTCGACGGCGGCGAACCGGCGCGGATACAACGGCGCGATGGCCGATCAGTACCGGCGCACCGTCGCCGAGGAGATCCTCGACCCCGACGTGGCGATCATCGACCCGCATCATCACCTGTGGGACTACCAGCCGCTGCTGGCGGCGTCGTCATCGTCGGACCACCCGTTTGCGGCGATCCGGCACCAGACGCCGAGATATCTGTTCGAGGAGCTGACGGCCGATTGCGGCGCCGGGCACAACGTGGTGGCGACGGTGTTTCTGCAATGCGGCGCCTTCTACCGCGCCGAGGGCCCGGTGGAGCTGCGTTCGGTAGGTGAGGTCGAGTTCGTCAACGGGGTCGCCGCCCGCTCGGCGAGCGGTCTCTATGGGCCGCTGCGGGCCTGTGCGGCGATCGTCGGGGAGGCCGATCTGATGCTCGGTGACGCCGTGGCGCCGGTGCTCGATGCGCTCATCGCGGCGGGCAATGGCCGCTTTCGGGGCATCCGCAACGTCGGCGCCTGGGATGGCGACCCGAACGTGCTCGGTCCGCTGTCGCGGACCCCGGCGGGCAAGTACGCCGAGCCCGAATTCCGCGCCGGCATGGCGCATCTCGGGTCGCGCGGGCTGACCTTCGACGCCTGGGTCCTCGAACCGCAGATCGGCGAGGTCACCGATCTCGCTCGGGCCTTCCCCGACCAGCCGATCGTGCTCGACCATGTCGGCACCCCGCTGGGGATCGGCGCCTACCACGGTCGCCTGGATGAGCGGTTCGACGAGTGGCGTCGGGCCATCGTGGAGCTGGCGACGTGTCCGAACGTGACCGTCAAGCTCGGCGGGCTGGCGATGCCGTTCCCGGGCTTCGCGAGCCTCGGCGGACCCGACGTACGTCCCGACTCCGAGACGCTGGCACGACTCTGGCGGCCCTACATCGAGACCTGTGTCGAAGCCTTTGGTGCCGACCGGGCGATGTTCGAGAGCAACTTCCCCGTTGACCGCTGGGGCGCGGACTATGCCACCCTGTGGAACGCCTTCAAGCGGCTGGCGGCCGATGTCGGCCCCGTCGAGCGCCGCGACCTGTTCGCCGGGAGTGCCGCTCGGTTCTATTCGATCGACCTGCCGGCGACGGCGGAGGTGAGCTCATGAAGGCGTTGCAGTATCACGGTCCGCGCGACATCCGCTACGAGGACATGGCCGATGCGGCCATCCGTGGCGACGACGACGCGGTCGTCGCGATGACGGCGTCGTCGATCTGCGGGAGCGATCTGCACATCTATCACGGGCACGGGTTCTCACCCGACGTCGGGTTCTGCGTCGGTCACGAGGCGGTCGGTGAGGTCGTCGAGGTCGGCCCCGGCGTGCAACGGCTACGGGTCGGCGACCGGGTGATGATGCCGGCCGCCGTCGGCTGCGGGCGCTGCCGGTCCTGCCTGGGCGGCAACGTGATCCACTGCGAGTACGGCGAGGCCGGGTGCTACGGCCTGTCGGCCAGCCTGCAGGGCGTCCAGGCCGAGGCGTTTCGGGTCCCCGCCGCCGACTCGAATGCGTGGGTCATCCCCGACGGGATCACCGAGGATCAGGCGCTGATGTTGACCGATGCGCTGGCCACGGCATGGTTCGGGTGCCGCAACGCCGACATCGAACCCGGCGTCGAGGTCGCCGTGATCGGGCTCGGGCCGATCGGGTTGATGGCGGTCGAAGGGGCGATGGTGATGGGCGCCGGCGTCGTCTACGCAATCGACCCGGTCCCGGAGCGTCGGCAGCTGGCCACCGACCGCGGTGCGGTGGCGCTCCACCCCGACGAGGCGCTGGAGACGATTCGCGCCGCCACCGCAGGGCGCAAGCTGGCCAGCGTGATCGAGGCGGTCGGGGCCGACGCCACCGTGGATCTCGCACTTCGACTCGTGGCGCGTCGCGGCACGGTCTCGGTGATCGGGGTCCAGCAGAGCCGGCGCTACCCGTTCCCGCTCGAGCGAGCCTTTGCCGCCGGCCTCACGTTCCGCATCGGGACGTGCTCGGTCCCCGAGGAGTGGCCGGCGCTGATCCCGCTGGTCCAAGCCGGCCGGTTGCGTCCGGAGCGCTACATCAGTCACCGGCTCCCGCTGTCCGAGGGAGCGCAGGCCTATCAGCGCTTCGATGGTCGCGCCGAGGGCGCGCTCAAGATGGTGCTCACGCCCTGAGGGCGGTGCGTCGGGTCACGGAACGGATTCGGTATCCGACACCGAATCCGTTCCGTCGTGAGTTCGATCAGTAGCGGTCGCGACGGCCGCCGCCGCCACCGCCGCCGCCGTAGCCACCGCGATCACCGCGCGGCTGGCGGGGGCGGGCTTCGTTGACGGTGATCGCACGGCCACCGACATCGGCGCCGCTGAGCTCGTCGATCGCCTTCCGAGCGTCGTCGTCGCTCATCTCGACGAAGCCGAAGCCGCGTGAGCGGCCGGTCTCGCGGTCATTGATGACCTGGGCCGAGGTGACGACGCCGACGCGCCCGAACACGGCGGCCAGCTCGTCGGAGGTGGTCGAGTAGGGCAGGTTGCCCACGTACAGGTTGATGACGGTCCCTCCGGGGTATCAGGTCCGCGGGGCGCGGATTTGCCGACTGTAACCAAGTCGGCGCAGTGACGCACCCACCGCCCGCCAACCGAGGAAGCAGACGGCGAGGAATGCGCTGGTCACCACGATGAAGGTGAGCGCCGTCCCACGGTCCCAGACGAAGCGGCGCAGCAGCATGCCGACCACGATCGTGGACACCGTCACGATGCCGCCAGCGGCGAGCGAGCGCAGTGGGCGGCGGGCCAGCACCGCCACCGCGGCGCCGCCGGCAACCCCGATCAGGAACGGTGCCGACACCGTGAGGACGTCAGCGACCGTGCTGGTCTGCTGGTGCTCGTCACGTCCGACGACGACGAACACCAGCACGGCGATGGTGTCGAGCAACAGCGGGATCAGCACCCGCTGACGGCCGAGCGTGTCGGCGGGTGGGTCGGCCACGGCGGTCATGGAGTTCAGTCTGCTGCCAGGAATCCGCCGAGCGCACCCTTGAAGAACACGAGCGGTGTGTGCGGCTCCGGTGCGTGGTACAGATCGACGACCCGCCCGACGACGAAGTGGTGGTCGCCGAAGGTCTCCACCCGCTCGACATCGCAGTCGATCCAGGCGCTGACACCGTCGAGCACCGGGGAGCCGTTGACCGACATCTTCCACGCGATCTCGTCGAAGCGGCCGTCGCCGACACCGCTCTTGGCGAACCGCCAGCACAGGTCGGCCTGGTTGTCACGCAGCACGTTGACGCAGAACTTGCCGCCGTCGGCCATCGCCTCCCACGTGTCGCTGTCGACCTGCGGCAAGAAGCCGACCAGTGGCGGATTGAGCGACACCGACGTGAAGGAACCGATCGTGAACCCGGCGGGAAGCTCGCCGGCGAGACCGGTGACGATGGTGACACCGGTGGGGAAGTGGCCGAGCACCGATCGGAAGTGCTTGGCGTCGTTGGCGTCGAAGGTCGGCGGGGTCATCCCCGCCGATGGTACGCAGCGCGCGATGCTCGGGGATGTGCCGGTGGCCCGAACGAAGTCCGAGTGGCGTGCCGTGCTGCGGACTCGCCGCCGGGAGATCACCGCCAACCCCGCGGAGCGGGCGGCCCGCAGCGCACGGATCTGGGCGGTGGTCGCCGGGCGGCTGCGCGCCGCACAGCGAGTCATGTTGTTCGAGTCGCTGCCGTCGGAGCCGGACACCACGGCGTGGTTCGACTGGTGCCGCGAGCACGGCTGCGCGGTGTTCGTCCCGCGCGTCGAGGGCCTCGATCTGCGCGTCGATCCCGGTGACGTCGACCCGGCGACGCTCGATGTCGTGGTGGTCCCGGGCGTGGGGTTCGGGACCGACGGCCGTCGCTTGGGCCAAGGCGGCGGTCACTACGACCGCTTCCTGGCGCGGTTGCCGGCGCGCACGCTGACGATCGGGGTGTGCTTCGCCGAGCAGCTGGTCGACGGTCTGCCCGTCGAACCGCACGACATCGCCGTCCACGCCGTCGTCTCCGACGCATCCTGAGTGTCCCGAGCGCCGGGTCACTTTCCCCCCGGGCTCGCAGCACACGATCAGCGGGCGGCAGCCCGAGTGCTGGGAGGCCCGGTTGGGACGTGCCGTACTCGCCCCGGGCAGGTCAGGTACGACCGTCGGTCTGCTGGGCATCGTGGAGTGCATCGGTTGCTGCCTGGTCACGACGCTCCCAGTCGGCGAGGAAGGTCGGCCAGCCGCGCGACGCCATCGCCGTCAGCACGTCGGGGTCGTCGTCCACGACGACGCCGACCGTGCGTCCCGCGGCCAGCCGGGCCAGCACCGCCGGCTTGACGACGCGTGCCGGAGCGCGATCGCGCTCCGAGCGCATGTGCAACGCGTGCCCGCCGAGCCGGTGTCGATCGAGCCAGGCCTGTGTCACGTCGCGCAGCCGGGACGGGCGCCCGGTGAGGAAGACGATGTCGTGATCCTCGGCCAACCGGGCGACCACGGCGAGTCCCTCGGGATGGGCCGGGTCGGATGCCGCAGCGCCGAAGAAACCGTCCCAGTCCTTTGGTCGGCGCTCGACGAAGTGCAACCGGTGCCGGACGTCGGCGACCACGCCGTCGATGTCGACCACCGCCAGTGGGGGCAGCGGGTCGAGTTTCGGGGTACCACCGCTCATCGAGAAAGTGTGCCGAGGGGGCTTGACCTGGAGTGCGCTCCAGCTCGTACCGTCATCGGGGTGAGCGTCGACACCGACACCGACACCGGGCCTGCCGTGCCGATCGCCGAGGTGGTCGAGCGGACCGGATGCACCCACGACACGCTTCGGTACTACGAGAAGGAAGGCTTGATCCGGCCCGACCGGGATGCCGGTGGACGGCGCCGCTACACCGATCAGCACGTGGCCCGTGTGATCTTCCTCCAGCGGATGCGCTCCTCGGCGATGCCGATCGCCGTGCTCAAGGAGTACGTCGCGCTGCTCGAACAAGGCCAGCGCACCGAGCCGGAGCGGTTGGCGATCATGCAACGCCATCGCCAGGCGGTGGTGGCGCAGCGCGCCCGGCTCGACGAGGCCCTGGCGATCATCGAACTCAAGATCGACGTCTACGGCGGCGCCTGCGGCGCCTGACACGACCGAGACCCGAACCCAGCCCCCAAACCCATGACCCGAGGAGGTCACCCCATGACGCTCACCACACGCGCCCTCGGACGCTCCGGCCTAGAGGTCGGCGCCGTCGGCCTCGGCTGCATGAGCTTCAGCCCGATCTACGGCGGCTTCGACGAGACCGATCCGGATCGGGTCATCGGTCGAGCCATCGAGCTCGGCGTCACCTTGTTCGACACCGCCGACGTGTACGGCCCGTTCACCTCCGAGGAGGTGGTCGGGCGCGCCGTGCGGGCCCACCGCGACGACCTGACGATCGCCACCAAGTTCGGCATCCGGCCGCGCACCGAGGGCGACAAGGTGATCCGCGACGTCGATGGCTCGCCCGCCTACTGCGCCGCCGCCATCGATGGATCGCTGCAACGGCTCGGCGTCGAGCATGTCGACCTGTACTACCTCCACCGCCCCGACACCCGGATTCCGATCGAGGAGTCGGTCGGGGCGATGGCCGAGCTGGTGACCGCCGGCAAGGTGCGACACCTCGGGCTCTCCGAGGCGTCGGCCGACACACTGCGACGCGCCGCCGCCGTGCACCCGATCGCCGCGCTGCAGACCGAGTACTCGATCTGGAGCCGCGACATCGAGGGCGAGATCATCGACACGGCCCGGGAGCTGGGGATCGGGCTCGTCCCCTACAGCCCGCTCGGCCGGGGCTTCCTCACGGGTGCGATCACGTCGCGCGCCGATCTGGCGGCGGGCGACTTCCGCCGCACCCAGCCGCGCTTCGCCGACGAGGAGATGGAGGTCAACCGTGCCGCGACGGCCGTGATCGCCACCATCGCCGAGGAGCACGACTGCACGCGGGGTCAGGTCGCGCTGGCGTGGGTGCTCGCCCAGGGCGACGATGTCGTGCCGATCCCGGGGACCAAACGAGTGACCTATCTCGAGGAGAACGTCGCCGCCGCCGACGTCGAGCTGTCGGCCGCCGATCTGGATCGGCTCGCCGATGTTCGTGTCGGCGCGGCACGCAGCGAGAGCGACGGCTGGATCAACCGCACCACGCCGGCGCCCGCCTGACGCCGAGCGCAACGAGGGTTGGCCGCACCAGCGTGGTGCGGCCAACCCTCGTCTGCGGTTCAACCCTCGATGGGGTGCGACGTGGGCTACTCGGCGCCCTGGGCGTAGTACTCGCGGCCGAGGTGGGTGATCTGGTCCTCGCCCATCATCCAGCGCAGCGTGTTCTTGAGCTTGGTGTGCTGGATGAACAGGTCGTGCTCGGGGTAGAGCCCGGGGGGCGTCTGCGGGCTCTTGTAGTAGAAGCTCAGCCACTCCTGGATGCCGCCCATCCCCGCTCGCGCGGCGAGATCGGAGAACAGCACCAGATCGAGTGCCAGCGGTGCGGCGAGGATCGAGTCGCGGCAGAGGAAGTCGACCTTCAGCTGCATCGGGTAGCCGAGCCAGCCGAAGATGTCGATGTTGTCCCAGCCCTCCTTGTTGTCGCCGCGCGGGGGGTAGTAGTTGATCCGCACCTTGTGGAAGACGTTCCCGTACAGCTCGGGGTGCAGGTCGGGCGTGAGGATGTGCTCCAACACGCCGAGCTTGGACTCCTCCTTGGTCTTGAAGCTGTCCGGGTCGTCGAGCACCTCGCCGTCGCGGTTGCCGAGGATGTTGGTCGAGTACCAGCCCGAGAGCCCCAGCATCCGCGCCTTGAGCATCGGGGCCAACACCGTCTTGATCAGTGTCTGGCCGGTCTTGAAGTCCTTGCCCGAGATCGGGATGTTGTGGTCGGTCGCGTACTGGCGCAACGCCGGCACGTCGACGGTGAGGTTGGGTGCGCCGTTGGCGAAGGGCACGCCCTCCAAGAGCGCGGCGTAGGCGTAGAGCATCGAGGGGGCGATCGTCGGGTCGTTGGCGTCGATGGCGGCCTCGAAGCGTTCGAGGTCCATGTGTGCCGGCCCCGGCTCGATGAACACCTCGGTCGACGCCGCCCAGATCATCACGACCCGATCGACCTGCTTGTCCTCGCGGAAGCGGTTGATGTCCTCGCGGATGGCGTTGAGCATCGAGCGCTTGTCGAGCGACGACTGCACGTTGCCGGCATCGATGTTCTTGACGTAGCTGCGGTCGAACGCGGCGGGCATCGGCCGCACGTCGCGCAGGGCGTCGGAGATCGCCTCGACGT
>JBKEAH010000156.1:0-4437 GCA_047972065.1 Desertimonas sp.
TCGAGACGGCGTCGACCGCGTCGGCCACCACGGGTGGCTGAGTGCACGCCGTCGTCCTGGTCGGCGGCTTCGGCACGCGCCTGCGCCCGCTGACCAACACGCTGCCCAAGCCGATGTTGCCGGTGGGCAACGTCCCGCTGCTGGCGCGCCTGATCGGTGGGTTGGAGCGCGGCGGGGTGACCGAGGCGACGTTGGCGCTCGGCTTCCAGCCCGAACCGTTCCTGGCGGCGTTCCCGGATCAGCGCTGTGGCGCCGTGCGGCTGCACTACGCCGTCGAGCCGGAGCCGCTCGACACCGGCGGAGCGATCCGGTTCGCCGCCGACCACAGCGGCATCGACTCGACCTTCGTCGTCGCCAACGGCGACATCCTCACCGATCTCGACGTCGCCGAATTGGTGTCGACGCACCGCTCGCTGGGCGCGGCGGCGACCCTGCACCTGATCGCGGTGGACGATCCCTCGAGCTTCGGCGTCGCCGATGTCGACCCGTCGGGCCGCATCGTCGGGTTCGTCGAGAAACCCGCCGCCGGCACCGCGCCGAGCGGTCTGGCCAACGCCGGGACCTACGTGTTCGAACCTGGCGTGCTGGATCTGATCCCACCCCGACAGCGGGTCTCGATCGAACGGGACACGTTCCCGCTGTTGGCCGCCGAAGGCCGGCTGTTCGGGGCCCCTCGGCCGGTCTACTGGCTGGACGCCGGTCGGCCCGATCGGTACCTCCGGGCCAACCTCGATCTGCTCGATGGCGCGCGACGCGATCGGATCAGCGATCCCGTCGCCCCTGGTGCCATCGTCGCCGCCGATGTTCGCTTGGAACGCAGCCTGGTCGGTGCGGGGGCGTCGGTGGGCTCGGGCGCGGTGCTCGCCGGGTCGGTCGTCCTGCCCGGAGCCCGCGTCGGCGATCGGGCCACCGTGATCGACTCGATCGTGATGGGAAGCGTCGGCGATGGCGCCCGTGTGCGTGGGGTGGTGCTCGGAGCGGAGGGGAAGGTCGCGCCCGGGGTTGCGGTGACCGATGCGTCGATACCCGACCCCGACGTTCCGACCTTGCCCCTCGACCAGCCCGACGGGCACACCGGTGACGCGGCGTCCGGTGACGCGGCGTCCGGTGACGCGGCGCCGACGTCAGAGCCCGCGCCGGCCGCCGAGCCCGCCCCCACCGACGACCGGCGGCGGGTCCTCGTCATCGGCGGTGCCGGTTTCGTCGGGTCGCATCTCGTCGATCGGCTGCTCGTCGACGGCGCGGCGATCGAGGTGGTCGACGACCTCACGTCGGGCTCACTCGCCGCGCTGGCCGACGCCCGCGAGGCCGCGCGACAGCACAACAGCGGGTCGCTGCACATCCACACCCTCGACGCCACGTCGTCGGCGTTCGCCGAGCTGGTTGCCCTACGCCGTCCGACGACGATCTACCACCTGGCGTTGCTGGGAGACCACGACGCCGGGGCGGCCGAGCACGGACGGGCGTTCCAGTCGATGCTCGGGGTGCTCGAGGCGGCCCGACTGGCCGGGGTCGCCAAGGTCGTCGTCGCGTTGCCGGCGTCGGCGATGTACGGCCAGCCGGCATCCCGTGACCTGCCGGCCAAGGAGGGTCCACCCGTCGCCCGTGGTGTGCGCGGCGTGGTCGCCGGGGCGATCGTCGAGTTGCTCGGCGCCTATCGACAGCGCTGGGACATCGAGTTCACGGCGCTCGCGCTGGCCACCGTCTACGGCCCGCGCCATCGTCGTGGGGTCGTCGCCGCGGCCCTCGCCGCCGTCGGCGAGGGCCGGCCGATGACGTTCCACGGTGACGGACGCCAGACACGTGACCTGCTCTTCATCGACGATGCCGTCGACGCGCTGGCCCGTGCCGGTGACCGTGGTAGCGGGTTGGTGATCAACGTCGGTACCGGGGTGCAGACCTCGATTCGGGACATCTGGGCGCTCGCCGCCCCCGACGGCCCACCCGCCGTGCACGCCGCCGCTCGCGTCGACGAGCTGCCGAGGTTCGCGGTATCGGCGGTGCGCGCCCGGATCCACCTCGGCTGGGCGCCGTGGACGTCGTTCGCCGACGGTCTCGCCAGCCTCCGCTGACGTTCTCACGGGCTCGGTCGGTCGGCGGAGCCGCCGTCTCTCGCCTCCCGAGCCCGACCGGCCTCATTCACCGGTGCCACCGCGTCGAGCACGGCGGCGGCCAGGGCATGGCCGGCGGCCGGGTCGCTCATCACCGACGGCACCACCAGCGGACGCATGCCGGCGGCGACGACCTCGTCAGCCAACTCGGCGTCGACCGGATCGATCACCAGGGTCGACGCGATCGGCGCGTAGATCCCAGCGACCCCCGCCACGGTCGCTGGGTGGCCCAGCTCGCGCAGCATCCGGTCGGCGGGTCCCTTGAGCGCGGCCCCCCCGATGATCGGCGAGACGGCGATCACCGTGTCCCGACGGGCGCCGAGCACGTCGTCGACACCGGGGCGGGCGCGGATCGGACCGATCGAGACCAACGGGTTGGAGGGGGCGACGACGACCACCTCGGCGTCGCGCAGCGCGCCGAGCGCCGCCGCGGTCGCCGGCGTGTCCGGGTCACCGCACCGCACCGCCGACACGGCCACGTCGTGGCGGTGTCGCACGAAGTAGTCCTGAAAGGCGATCTCCTCGCCGCTGGCGGCCAGCCGCACGAAGGTGGGACACGGCGAGTCCGACATCGGCAGCACGCGGATGCCCACGCCGAAGGCCGTCGCGATCTCGGCGGCGACGGTGGTGGGGCTCGCCCCCTCGGCTCGGCGGGCGGTGCGATACAGATGGGTGGCGAGGTCCCGATCGCCGAGACCGAACCAGGTGCCCCCGGCATCCGATCCGTCCGGGCGGACGACGGCGAAGCGATCGAGGGCCGCCATCGCCGCCCACGTCTCGCCGCGCAGCCCCCAGCCCCGCTCGGGGTCGATCTCGCCGGCCAGCGTGTAGATCACCGTGTCGAGGTCGGGTGAGATCGTCAGCCCGTGCAGCACGGTGTCGTCGCCGGTGTTGACCACCGCGGTGACCTGCGTCGGTGGGACCACCGTCAGCAGGGCGCGCAGGAAGCGCGCCGCACCGACCCCGCCGGCGACGACGGTCACGGTCCTGAGGTCGGCGGTCACCGCTGTTGCTCCACGACACGACGGTAGAGCGCGGCCATCGCCCGCGCCGTGCGGTCCCACGAGAACCGGGCGCGGTTGCGGTGCCCGGCGGCGATCAGCTCGGCGCGACGATCGTCGTCGTCGAGCACCCGACGCAGGGCGTTGGCGAGATCGTCGACATCGCCCGGCGCGACCAGTTGTGCGCCCTTGCCGGCGACCTCGGGGATCGACCCGGTGCGCGTCGCCACGATCGGGGTGCCGGCGCGCTGGGCCTCCAGCAGTGGGAAGCCGAACCCCTCGTCGAGCGAGGGGTAGGCGAGCACCCGGGCGGTGTGCAGCAGCCACCGCTTGGTCGCGTCGTCGACGCTCCCGGCCCGTAGCACCCGCGCTCGCGCCCGCGGGTCCAGCGACGCGGTGGCGGTGGCCACGGCGTCGGCGTCGTCGCCCGGCGCGCCGGCGATGACGAGCACGGTGTCGTCGTCGCCACCGGCGATGTGCCCGAAGGCCCGCACGAGCGTCGGCACGGCCTTGCGTCGCTCGAGGGTGCCGAGCGACAGCACGATCGGACGCCCGGCGATCTCGTCGAGCAGCCCGACCGGCGGCGCGCCGTCGGAGCCCGCCTCGCTCGGTGGGCCGAGGTGGACCACCGTCACGGCATCGGTGCCCAGCAGCGTCCGGACCCGTTGCGCGGTGGCATGGCTGGACGCGTGGACGTGAACCCCGTCGCGTACGTTGCGACGCAGGACCTCACCGGCGCGGCGCACGTCGGGTCTCGCCTGGTCGGGGTGTTCGAGGAACCAGCAGTCGTAGACCGATACCACCCGGGCCCCGCCGCTGGGCGGCGCCACGTAGTTGGTGCCGTGCACGATGTCGAGGGGGCCGAGGACGCGTTCGACTCGTGGCGCCGAGACGTACCGCCACAGCCGGTGAGCGAGCGTCGCGGGGAGGGCCAGCCGGTGCACCGGTGGTTCGGGGCGGGTGCGGAAGCTCAGCAGGTAGGGGACCACCGTGAGGTCGTCGCGCCGTGCCAGCGCGGCGCGCATCTCGTGGACGGCCACGCCGACGCCGGTGCGGTGCCCGTACTCAGGTCCGACGTCGTAGCCGACGCGCAGCGGCGCCATCGTCGGCCTAGGGTTCGAGCGGCTGGTCGGTCAGGGCCTCGATCATCGACCCCTCGTCGGGGACGACACCCGATGCCAGCCGCTGGCGCAGGGCGAGCGCGAAGGTCGTCATCGCGGTGATCGAGGACACGAGCAGTCCGATCTCGACCCGTCGGAACAGGTCGTCGCTCGACAGCCACGTGGCGAGGACGAAGGCGACCACCCCGGTGACCCACCCGACGC
>JBKEAH010000181.1:0-8030 GCA_047972065.1 Desertimonas sp.
GTTCCGGCTCACCGACCACATCGTGCGGCTCCAGAACTCGGCGAGGATCCTCGGCATCGACCTGCCCTACACCGTCGAGGAACTGGTGGCGGCCACCAAGCAGACCGTCCGCTCGACCGGCCTGGAGTCCTGCTACGTCCGCCCGATCGCCTACCTCGGTTACGGCGAGATGGGGTTGAACACGTTGCCGTGCACCGTCGACGTGGCGATCGCCTGCTGGCCGTGGGGCGCCTACCTCGGCGACGACGCGCTCACCACGGGTGTGCGGATGAAGATCTCGTCGTGGACCCGCCACGACCACAACACGATGCCGCCGGCGTCGAAGACGACCGGCAACTACGTCAACTCGTCGCTGGCCAAGGTCGAGGCGTTGAAGGCCGGCTACGACGAGGCGATCATGCTGGCGCCGAACGGGCTGGTCGCCGAGTGCACCGGCGAGAACCTGTTCGTGGCCCGCAACGGGATCCTGCTCACCCCGCCGCTGTCGGCCGGTGCCTTGGAGGGGATCACCCAGTCGAGCGTGATGCGGATCGCCGATGATCTCGGGTACGACGTCAAGATCGACAACCTGGCCCGCAGCGACCTCTACATCGCCGAGGAGGTCTTTGTCTGTGGCACTGCGGCGGAGGTCTCGTCGGTCAACTCGGTCGATGACCGGAGGATCCCGTGTCCCGGCCCCAAGACCACGGCCATCGCCGAGGTCTACGGCCGCGCCGTGCGTGGCGAGGAGCCCGCGTACCGGGACTGGGTCGAGCTCGTCTGAGGGCCGGCCCAGGTGGCCCCCGGGGCCGCATCGATCTACGATGGCCGACGTATGCCCAACCCGCCCGACGGGTTGCGGGAGTACACCCCACGCAGCGAATCCGGCGCCCCGCCGGTGACGCTGGGGATGGGCGGCGCCACCCAGCACGCTCGTCGAGCCCCGGCCGCCGAGGTGGCCGGGCATCCCGATCGAGCCGGAGCCTTCGCCGATGCGCCCGCGCCGTGGTGGGTGCTGCTGGCCGGGCTGCCAGCGCCCGAACGCGATGCGCTGGTGGGGTCGGCCCGCCGGCGTACCTACCGTCGTGGGCAGACGTTGATGATCGAGGGTGATCGCCCGGACGGCTTCCACCTGGTCGAGGTCGGTCACGTCGCCGTCCAGCGCACGCGGCCCGACGGCGTCACGGGGACCCTCGCCGTCCTCGGACCCGGTGCCTTGGTCGGAGAGCTCGGGATCATCTCGCCGGCCCCCCGCAATGCCACCGTCGTGGCCCTCGACCGGGTCGAGACCCTCAAGCTGCTGGCGTCCGACCTCGACGAGCTGCGCCGTTCGCATCCCTCGATCGACCGGTTCCTGGTCGGGGTGTTGACCGCCGAGGTGCGGAGGCTGTCGGGGCTGCTCATCGAGGCGCACTACGCCGACGCCGAGACCCGTGTTCGTCACCGGCTCGCGGACCTGATCCGTCTGTTTGGTGCGGCCGATGGTGTCGACGGTCCGGTGGAGATCCCACTCACCCAGGAGGAGTTGGCCCAGCTGGCCGGGACGACCCGGGCGACGACCAACCGTGTGCTGCGGGCTGCGGCCGCCCGCGGCGAGCTGCGCCTGGGCCGATCGGCGCTCACCGTCGTCGCCGAGGGGGTGGGGACGACCTGAGTCGTCCCCACCGCCCTCGGTGCTGGCGTTCAGGCGACGACGATGGCGCCCGGCGGCTGCTGTCGGGCCGCACCGATCCCGGTGATCTGATCGGCGTGCAGGCCCTGCGAGGCGACCACCCGTCCGACCCAGGCCGCTTGGACGGCGTGGCTGTACATGTAGTTCGTGGCGCTGCAGTAGCCGTTGGCATCGGTCCTGCAGGTGTAGTAAACGCGCCTGGACATGATCTCGCTCCCTCTGAGGTGGTGTCCGCTGGTGGTTCGATGTCGTGGCCGGTGGCCGGTCAGCTCGGGGCCGCCTCGACGGTGGCACCCCAGATCTCGATCTGGCCCTTGTCGAGGTCGTGGGTGAAGGTCAGCGACCCGTCGTCGTTGACCGTCGCCTCGGCCTGGTAGCTGGCCTCGCTCTTGGCGTCGAAGAACGGCCAGATCCCGATGTCGGCCTTGGCGTTGATCTCGGTGCAGTCCTCCGACGAGTAGTCGGCGTAGCTGGTCACCGTCAGGTGACAGTCGGTCACCAGCACCAGTTGCGACACGTGGCGAGCCAGCCCGCCGTCGTCGCCGAAGAACGACGACCATGACCCGACGTTGGACGCCGCGTTCCAGACCGTGTTGTCGTTCTGGGCGCTGTAGGCGCGGGTGACCTCGGCCGAGTCGTACCACTGCGGCACCGCCTGGGTGACCAGGGTGGTGTAGGTCAGCGATCCCTTGATCGTGAATCGCTGCGCGGCCGCCGTGGCGTTGAGCTGGTCGAAGCTGGCCGAGGCCGACGCCGCGAAGATCTCGTACCACCCGGTGGCTGAGCCGTTGACGGTGGTGTGGCTGAGGGTCGTGTTCATCGAGCTGGTGTCGAAGTCGATGGTCGCGACCTGCCCGGCGGTGGCGAAGGCGTTGTTCGCGCCGCTGACCGTGCCCGTGTACGTGTACAGCGAGTACGACTTGCCGCTGGGGTCGATGAAGCCGGTCAGGCCCGCCTGCGAGTGGTACGCGTCAAGGGCGTTGTTCAGCGGGCAGTTGGCCTGATCCTTGTACGCCGTGATCGCGCTCGAGGCTTGGTTGGGGTCGAGCCGCTGGTTCGCCCAGGTGGTGAACACCTGCTCCTGGGTCTCGGTCGAGGTCGGGTTGGTGGTCCAGTACGCATTGCGGAACGTGATCCAGTTGGCGTACTGGTCGCCGAGGGCCTGCTGAAGGCTGACACCGGTCTCGGGCAGCAGCGCTTGCAGCAACATGCCGTAGCTCTGCGAGCGCAGTTGCATCGAGCCCGGATCGAAGTACGCGACGCTGGCCGACGGCGGTACGGCGTCGGCCATGCGGAACAGACCGCTCGAGTCGCTCGTCTGGAGTCCGAGCGTGCCTTGGGCCAGTTGGAACGTCGCCGGGTCGAGGTTCATCACCGATGACACGTGGTTGTACCAACCCGCGTTCAGTTCGGTGATCTGTTGATCGATGGTGGTGGTGGACATGGTGTGCTCCCTCGTTTGTCGATGAGGCGATGCCTCGTCGACCACCTTCGGCGACGGCGACCGTCGCGTCTGTCGCGCCCGACACCGTGTGGGCGTGACGTGAGTCACTCGACGCCGATGGCGGCCGGCTCGTCCGGCTCGGCCGAGCCGTCCGGGCCGGTGTGGTCAGCCGGCGTCGGCCAGGACGGTGCGGGTCCGGGCCAGACACTCGGCGAGTTCGGCGCGCACGCCGTCGCTGAGCGTCGCACCGGCGTCGTCGAGCGCGCTCGCCGGGTGCACGATGCGTGACACCTGCTCGTTGCACAACGTCACCGAACCGGGCTGCACCGACCAGACCCCTGGGACCGTCTCGCTGAAGTGCATCACGGCCGCCAATCCATCGCGGGTGCGGGGGTCGGTGTAGCGGTCCTGCGGGTTGGGTCGGGCCATCCCCGACACGAGGTTGCCCACCGACCACCAGACCGGCACGTCACCGACCAGCGCGAACGGTTGCACGACGTGGGGGCCGTGGTGGACGACGGCGTCGACGTCGGCGATCGAGACCAACCGTTCGATCGCCGACACCGTGGCAGGGTCGGGCGTCGGGCTGAGCTCGGCCGACAGATGGATGCTGACCAGTACGATCTCGGCGCCGCCGGCCCGCAACGTCTCGACGTCGGCGGCGACCTGGTCGACCTCGGTGACCATCGCCAGCTGCCAGCTGGCCGATGGCCACCCGTTGTTCGACCAGTCCGTGTAGGACACGTGACCGACCCGCACGCCGTGCACCTCGAACACGCGCGGGATGGCCTCCTCGGGCGTGCGCGCCGTGCCCGACGACGAGATGCCGTTGGCGGCCAACGCCTCGATCGTCGACGCGATCCCGGCGTCGTAGAGGTCGTAGCTGTGGTTGGACGCCGTCGTGCAACGGTCGTAGCCGGTGGCGGCCAGACCGGCGGCGAGCTCGTAGGGGGCGAGGATCTGGTTGCCACCGTACGGCGACCGGCCGTACACGCCCGGTGCCTGCTCGGGTGTGCCGATCGGGATCTCCATCTGGCAGATCGCCAGGTCATAGGACGACACGAGCGGTGTGATCGGGGCGAACAACGAGCGGAAGTCATAGCGTTGCCCGCTCGCCCGACCGGCCTGCTCGGCGGTGACCAGCACCGGGAGCTCAGGTAGCACGTCGCCGGTCATCAACACGCTCAGCGTGCGCCCGGCCGGCCTCGCCGGGGTCGCGGCGCCCGGGTCGGGGACGGCCAGCGCGGCAAAGGCCAGGGCGACGACCGTCGAGCAGAACCGGATCCGGTGGCCCATCGTCACCGGCCGGGGGGTGACGGGACGTCGCCGGCGGCGTCGCGACGTTTGGCCGCCAGACCGCCGAGGGCTTCGAACACGATGCGGTGCGCCAGGTTGACGGTCAGTTCGCTGACGTCATAGGGCGGTGAGACCTCGACGACGTCGAGGGCGACGACATCGTGGGTGACGCAGAGCTGGCGGACGATCCGCAGCAGATCGGCGCTCTGGATGCCGCCAGGCTCGGGGGTGCCGGTACCGGGCGCCATCGACGGGTCGATCGCGTCGACGTCAACGGAGATATAGAGCTTGTCGGCGCGCTCGAGCGCCTCGGCGACGGCGTCGGCCATCACGGCGTGGAAGCCGCGCTCCCAGATCTCCTGCATCGTGTGCCAACGCATGTCCTGGCGCTGCATCCACTCGAAGGTCTCCGCCGGCGGCCAGTAGCCACGCAGACCGACCTGCACGAAGTTGCGTCCGGGGACGGCACCCGACTCGATCAGTCGGCGCATCGGGGTGCCGTGGCTAGCCAGGTTGCCGTCGATGACGTCGGCGGTGTCGGCGTGGGCATCGAAGTGGACGACGCCCACGTTGCCGTAGCCGTGGACATCGGCCACGGCGGTGGCCGATGGCCACGTGATCGAGTGGTCGCCACCGAGGATGATCGGCACGATGCCCCGCCGGGCGATCTCGTGGACGCGGGTTCGGATGTTGGCGTGGCCGACCTCGGCCTGGCCATGGGGGCAATAGGCGTCGCCGAAGTCGACGACCTCCAACCAGTCGAAGATCTCCAGCCCGAGATCCAGGTGGTACGTGCCGGGCTCGTAAGCGCTGGTGCGGATCGCCCGTGGCCCGAAGCGGGCGCCGGCGCGGTTGGTGGTCGAGATGTCGAACGGCGCTCCGACGATGGCGACATCGGGTCGCCAGGTGTCGAGCTGCTCGACGTCGGTGAGGAGCGGCCGCTGACCGAACGTCGACAACCCGCCGAACACGTAGCCCAGGTCGAGCTGCTCGCGCATCCCCGGCGACAGCTCGCGCTCGGCGTGTCGGCCGCCGATGCCGCCCGCATCCTCGTCGTCGTGCCGTTGCCCCACAACGCGGACGGTAGTCCTGGCGGTCCGCGAGCCGGGTCATCTGGCGACCGATTGGCGGACCGCGCCGGGCCGAGCGGCCGACACTCGGGTGAAAACGGTGGCGGCCCCGGCAGCGCTCTCGCCGAAGCGGGTGCGCCAGCCGGGGCCGACCGAGTGAGGCGACCATCCACCGTTGGTCGAAGTACGGGCGTTAGCCTGCGCTCGACCTCACATCGCCCGTCGAGCCCGAAGGCTTGGCGGGCGATGCCGCGTCATCGGCCCGGTGCCGGTTGCCCGGTCCGTTCCCGTCCCGGCGTCCCGACGACCTCCCCGGGCAAGCCCGGCTCGAACGTCGCAACCATCGGGATCGACCGCTCCCCGGTGGCGCCAGTTGGGGTGGCGCTCCGTGTGGACCGGTCTGCTCTCGGCTCCGCTCCCCGGCAAGCCGGGAGGCTTCCTCGAGAGCGATGGATCATCGTCTCGGTGTGCCGGATCCGCTTCGCCGAAACGTGCGCTCTCCGGTACGTGGCACACCTTCGCGGACCGCATCAGCCCAGGTCAAGGGGTACTTCTCAATTCACAGGGTAATCCCCAGAACTTTCTCGTTACCCCCAAGCAACCTGTCGTCGTCCACCGATTCCGCACAGGGTTGCGCACAGGTTTCGGGTTGCTCACGGCCCGCTGGGCGTCGGGATCCACGACGGCAGGCGGATGACGGTGCCGTCCTCGGCGGTCCGCTCGTGCCAGACGGCCCGCACCGGCTGGCCGATCACCGGGCGCGGCCCCTCGTAGGACCCCACGACACGCCGGTCCGGATCGTCGTCGAGGGCCACCAGCACCACGGTGTATGGCACCGCCTCAGCCAGCGCCGGGTTGGCCGGGTGGTGCACCACGGTGAAGCTGTGGACCGTGCCGCTCGGCGCCAGGGCCTCGGTGTCGAAGACCATCGACCCGCAGCGGTGACAGATCTCCTCGGGCGGGTGCTGGCGGGTGCCGCACGCTGTGCAGACCTGGACGGCGATCGTGCCCGACGTGAACCACGCCTCGTTGAACGCGGTGATCTCGGGCAACGCCCACTCGTCGGGGAGGGAGCCCACCGCTCACACCCTCCCGAACAACACGGCACTGCCCGGTGCGTACCCCGGCCCCGACACCGACAGGCTCAGCTCGACGCCCGACCCGTCGCCCACCTGGCACGTCGACTCGCCGCGCACCTGGCGGACGGCCTCGACGACGTTGCCGAACCCGTGGATGTACCCCTCGCCGAGGTTGCCCCCGGAGGTGTTGATCGGTAGCCGCCCATCAGGCCATCGGATGCCGCCGTCGGCGACGAAGCCGTCGAGCTCGCCCGCCTCGCAGAAGCCCATCTCGGCGATCGCCATCAACACCGGTCCCGTGAAGTTCTCGTAGAACTGGGCGACGGGGATGTCCGACGGTCCGACACCGGCGCGCTCCCACAGCTTCCGGCCGACGTGACGATGATGGGCGGTCGGGAAGTTCGCCTCGTTGAACGCTCCGACACCATCGCGACGGGCCAGGCCATGGGCGGCGGCGACGATCGTCACCGGTGTCGCCCGCAGATCGCGGGCCCGTTCGGTGGTGGTGACCACGACCGCCGCCGCCCCGTCGTTCTCGGGGCAGCAGTCGTAGAGGTGGAACGGCTCGGCGATCCACCGCGAGGCGTGATACTCGTCGCGTGTCAGCGGGGTGCCGTAGCGCACCGCCCGGGGGTTCCGTTGGGCATGGGCGTAGGAAGCGAGCGCCACCTCGGCCAGCGAGTCCTGGGTAACGCCGTGATCGTGCATGAACCGCGTCGTTTGCATGGCGGTGATCTGGGCCGGTGTGAGCAGCCCGTAGGGAGCGGTGAACGCGGCGACACCGCTCGAGCGGCGCATCCTGCCCGCTCGGCCGTAGCGGGCGAACTGACCCTGGGCCAGCGACCGGTAGGCGACCACACACTCGGCGTACCCGGCGCTCACCGCGGCGTCGGCCAGCGTCACCGCCGCGCCCGCCCCGTTGCCGCCGCCGCCAAAGGTCTGCGCCGTCCAGTCGAGATCGCCGGTGCCCAACGCCGCGCTCAGCCGCACCGGCTCGTTGCGGTCCATGTAGGACACCAATCCGTCGACGTCGGACATCGACAGACCCGCGTCGGCCACCGCGTTGCGGATGGCGATGCACGCCAGCTGGAACTCGGTGTGTCGCGCGGCACCACGGAACGTGTACTCGGACTCGCCAACCCCGACGACGGCGGTGGCCCGCCTCACGACGACGTGCTCACGGCCGGGTCACAGCCCGAACACCTGCTGGGCGTTGAGCCCGAGGATCTTCGCCCTGGCGTCGTCGCTGATCCCGGTCATCTGGCGTTCGATCGACGCCGCCGAGTGCGGCCACGACCCCTCGTGGTGCGGGTAGTCGTTGGCCCACATCACGTTGTCGACGATGCCGTGGTCCTCGACCGCCGCCAGGCCGACGTGGTCCTCCTGGAACGTGGCGAAGCAGTGCCGCCGAAAGTACGTCGAGGGCAGCTCGGGGATCACCGGTCGGACCCAGAAGTGATGCGCCTTGTAGGCGTAGTCCATCGTCTCGA
>JBKEAH010000224.1:0-2365 GCA_047972065.1 Desertimonas sp.
CTGCCGCCTGATGCGGTTCTGGCGACGACGGCTGACCGGCTTGTTGAGCAAGCCAAGGAGACCGGTGTCGCGCTGACCGGCGAAGGGGGTCTGTTGACCGATCTGGTGCGCCGGGTGCTGCAAGGCGCGCTCGAGTCCGAGATCACCGATCATCTCGGCTACGAGCGCCACGCGGTCGAGGGCAGGGGCTCGGGGAACTCCCGCAACGGGCGATACCCCAAGACGGTTCGCATCGAGATCGGTGACGTGGCGTTGCAGGTTCCGAGGGATCGCAACGGGACCTTCGAGCCGGTCACGGTCCCGGTCGGGCAGCGCCGGCTGAGCGGGCTGGATCAGATGGTGATCTCGCTCTACGCCAAAGGGCTCACCACCGGAGACATCGCCGCTCACCTCGAGGACGTGCACGACCAGCGAGTGGACCGGGCCACGATCAGCCGGATCACCGACGCGATCGTTGGGGACATGGAGGCCTGGCAGTCGCGGCCGTTGGACTCGATCTACCCGGTGCTGTTCGTGGACGGGATCCGCATCAAGACCCGCGACGGCACGGTCACCAACCGGGTCGTCTACGTCGTGATGGGCATCAACCTCGACGGCGAACGCGACATCCTGGGCCTGTGGGCGGGCCCGAGCGGTGGAGAGTCCCCGAAGTTTTGGCTCGGCGTGTTCACCGAACTCCGCAACCGCGGTATCTCCGATGTGCTTATGCTGTGCTGCGACGGACTCAAGGGTCTGCCGGAGTCGGCACGAACGGCCTGGCCGCTCGTCGACGTCCAGCTGTGCGTCGTTCATCTCGTGCGGAACTCGCTGCGCTACGCCAGCAAGAAGCACTGGGGTCAGATCACCAGCCAGCTCCGCGAGATCTACACGGCGCCGAGCATCGGAGCCGCCGAGGTCTCCTTCGAGGCGTTCGCCGAGCAGTGGGAACCGATCTACCCCGCGATGGTCAAGGCCTGGCGCGACACCTGGGACGACTTCGAGCCGTTCCTCGAGTTCCCCATCGAGCTGCGCACCATCGTGTACTCGACGAACGCGATCGAGAGCTTGAACAGCCGGTTCCGCAAGGCCGCCGCTCGCCGAGGGCACTTCCCGACCGACCAGGCCGCCCTCAAGGTGCTCTACCTGGTCGCGGTCGAACGACGTAAGAAGCGGTCGAACCCAACCGGCCGGATCAACGGCTGGAAGAGCATCCTGAACACCCTGACCATCCACTACCACGACCGCATCACCGCGGTCACCAACTGAACATGACCATCCCGGTTACACACACCATGCAGCAGTCCCCTTCGTGCGCCGCCTGTTGATATGCGCTACTTGCTAGGCGTATAGTTAGGCGTATGCCGCGTGTCCAGGTGTACCTGCCCGACGATCTCCACGAGCAACTGAAGCAACGCGACCTGCCGGCTTCGGAACTCTTGCAGGTTGCGCTGCGCGCCGAGCTGCAGCGCCAAGATGCCCTCGCTGAAACGGACAGGTATCTCGAAGAACTCGCCGCCGAGGTCGGAGAGCCAAGCCAACGCCAACAGGCAACCGCAGATGCCATCGCTCGGCGCATCCGGGATCGGTCGCTCGACCGAGTCGGGTGACCCGTGCTGGTCCTCGACAGCGGCGGCGTGTCGCGTCTGTCTGCCCACACCAAGACAGCGCTGTCGCTCATCGGGGCGCTCAAGGCCCAGGAGCTGTGGCCACCGATGGTCCCGACGATGGTCTTGGTCGAGTCGCTCCACGGTGACCCCAGGCGTGACGCCAACACCCACCGATTCATGAAGATGTGCATCATCGAACCGACGGTCAGTGAGCGGACTGCTCGGCGAGCAGCCGAGCTGCGACGGCGCGCCCGAGCAGGTTCCGCTGTCGACGCGCTCGTCGTCGCGATCGCCGAGCCAGGCGGCACCGTTCTGACCGGCGATCGCGTCGACATTGAAGCGCTCGCCGCCCACGCCGACGACGTTGCCGTCGAGGTCGTCTGAACTCCGGCGATCTGGAGCGGGTCGCCACTCGCAGTCGTGCCGATAGCGGACTGGTATCGAGTCGTCCGGTCAGTGAGCGTTTCTGTGCACAACGTTCGGCGCGCCGTGGCCTGGGCAAGATCAGTCAAAGAGAACCAGTTCAGCCGCGTCGGGGGCTTCGAATGCAGCGTGCCACTGTTCGAGGTGGGGAACGGGCTGGGTCTGGGCGACATCTAGACTGCGGAGTATGGATGCTTCGCTGAGAGGATGTTGTCATGCCGAAGCCGTTTCCTGTCGAGTTCCGTCAGACGGTGGTCGCGGCGGCGAAAGCGTCGTCGGATCCGCGACGGAAGATCGCGGACGAGTTCGGGATCTCGGAGTCGTGTCTGCATCGCTGGTTGCAGCTCGACGGGATC
>JBKEAH010000257.1:0-3233 GCA_047972065.1 Desertimonas sp.
AGGGTCTCTCCTTCAGCAGATGTCAGATACCTGCAGAATGGCGAGGCCCTTGACCGCGCTGGTGGACCCCTATCGAACGAGCCCCACCTCACCCGCCTCCCACACACAGCCGCGTAGAGCCGCTTTGGTGCCGTTGAGCACCCACTCGTCGGTGACCTCGTCGTACACCGCACGGGTCCGCAGACTCGAGACATCGGACCCGGCGTCGGGCTCGCTGACACAGAAGGCCCCGAGCTGGACCTTGTCCGGAGACCCGTAGCACTGGGGCACCCATTCCATCACCTGTTCGGGCGTGCCGTTGCCGGCGATCCCCGCCGCCGCGAGGCCCGATCCCATGATCGCCATGCCGATGCCGGCGTCGCCCCAGAAGATCTCCTCGACGGCGACCGGCAGCGTCAGGCCGGTCTCGTCGGCCATCGCGTTCATCAGGAAGTCCACGCCGTACAACCCGACCCGAGCGGCCTCTTCGACGATCGGAAACGGGAACTCCTCGCGCTCGTCCCACTCGTGGGCGGCGGGGCGGATGACGTCCTCGGCGAAGTCGTGGGTCCACTTCTGGATCTGCAGCTGGTCGTCGTCGAGCGTCAGCGAGAACTCGGCCATGACCATAAGTTACCATTCGGTAACCAGCCTGGCTACCCGTCGGTAACTTCTGGTCGGGCGTTCGTCCGTTCAGCGCGTTCGGATCCCCGTCGGTCGGAAGATCTCCTCAAGGGCCGGAATGTCGACGAACATCAGCACCAGCATCACGGCGGCGCATGCCACCGTCGCCGTCATCAGGGCCGGCTGACGATAGAGACGTTCGGGGTTGATCACGGCGCTGTCATCCCGAAGCGCCAGGCTGAAATAGATCGCCATGACCACCGCGATCAGCGGAAAGGCGAGAATGAGCTCGAGGCGGTAACGCATGACGAACGCGCCGAGAAACAACATCGCCGCCGACGCATAGAACAGCACGGAGACAAGCAATCGATCGGCCGTGTAGTAGCTGAACGATGCCCGATAGTCCGCGGCCCTCACCGGGTCGTCGATCTCGCGGTACTCGGCGAAGCGCTTGAGCGCCATGAAGTAGCAGCCGACGAACCAGTAGCTGAGCAGCAGCGAGGTGGGCGGCAGGACAGTGATACCGGTCATGTACCAACCCGCCATCATCCGCAACGGGTTGTTGATCGACTCGGTCAGCACATCGAGATAGGGCAGATCCTTCGAGCGCACGGGCGGAATGTTGTAGATGCAACCCATGACCCAGAGCGCGAGCACCGTGAGCCCGAACGGAACGTTGATCAGGAATCCCAGGCCAACACCCAGCACCATGCAGCCGATCCACTGGACCAGACCGAGTGGAACATTGACCTGACCGGACGGCACGGCCCTGAGCCGCTTGGAGGGATGAGCCAGGTCCGACGGCGCGTCGAGCATCTCGTTGATGACGTAGTTGCTCGACGCCACCAGACACAGCGAGACGAACCCGGCGACCACACGAACGGCGACACCACCGGGGATCGTCCCCTCGGGGTCGCTGAAGGCGGCGGCGATGCCCGGCAAGGCGAAGACCTGCTTGAACCAGTGATCGGGCCTCATGATGTAGGCGTGGCCGCGCCACGTCGGGCGGCCCGACAACCCACGCACCGCATGCCATCGCGAGACCGGACCCGAGGCCGCCGGCGCGCTCAACTCGGATCACCCGTCTCGACGGCCGTGCCATCGGCGGCGAGGATGAGCGCCCGCACCCCGGCCGCCGCCGCCGCCGCGCCATCGACCTCCGCCCGATCGCCGACGTAGATCGCGAGGTGCGGGGCGACGCCGAGCCGTGCGAGCGCGACGTTCAGACCGCGGGGATTCGGCTTGAACACGCCGACCTCCGGGTCCTGGGCACAGACGGTGGTGTCGAAGTAGCGAGCGACCCCGAGCGCGGCGAGCTTGCGGGCGGCCGGGTAGTCCGACACCGCCGCGATCGGGACGTCGCGATCGGCCAGCGCCTCCAGCAGGTCGATCAAGCCCGGCCTCCGACAGGTCCGGATCTCGTCGAGCGGAACTTCCTCCATCCACCGCTCGACCGTCGCCGCGACCTCGGCCACGGGGAGCCCGGACGCGCTCGCCGCCCGGCGAAGTTGTTCGGTCTCGACCGCACCGACGAATCCCTCGTCGCGCATCTCCTCCTGCGCGCCCCGATAGGCCTTCAGCGCCGCCATCGCCCGCCGGCCGCGACGCGGGCGCGGCAGGTGGTGGGTGATCAGACGAACCGCCATCCGGCGACGAAGCGACGCTTGACGGTACAACGTGCCGTCGACGTCGAACAGCACCGCCGCCGCCCCGGCGGTCCGGGCGATCAGATCATCCATCACGCACCCCCACCCATCGACGCATCAACGTGTCGACCCCGAAGGCCGACACCACGAACAGCGACGGCAGGACCGGTGCCGAGTACCGGCCGAGGGCCAACAACAGCGCCAGCATCACGTTCAGGTACAGCGGTCCGATCAGGAATGGCCACACCACCGTGCCGTCGCGGTGGGCACGCCGCCAGCCGATCAGCGCCAGCACCCACGCCGCGAGCGCGCACGCTCCCGCGATCGCCGAACTCGACCGACCGGTCAGCTGGTACCAGAAGGTGAACAGCCCGAAGAACGTCTTTCGAACCACGCCGAGCGGCTCGGCACGAATCCGGCGGACCATCTCGTCGTTGAGGATCTGCTCGGTCTCATAGTCGTCGCGCTCCCACACCGTTCCCGCTTCGGACGCGACCTCGGCGAGATAGAGGTTGCTGGCGTTCTCCGCTCCCGTGTACGGCGGCTCCTGCAGCGTGATGTACTGCCACTCGCTGAAGAAGAACCCACGCAAGAACGCATCGCTGGTTCCGGTCGAGATCAGCACGAAGTGGCCGCTCGAGCGATAGTTGCGGATCGTCCACGGTGCGACGGTCGCCAACATCGCCGCGATCGCGACGATCCCCAACCGCCAGGGAACCGCGGCCCGTGCTCCCGATCGATCTCGACGGTTCGCCCGCCACCGCGTCAGGGCCATCGCGACGAAGAACACCGGGATGAACGGCAGGGCGACGGCCTTGGTCAGCGCCGCCAACCCACCCGCCACCCCGGCGAGGACGGCGTGGCGGACCGTCGGTCGTTGCCAGTACCGGTAGGCGCACCACACCATCAGCGTGAACATGAACGTCAACATCGTCTCGACGTGCAGACTCGGGATGTAGCGCAGCAAGAGGGGATTGAGGGCCA
>JBKEAH010000301.1:0-13679 GCA_047972065.1 Desertimonas sp.
ATGACACCACCGAGTTCCTCGACAGCGTCGAGCGACGCGAGCAGCGCGCCGACTCGCGGGCCGTCGCCCGACTGTTGATGCCCCGCACGATCGCCGTCATCGGCGCGTCGGAACGAGCGGGGACGGTCGGAGCCGCGGTGTGGTCGAACGTTCGCGCCGGCGCCACCGGACCGGTGTACGCCGTGAACCCCGCCCACGGCCGCGTCGGCGACCAGACCTGCTACCGGTCGATCACCGATGTCCCCGACGACGTGCAACTGGCCGTGGTCACGGTGCCCTCGAGCGCCCTGGTCGCCACCATCGACGACTGCATCGCGGCGCGGGTTCGCGGCGCCGTGGTGATCACCTCGATCGAAGGCAGCGACATCGACCTCGGCGCGCTGATCGCACGGGCCCGACGCAACGGTCTGCGGATCGTCGGGCCGGGGAGCATGGGCGTCGCCTCGTCGCGGCCCGAGGTCGGTCTCAACGCCGCCCTGGTGCCGGTCCGGCTTCCGGCCGGACGGTTGGCCATCTCGATGCAGTCGGGTTCCCTTGGCGCGTCGTTGCTGGCCGAGGCGGCGCGGCTGGGGATGGGGCTGTCGTGGTTCGTGTCGCTGGGCGACAAGTCGGACATCTCGGGCAACGACCTGCTGCAGTTCTGGTCCGACGACGACCACACCCGAGTGATCGGGATGTACACCGAGTCCTTCGGCAACCCGAAGAAGTTCGTGCGCATCGCCAGTCGGGTCTCCCGCACGCGCCCGATCGTGGCGGTCCGCGCCGGCTCGGCGATCGGGCCGACCGGCTCGGCGCTCTACCAGCAGGCCGGGCTGATCGAGGTACCGACCGTCCAGGCGTTGCTCGACACGACTCGGGTCCTGGTGTCCCAACCGGTTCCCGCCGGCCCCAACGTCGCGGTGATCGGCAACGCCCACAGTCCCGTCGCGCTGGCGTCGGCCGCTCTGGCTGCCGCCGGGCTGACACCGCACCGCCGTGGCCGGCATCTCGATTTCTCGTCGCCGGCGGACGAGTTCGGTCGAGTGCTCGCGTCGGCGATCGGCGACGACGGCATCGACGCCATCATCGTGGTCCACGCCCCGCCGCTGGCCGACGACGTCGCCCTGCCCCTCGACGAGTTGGAGCGCGCCGCCGCCGACAGCCCCAAGCCGATCCTCGCCGTGCTGCTCGGCGCCGCCGACGGCTCGGGCCACACCACCTCGTCGCTCCCGGTGTTCGTCTTCCCGGAGCCGGCCGCGGCGGTGCTGGGTCGCATGTACGCCTATCACCGCTGGCTGGCCGACGATCGCGCCGAGGACACCGCCACGACCGCCGTCGTCGCCATCGACCGTCCCCGTGCCGCGGCATTGATCGAGACCGCGCTCGCCCGTGGCGACGAGCACCTGCGCGCCGGCGAGGCGCTGCAGCTGCTCGGCTGCTACGGCATCCCGACGCCGCCCACGGTCACGGTCGCTCGCGGCGACGCCGTCGACGCGGCTCGTGACGTCGGGTTCCCGGTGGCGGTCAAGGCCGCCCATCGACGGGTCGGGCGATCGGTGCAGGCCGGGGTCGCGCTCGATCTCACCGATGCCGACGATGTCAGCGCGACCATCTCGACGATGGCCGACGCCCTCGGCGACGGCGCCGACGAGGTGACCGTGCAGCGAATGGTCGCGCCAGGGTTGGATCTGCGCATCGCCACCTCCGTCGACGACCCGATCGGGGCGATCGTCGCCGTCGGCCTCGGCGGTCAGGGCACCGACCTGCTGACCGACGAACCCACCCGGCTGGCGCCATTGTCGGCGGCCAGTGCCGGGGCGATGATCGATCGGTCGCGCGCCGGTGCGGCGCTGGCGTCGGCTGGGATCGATCCCGAGCCGATGGAGGACGTGCTGGTGCGCGCCGCTCAACTGGCCGCCGACCACCCCGCGGTGGTCCGCCTCGAGCTCAATCCGGTGCTGGTCTCGACCAACGGCGTCTGGGTCACCGACGCCGAGATCGACATCGCCCCGCGCCGCGCCGATGCCGCTCCGCTGCGTCGCTTGGAGTGACGGGCTGCTGCACTGGCGCGGTGACCGACAGCGATGCCCCACGACGGGTCGAACACGACACCGGCGGGCAGGCCTACCGCCTGTTCGACGGCGACGTCGAGGTCTCCCACGCCGAGTACCGGGAGATCGTCGATGACCAAGGCCGGCCCCGTCTGGTGTTCCACCACACCTTCACCGACCCGGCCCACCGGGGGCACGGCTATGCCGACGAGGTCGTGCGTGCCGCCCTCGACGACGTGCTCGAGCGCGACCTGAAGATCGTGCCGCAATGCTGGGTCGTCGCCCAGGTCGCCGGGGGCGACGACCGCTACGCCGCGCTGCTCTGAGGGCTCGGGCGCCCTCGATGCTCAGCGAAACAGATCCTTGCTGGCCTCGCGCAACACGGGCGCGATGGTCGCCGTGTCGTCGCGCTGCCAGTCGGCGCCGCGGATGACCGCCACCGGCACCCGGCTGGTGTTGCCCTTCACCAGTTCGGCCGCCGCGGCCAACTCGTCGACGACACACAGCTCCTGCACCCGGAACTCGTGCCCGTGGGGGTCGACGTCACCGATGTAGCTGCGCAGCGGGGCGATCCCGGCGAGGCCGATGGCGATGTCGGTCTGGCCTTCCCGCCACGGTCGACCGAAGGTGTCGCTGATGATCACGGCGACGTCAATCCCCCACCCCGCGAAACGTGCCCGCAGCACGCGGGCCGACGCGTCGGGGTCGACCGGCAACACGACGACCCGGTCATGAGCGCCGCTGGAGGATTGATCCACCCCGCTGTTGGCGCACACGAACCCGTGGTGGGTCTCGGTGATCAGCACCGGTCCGACCATCCGGACGATCCGGCGCGACTGTGCGAGCACCACCTCCACGACACGCGGGTCCTTGTCCCAGCGCCGCGCGAAGTCGACGGCGAAGGGCGACGGGGCGACGTCGGTGAGATCGATGGTGGCGCCCTCGGCCTTGGAGACCACCTTGGAGGTCACGACCACCACGTCACCATCGCCGAGCGCGCCGGGCCCGGCGACATCCACGATCAGCTCGGCCAGATCCATCCCCGGCGTGATCTCGGGCAGGCCGGCGACGCCGCTGATCTCCACTCGGGCCATTCGCGCCGACGCTACCGGCGCTTCGGTTCTGGCCGTCGACCCACCCCAGCGGCCAACATGCACCCATGACCAGCGAGGCCAGCGACAACGGTGTGAGCGCGATCTTCGATCCGGCGGCCTGGGAGCCCGTGGCCGGCTTCGAGCTGACCGACATCACCTACCACCGCGCCCGCGTCGGGGGCACGGTACGGGTCGCCTTCGCCCGACCCGAGGTCCGCAACGCGTTCCGTCCCCACACCGTCGACGAGTTGTACCGGGTGCTCGACCACGCCCGCATGTCGACCGACATCGGCTGCGTGTTGTTGACCGGCAACGGACCCTCGCCCACCGACGGCGGCTGGGCGTTCTGCTCGGGTGGCGATCAGCGCATCCGCGGCAAGGACGGCTACCGCTACGCCGACGGCGACACCTCCGACACGATCGACCCGGCCCGGGCGGGTCGCCTGCACATCCTCGAGGTCCAACGGCTGATCCGCTTCATGCCCAAGGTCGTCATCTGCGTCGTCCCCGGCTGGGCCGCCGGTGGGGGCCACAGCCTCCACGTGGTGTGCGACCTCACCCTCGCCAGCCGTGAGCACGCCCGGTTCAAGCAGACCGATGCCGACGTCGCCAGCTTCGACGCCGGCTACGGCTCGGCCTATCTGGCCCGTCAGGTCGGCCAGAAGTTCGCCCGCGAGATCTTCTTCCTCGGCCACGAGTACACCGCCGACGACTACCACCGGATGGGCGCGGTGAACGCCGTCGTGGCCCACGACGAGTTGGAGGCGACCGCGCTGGAGTGGGCCGCGACCATCAACGCCAAGAGCCCGACGGCCCAACGGATGCTGAAGTTCGCGTTCAACCTGGTCGACGACGGGTTGGTCGGCCAGCAGATCTTCGCTGGCGAGACCACCCGCCTGGCCTACGGCACCGACGAGGGCGCCGAGGGCCGCGACGCCTTCTTGGAGAAGCGCCCACCGGACTGGTCGGCATTCCCCTACCACTTCTGACCGTCGGCGAGCACCGACCCCTTCGTGGACGCTGTCCGTAGCCTGCGGCCGATGTCCACCTCCGCCGTGCTGTTGTTGTCGTGTCCAGACCGGCGCGGGTTGGTCGCCGCCGTCGCCGAGTGGATCGTCGACCACGACGGCAACGTGCTGCACGCCGACCAGCACGTCGACACCATCGGCGAACGGGCGCTGTTCTTCCAGCGGGTCGAATTCGCGCTCGACGGTCTGACCCTCGAGCGCGACGAGATCGAGCCGACGTTCCGGCGCGAGGTCGCCGATCGGTTCGGGATGCAGGCGACGATCCGCTTCTCCGACGACCGCACTCCGACGGCGATCCTCGCCTCCCGTCAGCCTCACTGTCTGACCGACCTCCTGATGCGCTGGCACGCCGGCGAGTTGCCCGCCGACATCCGCGTGGTGGTGTCGAACCACCCCGATCACTCGGCGTTGTGCGGCGCGCTCGGCCTCCCCTACGTGCACCATCCGATCGGCGGTGCCGACGACAAGACGGCCCAGGAGCGCCGGGTGCTGGCCACCCTGGCCGAACACGGCGTCGAGTTGGTGGTGATGGCCCGCTACATGCAGATCCTGTCCCCCGGGTTCATCGCCAACTACCCGAACCGGATCATCAACATCCATCACTCGTTCCTGCCCGCCTTCGTCGGGGCCAACCCCTATCGCCAGGCCCACGATCGTGGCGTGAAGCTGATCGGCGCCACCGCGCACTACGCCACCGACGACCTCGACGAGGGTCCGATCATCGAACAGGAGACGGCCCGGGTCAGTCACCGCGACGACGTCGCCCGCCTCACCCGCGCCGGTCGTGACCTGGAGACGATCGTGCTCGCCCGGGCCGTGCGCGCCCACCTCGAGCACCGGGTGCTGGTCCACGGCCGCAAGACCGTCGTGTTCTGAGCACGGCGTCGCCGACGGCGAGCCGTCACCCGTGGGCCGTCTTGGCCCGTTGGGGGTCCTGCGGGGCGTCAGTCCACGGCGACGGCGGGCTCGGGGCCGCTGAGGGTGCTGGCCGAGCGGTCCAGCCATGCCGGTTCCACCGCGGCACAGCTCGCCTGCGCGGGCGTCAGCCCGCTCCCGACCACGAGCGGTGGCCCATCCGTGGCGTAGCCGAAGTTCGCCATCCGCACGACGGTGCCATCGAGGTTGATGGCGACACGAGCGTTCTCCCGCAACCACTTCGCCAGCCCCGAGACCGGGACCATCGGATCGACCGCCGTCGACGGAGCCGTGACCTGGCGCGGATTGTCGGTGCAGACCGCCGCTCGCTCGGCGAGCTGCAGGCTCCAGAACGGGTTGATCGCCGTGCCATCTGGCCGGTGGATCTCGACATGGGCGTGGGGCACCGAGTGCTCGGCGTTGCCGCTGTCGCCCATCCATCCGATCAACTGGCCGGCCCGGACCGACGCACCGGCTTCGACGCCGAGCGCGAACCGCCAGGAACCGCGGTCACCGCCGTCGTCGGTCCCGGGCGAGTCGTTGTTGATGTGATACACGTCGTAGCGCCAACCTTGGGCATCGACGATCGCCACCCCGTAGCCTGCGGTGGGGTGATCGATCAGGTGGTGGACGGTGCCGTCGACCATCGCGACGATCGGCTGTAGCGGATCACCGATCAGGTCGTTTCCCTTGTGGTAGCGGGTGCAACCGTCGCGGCAGACCCCCCAGTCGTTCCAGTACGACACGCGCCCGACCACCGGGAAGGTGATCACCCTCGTCTCACCGGTGTCTGGCAGCGGTTCGAGGCTCGAGAGCACTTCGTCGGGGTCCGGCGATGCCGCCGTCGTCGTCGATGTCGATGCGGGCGCCGACGATGACGGCGTCGGGGTGGTCGAGGCGGTGGGTGCTGCTGTCGGCGTCGACGGCGTGGGCGACACGGTCACCTCGGGCGACGAGTTCGGAACCGTCGTCGGCGGCGGGAACGTCTCGACGACCGTCGTGGTCGTGGTCGTGGTCGTGAACGTGGTCGAGGTGGTCGACGAGTCGGCCGTCGGCGTGGCCTCGACGGCTCTCGACGCCATCGGTGCGACGACACCGAACGCCGCGACGACCGAGACGCCCGCGACGACCACCGTCCGTCGGCGAGCACCCGCCTGTGCCTCCATGTCGATCCGCACCATCCTCACCAGGTCGCCTGACAAGCGATCTTCTATCCGCCGCCCAGCCAGTTGTTATTCGGCTCACCACCGTAACGATGTTCGGCGCACTGATCAACAGGCAATCGGACGTCTCGGCGATTCTCGATCACCCGACGCGGAGACCGAGGACCCGCGAGATGACGAGGCGTTGCACCTCGCTGGTTCCCTCGCCGATCTCGAGGATCTTGGCGTCGCGGTAGTGGCGCGCGACCGGGGTTTCGTCCATGAAGCCGGAACCGCCGAAGACCTGGGTCGCCGATCGGGTGGCGTCGACCGCCGCCTCGGTGGCGTAGAGCTTGGCGATCGCCGCCTCGCGCTTGAACGGCTTGCCCCGATCGTGCAGCCAGGCGGCGTGATAGACCAGCCGGCGGGCGGCAGCGAGCTGGACCTCCATGTCGGCGCAGCGGAACGCCACCCCCTGGTTGGCGCCGATCGGCTTGCCGAAGCTGCGCCGTTCGTTGGCGTAGGCCACCGAGTCCTCGACGCAGCGCTGGATCACCCCGACGGCCAGCGCGGCGATCGCGATCCGGCCCTCGTCGAGGATCTCCAGGAACTGGGCGAACCCGCGGCCGCGCCGACCGAGCAGATTCTCATCGGGAACCCGGCACTCGACGAAGGTGAGGCCGTGGGTGTCCGAGGCGTGCCAACCCATCTTGCGATACGGCGCTTGCACCTCGAACCCCGGCGTCCCGCTGGGCACGATCAGCGTCGAGATCTCACCCGGGCCGGTGAGCGCCGTCACCGTCACCAGTGACGTGATCGGCGTCCCCGAGTTGGTGATGAACGCCTTCTCGCCATCGATCACCCACTCCCCCGTCCCCACGTCCTGGCGGGCTCGCGTCCGGGTGCCACCGGCGTCGCTGCCGGCGTCGGGCTCGGTGAGCCCAAACCCGCCCAGCGCCCGCCCGGCGCACAGATCCGGCAGCCAGCGTCGCTTCTGGTCCTCGGTGCCGAACTTGGCGATCGGGTTGGCACCCAGACCGACCCCCGCTTCGAGCGTGATCGCCATCGACTGGTCGGCGCGCGCCAACTCCTCGATGGCGATGCACAGCCCGGTGAGATCACCGCCGCCACCCCCGTACTCGGCGGCGAAGGGGATGCCAAAGAGCCCGAGCTCACCCATCTTCAACACCGTGTCGACGGGAAAGGTGTGGTCCCGGTCCCACGCCTCGGCGTACGGCTCGACCTCGGCGTCGGCGAACTCGCGGACCATCGCGCGCAGCGCTTCGTGCTCGTCGGTCAGCTCGGGGTGCACGTCGTCGCAAGGTAGTCCGGCCCGGCAACCCCAGTGTCCACCGGCTTCGGAACGACGGCGACCTCAGGCCGCGGCGGGCCCCCGTCGGCGCGACCGGGAGCGGCGTCGGGCCGGCGAACCGGCGCGACGCGATGGCTCCCAGCGGAACCAGCGCACGGCGACGAGAATCCCGACGACCCCCCAGAGCGCGACCCGTAGGGCCCGATCCCAAACCCAGCCCGAACCGTCGATGAAGGGGTTGAACCCATCCTGGAAGCTCTGCGCGAACGGTCGCAGCGGGAAGAAGTCGGCCACCGCGGTCAGCCAGCTCGGCGCGTCCTGCATCTGGATGAACACGTCCGAGATGAAGCCCAGGGGCAGGATGATCGCGTTGGCCACGGCGGGCGCGGCCTCGACCGAGGGGATCAGGGCGGCGACGGCGATGCCGAGCGCGGCAAACGTCCCCACGGCGAGCACGAACATCGCGACCATCATCGGGATCTTGTCGACCTGGAGCTCGACGTCGTAGGCGACGATGCCGACGCCCAGCATGATCAGGACGCCGACGGCGGCGATGACGATCGCCGAACCGATCATCCCGCCGACATACATCCACGGGGGCAGCGGGGTCGCCCGCCACCGCTTGAGGATCCCTTCCTCACGCCGTTGCGGCACGGTGTTGGCCAGGTTGGTGAACGTCGCCGAGACGGCGGTGAACGCCGCCAGCCCGCCGACGTAGAACTGGCGCAGCGGATAGGACCCACCGGCAGTCTGCACCCGCTCATCACCGAAGAGCGCGTTGAACAGCAGCATCATCACCAGCGGCAGGACGACGGTGAAGAACACCGCCACCGGGCTACGACCGAAGACCTTGAGCTGGTACACGATCTGGCGTCCGAGCTGCCTCACGACGCCCCCTCGGCACGATCGGCGGTGAGGGCGAGGAACGCGTCCTCGAGCGACGGGCGCGCCACCGCCAACTCGGCCAGCTCGACGTCGCGCGCCACCGCCCACGCGCACAGCCGGTGGACGTCGCCGGTCGGCGTGGCCGTCGCAAAGCTGAGCCGAGCACCGACCACGCTGGCCTGGCGCGGCACGACGCCGTCGACATCGGCCAGCGTCACCCCCACCGGCAGCTCACAGCTGACCACGGTGTGGGTGTTGATCCCGATCAGCTCGCTCGGGGTGCCCTCGGCGATCATGCGACCATCGGCGATCACCCCGACCCGGTCGGCGAGATGCTCGGCCTCGTCGAGGTAATGGGTGGTGAGCAGCACGGTGGTGCCCCCCTGGCCGAGCTGTCGCACGACATCCCAGGCACCGCGTCGGGCAGCCGGGTCGAAGCCGGTGGTCGGCTCGTCGAGAAAGAGCACGTCGGGCGACCCGACGATGCCCAGCGCGAGATCGATCCGACGGCGTTGCCCACCCGACAACGTGCCGATGCGCTGGTCGGCCTGCTCGGCGAGCCCGGCGAGCGCGACGACCTCGTCGAGCGGGCGGCGGCGGGCGTACGGCGCTCCGTACACCTCGATCGCCTCGCGCACCGACAACGAGGTCTCGATGCCCGATGTCTGCAGCACGATCCCCAGCCGATCGCGCCACGCCGCGGTGCCGATGGCCGGATCGACGTCGAGCACCCGGACATCACCACCGTCGCGTGCCCGGTAGCCCTCGAGGATCTCGACGGTCGTCGACTTGCCGGCACCGTTGTGTCCGAGCAACGCGTAGACCTCACCTTGCTCGATGCGCAGTGTGACGCCGTCGACGACGTCCCGGTCCCCGTAGCGCTTGCGGAGCGCGTCGACCACGATCGCGGCGACCATGTCAACGAGCGGCGAACTGACGGAGACCGTCGTTGCGAAGGTGGTCGGCGGCCGGCACGACGTGTCCGTAGAGGGCGGCCTTGACCTCGTCCCGGTCCCCGACGCTCAGGTCAGCGGCGGTCGATTCGATCGCCGCGCCCATGTGCCGTAGCCATCGATCGCGTTCGTCCTCCCCGATGGTGAAGGGCATGTGGCGCATCCGTAGACGCGGATGGCCACGCTCGTCGGAGTAGGTGGTCGGACCGCCCCAGTACTGAGCGAGGAACAGCGTGAGGCGATGCCGGGCGCCGGTGAGATCGGGGGCTTCGGGGTAGAGCGCCAGCAACGTCGAATCGGTGGCGACGCCGTCGTAGAACGCGTCGACCAGCCGCTCGAAGAACGCCATCCCACCGACACGCTCGTAGAGCGACACGCCCTCGGTCACGGCGCCTCACCGTATCGACCGGGAGGGCCGACGCAACCGGGACCGGGCGCCGTCGGCGGGCTCACCCGTCGCCGGGCCGGGGCCGCCGCGCCGACGGGCAGGGCTGGGCGCGGCGGCGACGCGAGACCCCGCCCAGGTCGCCGAGGGGCTCGCGATGCAGCCGGTTCGAGCAGCGCCGCAGGACCTGGTCCGGCGACCGCTGCTGCGACGCACGGCGCCTGAGAGCGTCGACCGCCCGCTCGAACCGCTCGCCGGCACGCCAGAGGACGGCCAGCATCGCCACCGCCGCACCGGCCCACGCGACCGCGATCGTCTGCACGATCGCGTACACCTGCCCCATCCCGAGGTCCTCTCACATCGATCTCGCGGGCCGCGTACGCGGCGACCGTCCGCCGCAATCGCCGCCCGCCCCGAAAAGGTTGCGGGCGCACCAAAAATTGCTTGAGACGCTCGTCTAGACGTCGAGGAAGCGGCTGGCCGCGAGACCCGAGCCGACGGCACCGGCGACCATGCCGATGCCGATCACCACCAGCGTGACCCACGAGACGTAGCTCCCCTCGGCCACCAGCGCCTCGAACCCGCTGTTGTCGGGGAAGCTCTGCACGCTGTTGGTCCACCGGTTGTTGATCAACCACAGCCCCACCGACGCGCCGACACCACCGATGAACCCCTGGATCAGCCCCTCGAGCATGAACGGAAGGCGGATGAACCAATCGGTGGCGCCGACAAGCTTCATCACCTCGATCTCACGACGGCGCGCGAACATGGCGGTCCGAATCGTGTTCCAGATCAGCAGGATCGCCGCGAGCAACAACACGATCGACATCAGGTAGGTGTACAGACCGAGGAAGTCCTTGAGCTTGCCGATCACGTCGAGGGCATCCAGCGGCACGACCACGCTGGCGACACCGGGGAACCCGGCCGCGCTGGCCTGGAGCCCGCCGAGCTGGTCGGAATCGGCCTCCGTCGGCACCACCTTGTACTGGGTCGGCACGTTGGCCTCGCTGATCAGGTCGAGGACCTCGGGCTCGCCGGCCAACACCCGTTCGGCCTCGGCCATCGAACACTGCACGTCGCAATACGTCCAGCTCTCGACCACCGCAGGGATGTAGCTGTCGAGGTTCCCCTCGATCGCCGCCAGGGTGTCGGCGGAGGCACCGTTCTCGACGTTGATGATCAGCTCGACGCCGTCCTCCCAGCGCAGGAGCATGTTGTCGAGTCCGCGCTGCATCAACAGCGTGAGCCCGAAGATGAGCAGCGACACGGCAGTCGTGATGATCGCCGCGGCGGTGAGGGTCATGTTCCGGCGGAACGAAGCCCAGGTCTCGCGCAGCGTGTAGGCGATTCGGGAGATCACGGGTGGGTTCCTTGGCGGAGCGAGGGGCTTGGTATCGACCGGGACGAGGTGCGCGACACACGGTGCGGCTGGTGGACGCTACTCATACACGCCCCGCGCCTGGTCGCGAACGATCACCCCGCGGTCGAGCTGGATCACCCGCTTGCGCATCGTGTTGACGATCCGTTGATCATGGGTGGCCATCAGCACCGTGGTGCCGGTCTGGTTGATTCGGTCGAGCAGCCGCATGATGCCCTCGCCGGTGGCGGGGTCGAGGTTCCCGGTCGGCTCGTCGGCCAGCATGATCAGCGGTCGGTTGACGAACGCCCGGGCGATCGAGACACGCTGTTGCTCACCGCCCGACAGCTGGTGAGGGAAGCGGTCTTCCTTGCCGGCCAGACCGACCAGGTCGAGCACGGCGGGGACCTGCTGGCGCATCACGTGCTTGGGCTTGCCGATCACCTCTTGGGCGAAGGCGACGTTCTCGAAGACCGTCTTGTTCGTCAGCAGCTTGAAGTCCTGGAAGATGTTGCCGATGTTGCGGCGCAGCTGCGGCACCCGGCCCGACGGCATGCCGATGATGTTGCGCCCGGCCACCCACACCGCGCCTTCCTCGGGTCGGTCCTGCCGGTTGAGCAGCCGCAGCAGCGTGCTCTTCCCGGAGCCGGACGGGCCGACGAGGAAGACGAACTCGCCCTTGGCCACGTCGAAGCTGGCGTCGCGCAGCGCGACCACGTCGTGGCTGTAGCTCTTGGTGACGTTCTCGAGGCGGATCATGAGTGTTTCAGTTTGATGACGACGGGGTGACGCTATCGCCGGGCTCGACCGGTTCGGTCGCGGTCGTCGAGGGAGCTCCCGGAGGCACCAGCGCGACCACCGTACGACCCGGTGTCAACGGCGCCCGGCGCTCCGGGCTGACGGGAACGGCCCGCCCATCACCGCCGACAACGACCAGCGGGACGGCCTCGCCGGCGTCGCCGAAACGGCGCGGGTCCCACGCCGACTCGGGGGTGATCTCGATCCCCCGGACGCTCCACCCCCCACGGAGCCGCCGCTCGAACTCCTCGTGGGTGAGCGAACGCGAGAACAGCCAGCGGCCACGCATCATCACGTCGCGCGCCGGGGTCGCCCGCCAGTTCGACGGCGTCGCGTGCTGATCGTGCTCGACACCGGTGGTGAGCTGGTACACGTTCGCCGGACCGAAGCGGTCGGCGAGTTGCAGCGAGACCAACGAGTTGAACTCGTCGTTGTCGGTCAACACCAGCACCGTGCGCAGCCCCTCGAACTGCAGCAGCTCGTCGTGATGTCCGAGCAGCTCGTGGCCGTACACCTCCAACCCTTCGGCCCGGGCCAGATAGGTGTCGGACCAGTTGCCGGGGACCACCACGGCCCGGCCGCCGACGTCGCGCACGGCGGCGGCGATCCCCCGCGAGACCTCGTCGCCACCGACCAGCAGCATGCCCTGCGGCTCCGGACGGGTGACCCCGAGACGCCGGGACAGCGCCGGAGCACCCAGGCCGTAGATCACAACCGTCGCGATGATCACAGCAAAGGTCACCGGTACCAACTCGTCGCTGCCGTCGACTCGGGCGTCGGCGAGCTGGATGGCGAACACCGACGAGATCGACGCGGCGACGATGCCGCGCGGCGCCACGGCGGCGATCACGGCGCGCTCGGGCCACGTCAGCGACGACCGGGCCGTGCTGATCACCACCGCCAGCGGGCGCACCGCCAGCACCAGCACGACGATCAGCACCGCCGTCCCCCACCCGAGGTTGGCCATCTCGTCGAGATCGAGCCGGGCGGCGAGCACGATGAACAGCACCGAGATCAGCGGCACGCGAAGGTTCTCCGAGAACTCGACGATGTCGTGGACCCGCACCCGACGCTGGTTGGCCAGGACCATGCCCAGCACGATCGTCGACAACAGCCCGGCCTCCTCGACCAGCGCGTTGGCGCCGGCAAAGGCGACGACGACGAGGGCCAAGGTCACCGAGGATCGCAGGAAGTCGGGTATCCAGAACCGGGCCAGCACGACCACCATGAACCCGGCGACCACGGCCCCCACGGCGACGCCGGCCAGCAGGAAGCGCAGGATCTGCAGCACCGGGCTACCCACCTCGCCGTGCAGGACGGCGTCGAACACGATCACGGCGAGCATCGCCCCGACCGGGTCGATGATGATGCCCTCCCACTCCAACACCGTCGCCACCCGGGCCCGTGGCCGCACCACCCGCAGCAACGGCCCGACCACCGTCGGTCCCGACACGACCAGGATCGATGCCAGCAACAGCGCGATGCCCGTCGGCAGGTCCATGATCACGATGCCGATCGCCGAGGCCGCGCCAAGCGTCAAAACGGTCCCGGTGATCACCAGCGACCACATCACCCGACTCACCCCGGCCAGCTCGCGCAGCCGCAACCCGAGACCGCCCTCGAACAGGATGACCCCGACGGCATAGGCGACGATCGGGGCCAACAGCCGACCGAACATCCGGTCCGGTTCGAGCCAACCGGTGACCGGCCCGGCGACGATGCCGATCGTCAGCAACAGCAGGATCGACGGCATCCGCACCCGGTCGGCGATCACCTGGGC
>JBKEAH010000014.1:0-15658 GCA_047972065.1 Desertimonas sp.
CAGTGTCTCGACGTCGCCGTCGACTACGCCAAGTCCCGGGTCCAGTTCGGGCGGCCGATCGGCGAGTTCCAGCTGATCCAGAACAAGCTGGCGCTGATGGAGGTCGCTCGGGTCAACGTGCAGAACATGTTGTTCCGCTATCTCGACACGATGCGGGCCGGCAAGAGCCTCACCTTCGCCGAGGCATCGGCGATCAAGCTCTACTCGGCGCGCGCCGCCACCGAGGTCGCGCTCGATGCCGTGCAGGTGCTCGGGGGCAACGGCTACATGGCCGAGTACCACGTCGAGCAGCTGGCCCGCGACGCCAAGGTGCTCCAGATCTACGCCGGCACCGACGAGCTCCAGACGACCGCCATCGCCAAGGACCTGCTCCGCCGCTGACGACGAACGGCGGTGCGACCCGACCGCGCCGTCAGGTGATCGAGGCCTGGTAGATGCCCTCGATCGTGGATGCCAGGGTGGCATCGAAGTCGCTGTCGGACTGCTGCGCCGACAGGCCTTCGGTGAGTGCCCGCGAGAAGCTGGCGATCACGCCGTGGTTGCGGGCGAGACGATCGTTGGCGTCGGCGCGGGAGTACCCCCCCGACAGCGCCACCACCCGCAGCACCTTGGGATGCTCGACCAGGTCACGGTAGAAGCCGTCGGATTCGGGCAGCGTCAGCTTGAGCATCACCGGGGTGTCACCGATCTCGTCGAGATGGCGCAGGATCGCGCCGCGCAACTCGATCTCGGCCTCGGCTTTGGTGGGGCTGCCGATCGACACCTCGGGCTCGATGATCGGCACCAGGCCCTTGGCGAGGATCTGCTGAGCGACCTCGAACTGCTGGGCGACCACCGCATTGACGCCGACCCCGTCGGGTTCTGCGTTGGCGATCACCGAACGCATCTTGGTGCCGAAGATCCCCTTGGCGACCGCCCGGTCGAGCAGCTCGTCGAGTCCCGCGATCGGCTTCATCAGCTGGCTTCCGTTGACCTCGTCGGCGAGACCCTGGTCGACCTTCAGAAACGGCACCACCTGCTTGACGTTCCAGAGGAACGCGGCGGTGTCCTGGCCGTCGACCTGGCGGTCCATGGTCATCTCGAAGAGGATCGCTCCGAGGATGCGGTCGCCGTTGAACGATGGCGACTTGATGATGCGGGTGCGCATCTCGTGGATCCGGTCGAACATCTGCTCGTCGCCGTCGTAGCCGGACTCGTCGATCCCGTAGAGCTTGAGGGCCTTGGGGGTGCTGCCCCCGCTCTGGTCCAGCGCGGCGACGAAGCCCTGGCCGCTGCGGATCTTCTCGAACTGGTCCTGGTTCACGAGCGCGAACGTACCAACTCTGCCCGGTCAGCGCCCGGGGGATCACCGCCTCCCGCGGGATCGCGGAGGGGCCCCAGGGCTCCCGATGGTCCCACTCGTCGAGCGCGATCTGGTCGAGCGCCCAGTCGACCCAGCTCGGCCGGCGGATCGTCGCCACCAGCATCCCGTCGGCCATCGCTCAGTCCGGGGCCTCGTGCTCGTCGTCACGGCGTCCGATGCGGGCGGCGCCGACATCGCCGCGTCCCCCCGGGCGCTCGGCCTCGATCGGCGCGAGACCGCTGGCGCTGTACGCCGACAGCAGGTGGGCGACCTTCACGTCGTCGACCACGAAGTCCTTGGCCCGTTGGAGCATCACGTCGGCGTTCACGGTGCGACGCTGATGCTGGCGCAGATGCTCGGCCCAGGTGGCGACCACGAAGGTCTCGACGAACAGGTCGGTGTCGGCGAGATCGCGAAACAGACCCCACTGCTCGGCCCCGCTACGGCGCCGGTCCCGCTCGACACGCTCCATCATCGTCGCGAACTCGGCGTGGCTCGGCTCGGGAACGCGATAGGCGACGGTCACCAGCACCGGTCCATCGGTCGCCTCGGGTTGCAGGGTGACCATCGGTTCGGTCGGTTGTGCCGGGCGGAGGTCGAGCTCGGCGACGGTGCCGATCCGCCACCGGAACACCGTCGCGGCCCCCAACGCGAGGGTCGCGGCGGCCGCCAGGTGTGCCGCCGGGATGCTCCAACCGGCGATCGCCCCCCACACGGCACTGCCCACCGCGATGCCGCCGGCCAGCACCACCATGTACATGCCGAGCCCACGGGCCCGTACCCACCACGGCAAGGCCCGTTGGGCCGAGACGTTGAGGGTGACGGTCGCCGTGGTCCACGCCGCACCGGCGACGAACAACGCCGGGCCGACCAACCACACGTGGTCGCCGGTGCCCACCACGACGATGCAGCCGGTCACGACGGCGGTCGAGGCCAGCAGCAGCCGATCGGCCGGAAGGGCGGCGTCGATGCGGGGGCGGACCACCGCGGCACCGACGGCGCCGATGCCGAAGCAGCCGAGCATCAGGCCGTACCCACCCGACCCCATCTCCAGCCGATCGCGAACGACCGCCGGGAGCAACGCCTGGATTGCCGCGGCTGGGATGGCGAAGACGGCCGTGCGGACCAGCACGGCGCGAAACAGGGGAGCGTTGATGCCGTATCGCCAACCGGCACGCAGCGCTCCCGTCAGCGTCTCGGCGGGAAGACGCACCGCCGAGCGGCTGGGGTGCCACCGGTACAGCACGGCCGCGGTGCCGAGGAACGACGCCGCGTTGACCACGAACGCCCAGCCCGGCCCGGCGGCGGCCACCAAGACGCCGCCGAGCGCCGGGCCGATCGCCCGCCCGGCGTTGAAGGTCATGCTCGACAGGGCGACGGCCTGGGGGAACTCCTCGGGTGGCACCAGGTCGGGCTGGATCGCCTGCCACGCCGGACCCATCAGCGCGGCGCCGACACCGATGGCGAAGGTCAGGGCCAACAGCACCGCCGGGGTGACGAGGTCGAGCAGGGTCAGTGCCGCCAGCGCGCCGGCCGTCGACACCATCCACAGCTGGGTGCCGAGCAGCAGCGTGCGCCGGTCGACGATGTCGGCCAGCGCACCGGCGGGGAGCCCCAGGGCGAGCACCGGGAGCAGCGCGGCGGTGGGGATCAGCGCCACCAGGGTCGGCGACGACGACAGGTCTCCCATCAACCAGGCGGCGGCGACCGACTGGAAGAACGATCCGATGTTGGATGCCAACTGGGCGGCGAACAGGGCCCGGAACACCTTGTTGCGCAGCGGGGTCCAGGGCGACGATCGCACCGCGCCCGGCGTGGGGCGGGCAGCAGCGGTCGTCATCGTCGGCGAGGCTAGGTGGTCGGCTGGCACCGTCTCGTACGATCCGGTCGTGGCCCGCCCACCGATGACCTCCAAGCTGGCCGGCTTCGGCACCACGATCTTCGCCGAGATGTCGGCCCTCGCCACGGCGACGGGTGCGATCAACCTCGGCCAGGGCTTTCCCGACACCGACGGCCCCGTCGAGGTGCTGGACGCCGCCGTCCACGCCATCCACGACGGGTTCAACCAGTACCCGCCCGGACCCGGCCACCCGGTGCTGCGCGAGGCGATCGCCCGCCACCAGCACCGCTTCTACGGCCTCGTCCACGACCCCGACCGCGAGGTGTTGGTCACCGCCGGCGCGACCGAGGCGCTGGCCGGTGCGCTGCTCGGCATGCTCGATGCCGGTGACGAGGTGGTCGTGTTCGATCCCACCTACGACAGCTACCCGCCGTGCATCGCGATGGCCGGGGCCCGCGCCGTCGGGGTGCCCCTGCGACCGGACTCCGCCGGCGTGTTCCGCTTCGACCCCGACGAGCTGCGAGCCGCGGTCACGCCGCGAACCAAGCTGATGCTGGTCAACACGCCGCACAACCCGACCGGTCGCGTGTTCGACGCCGACGAGCTCGACCAGATCGCGGCGGTCGCCATCGATCACGACCTGTGGGTGGTCACCGACGAGGTGTACGAGCACCTCGTGTTCCCGGGGACCGTCCACGTCCCGATCGCCACCCGGCCGGGGATGGCCGAACGCACGCTGACCATCTCGTCGGGGGGCAAGACGTTCAACACCACGGGGTGGAAGGTGGGCTGGGTGTGCGGGCCGGCCGAAGCGGTGCAGGCGGTGCGCACCGCCAAGCAGTTCCTGACCTACGTCAACGCCGGGCCGTTCCAGCCGGCGATCGCCGTCGGTCTCGATCTCGGTGACGACTTCTATGCCGGCCTGGCCGCGGATCTGACCGCCAAGCGTGACCGATTGATCGAGGGGTTGCGGGGTGCCGGGCTCACGACGTTCGTCCCGGAGGCGACCTACTTCGCCACCGTCGACATCAGCTCGCTCGAACCCGATGGCGATGGGATGTCGTTCTGCCGTTCGCTGCCCGGACGCTGCGGTGTCGTTGCCATCCCCAGCCAGGTCATGTACCTCGACCCGGCGGCGGGCCGGAACCTCGTCCGCTTCGCCTGCTGCAAGCGGCTCGAGGTCCTCGCCGCCGCCGCCGAGCGACTGAGGTCATTGCGGTCCCCGGCCACGTCAGCCGATGCCGGCCGCTCGCTCACGTTCGAGGGGATCGTCGATGGGTGAGTTGAGGATCGCCGCCCTGCAGCACGACATCGTCTGGAACGACCGAGCAGCCAACTTCGGGCGGCTGGCGCCGCAGATCGCCACCGCGGCGCGGGCCGGGGCCGGTCTGGTGTTGTGCACCGAGACGTTCTCGACCGGGTTCGTCACCGACGACCCCACCGTCGCCGAACCCGAAGGGGGGCCATCATCGCGGTTCCTCGCCGCCCAGGCGGTCGAGCACGGGGTGTGGGTCGGTGGGTCGTGTCCGGAGGTGCCCGCCGCCGGCGATCCGACCGACGTCCGCCCGGCCAACACGTTCGTGCTCGCCGGGCCCGACGGCACCCAGCACCGCTACCGCAAGATCCACCCGTTCACCTACGGCGGCGAGCATGAGCACTTCCGGCCCGGCGAGGCGTTCTCGACGGTGACGATCGACGGCGTCCGGGTCAGCCAGTTCGTGTGCTACGACCTGCGTTTCGCCGACGAGTTCTGGGCGCTCGCGCCCGACACCGACGTCTTCTTGGTGCCCGCCAACTGGCCGGCCAAGCGGCGGCTCCACTGGATGACCTTGCTCCAGGCCCGAGCGATCGAGAACCAGGCCTATGTGGTCGGGGTCAATCGTGTCGGTCACGGTGGAGGCATCGACTATGTCGGAGACAGCCGCATCGTCGACCCGCTCGGCGAGCTGTTGGTCACCGCGGCCGGTGTCGAGACGATGTTGCTGGCCGACGTCTCGACCGAGGTCGTCGCCACCACCCGCACCCGTTTCCCGTTCCTCCAAGACCGTCGCTGACCAACGAGGGTTGAGCGCACCACGGGGGTGCGGTCCACCCTCGTCGGCGGTTCAACCCTCGAATGGGTTCAACCTCACAGGCGTGCCGCGACCGGGCAGGGTTGGTCGACACTCCGTAGCCTGGTCGCATGCTCTTCCGCACCAAGTCCGAGATGGTGTCGGAGGCCGATGCGTTGCCCGGACGCACCGACCAGACGATGCCGATCCCCGAGGCCCACCACGTCAACGGGCGACCGCTGGTCGGGCCGTGGCCCGACGGGATGGAGACGGCCGTATTCGGGCTGGGGTGCTTCTGGGGCGCCGAAGAGGTGTTCTGGCAGGTGCCCGGCGTGTACTCGACCGCCGTCGGCTACGCCGGTGGCTTCACCCCCAACCCGACCTACGAAGAGGTCTGTTCGGGCCGCACCGGCCACACCGAAGCGGTGGTGGTCGTGTTCGATCCCGAGATCGTGTCGTTCGAGGCCCTGCTCAAGGTGTTCTGGGCGATCCACGACCCCACCCAGGGTCTACGTCAGGGCAACGACATCGGCTCTCAGTACCGCAGCGCGGTCTATCTCACCGACGACACCCAGCGGGCGGCGGTCGACACGACCCGCGACCGCTACGCCGCCGCGCTCGCCGGTGCCGGACGCGGCGAGATCACCACCGAGGTCGCGCCCCTCGGCGACTTCTACTACGCCGAGCCCTATCACCAGCAGTACCTGGCCAAGAATCCACACGGCTACCGCTGCCACGCGGCCACCGGCGTCCCGTACCCCGGCTGACCGGCGCGCGGAGCCATCCGGCCGCGCTCGTCGCGTGTGTCGTCGCGCTCAGCGCGGGTCCGACCATCCCGATCGTCGGATGTCGTCACCGTCGGCGTCGAGGCCGCGACCTGGATGGCGCATCGCCGCTGGCGTGTGGCTGAGCCGGGCGATCGGGCCCTGCATCACCGTGCCGGCGACGTCGATCAGCATCTGGCGTGCCGCGACGTGGGGATCGGCGGCGATGTCGGCCATGTCGAGGACCGGCCCGACCGCCGCGTCGGCGGCGCTGAGGATGGCCACCGCTTCGTCGCGGGGGCGCATCAGGCACCATCCGGCCATGATCGTCTCCAACTCGTCGCGGTGGCTGGTGCGACCGGCGAAGGTGGCGAACCGGTCGTCGTCGGCGACCCCCAAGACCTCCATCACGCGGGCGGCGACGGTGTCGCTGCTGGTCGACACGGCCAGATACTGCCCGTCGGCACAGCGATAGGTCCCTCGTGGGACGGTGTAGGGCAAGCCCGACCCCAACCGCGGCGGCTGCTCGCCGGTGGCGGCGTACAGGGCCGGCAGCGGTCCCATCAGCTGGAACATCGTCTCCCACAGGCTGACGTCGACGACCTGCCCGCCACCGGCGTGGAGAGCGATCATCGTCGCCAGCGCGGCGGCCAACCCCGTCGCCTCGTCGGTGAGGGCGATCGGCGGCAGCATCGGCGGACCGTCGGGGTCACCGCTCAGCGCCGCGTAGCCCGACATCGCCTCGGCGATCGTGGCGAACCCCGGCCGTTGCGCGTAGGGCCCGGTCTGGCCGAACCCGGTGACGCGCGTCAGGACCAGCTCGGGCCGCCGCGCGAACAGCTCATCGGGTCCGAACCCGAGCCGTTCGAGGGTGCCGGGCCGGAAGTTCTCGACCAGCACGTGGGCGTCGCCGAGCAGGCCCCACAGCACGCCGCGGTCGGTCTCGACCTTCAGATCCAGCACGATCGTGCGCTTGTTGCGGTTGGTCAGCTTCCACCACAGGCCGGCACCGTCACCCGGATCACGCCACGCCATGTGCCGCAGCGAGTCACCACCGGGCCGTTCGACCTTGATGACGTCGGCGCCGAAATCGGCGAGGTACCGCGCGCAGTTCGGTCCGGCCAGCACGGTCGACAGGTCGATCACCCGGAGGTCGGAGAGGGCCCCGGCACGCACGGTCATGTCGGCATCATGCCCGCCGCCTCGGTGCCGAACCCGGCGCGCAGCTGGGCGGCGTAGAAGCCGCCGAGCTCGAGCAGCTCGTCGTGTGTGCCCTGCTCGACGAGTCGGCCGCCCTCGAGCACGGCGATGCGATCGGCGTTGCGGATCGTCGAGAGGCGGTGGGCGATGACGATCGCCGTCCGGCCCGCCAGCGCGACGTCCAGGGCCGCCTGCACGTGTGACTCGTTGTCGTTGTCGAGATGACTGGTGGCCTCGTCGAGGATCATGACGACCGGGTCCTTCAGCAACAGTCGGGCGATGGCCAGGCGTTGCTTCTCACCGCCTGACAGCCGGTAGCCGCGTTCGCCGACGACGGTGTCGAAGCCATCGGGCAAGGCCTCGACCACGTCGAGGATGCGGGCCGCGGCGCAGGCGGCGCGTAGCTCGGCAATCGTTGCGTTCGGGCGGGCGTAGCGCAGGTTGTCGCCGATCGACTCGTGGAACAGGTGGGGGTCCTGGGCGACGACCCCGATCGCCGCCCGCAGCGAGGCGAGCGTGAGATCTCGCACGTCGATGCCGTCGATCCGCACCGCGCCGGCGGTGACGTCGTAGAGACGGGGGAGCAGCGAGACGAGCGTCGACTTGCCGGCGCCGGACGCCCCGACCAGCGCCAGGGTCTGGCCCGGCATCAGGTCGAGGTCGATGTCGACCAGCACGTCGCGGTCGGGGTCGGTCTCGGGGGCGCGTTGCTCCAGCGACGACACTGAGGTCTCGGCGGCGGGGGGATAGCGGAAGCGGGTGTGCTCGAAGGTGACCTCACCGATCGGATCGACGAGATCGATCGCGCCCGGTCGTTCCTGGATCGGGTCGGGGGCGTCGAGCACTTCGAACACCCGCTCGAAGCTCACCATCGAGGTCATCAGGTCGACCCGTGCGTTGGTCAGACCCGTCAGCGGTTGGTACACCCGCGTGACCAGGGCGGCGAGCGCGACGAGGGTCCCAGCGGACAGATCGCCGTTGACGACGAGGTGACCCCCGACCCCGTAGATCGTGGCGGCGCCCACCGCCCCGACAACCCCGAGCGCGACGAAGAACACCCGCCCGAGCATCGCCGAGCGGATCCCGGTGTCGCGCACGCCGCGAGCACGCGCCTCAAACACGTCGTCTTCGCGCCGGTGGCTGCCGAACAGCTTCACCAACAGGGCGCCGGCGACGTTGAAGCGCTCGGTCATCTGCGTGGTCATCGCCGCGTTGTACTGCATCTGCTGGCGTGAGATGTCCTGCAGCCGGCCACCGACGCGTCGGGCGGGCATCGTGAACAACGGCAGCACCAGCAGCGCCAGCAGGGTCAGGCGCCACTCGAGCGCCAGCATCGCCACCAAGGTGGTGGTCAGGATGACGGTGTTGCTGACGACGCTGCCAAGGGTTGAGGTGACCGTCGTCTGGGCGCCGATGACGTCGTTGTTCAACCGCGACGTCAGCGCCCCGGTGGGGGTACGGGTGAAGAACGCCACCGGCATCCGCTGGACCTTGGCGAACAGTGCCCGTCGCAGGTCGTAGATCAGCCCCTCGCCGATGCGGGCGCTGCACCAGCGCTGCGCGACCTGCAACACGGCGTCACCGATGGCGGCGGCGACGGCGGCGGCGGCCAACCAGGTGATCATCGAACCGTTGCCGGTCGGGATGGCGGTATCGAGGATCGCCCGCACCACCAGCGGTGGGACCAGCCCCAGCAGCGCCGCGACGAGGATCAACCCGAGAAACATCGCGATCAGCCCTCGATAGGGGCGGGCGAAGGCCCACACCCGCCGCATCGTGGCGCGCGACAGCTCGACGCCGTCGACGGCTTGGCGATCCCGTGGTCGCATGCTGGGAGGACCCATGCGCATGTGGTCGAGGCTACGAACCTGGGGCGCCGGTGGACCGAGACGCGATCGGTGGCGGAGCGAGCCGTCCCGTACCATGCCGCCATGCGTACCCCCCGCACGCCCTTGGTCGCGCTCGGTCTGATGGGCCTAGTCGTGGCCTGCGCCGACTCCCGCGTGTCCAGCGTCCGAGCCGATGCGCTCGGCACGCCTGCCGGCGCCACCGATGACGCCACCGGCGTCGCGGACACCGCCGCCACCGATGGCACGGCGACCTCCGAGCCCACGAGCGGGTCGGGTGGCGTGGCCACCACCGTCGACCCCGTCGACCCCGGCGATCCCTTCGGGTGGCAGGAGTTCCAGCCGGGTGTCGAGACCGGCTCGATCGAGGTGCCGATGGACTATGACGACCCCGACGGGGAGACCTTCGACCTGGTCGTCGCCCGTCGGCTCGCCGACGACCAGGCCGGCAAGATCGGCACGATGTTCGTCAACCCCGGTGGCCCCGGGTTCGGGGGGAGCGACTACGCCCTCTACGCCGAGCAGATCTGGGGACCCGAGATCCTCGCCCGGTTCGACATCGTGGGGTGGGATCCGCGTGGGACCGGTTTCAGCACCCCGGCGATCGACTGCATCGACGACTACGACCACTTCTTCGCCACCGGTGACATCACGCCCGACGACGACGTCGAGCGGCAGCAGCTCATCGACCTCGCCGAGGAGCTCGCCGACTCGTGCGTCGCCCAGAACGATCCGTACTACGCGTTCGTCGGCACCAACAACACCGCCCGCGACATCGACACGATGCGTCAGGCGCTCGGGGAAGACCAGGTCACGTATTTCGGGTTCAGCTATGGCAGCGAGCTCGGTGCGACATGGGCGACCCTGTTCCCCGACACGGTCCGGGCCGCCGTGCTCGACGGCGCGGCGGACCCCAATGCCGAGGGCAACGCGGGCAGCCTGCAGCAGGCCGTCGGGTTCGAGGAGACACTGGCCACCTATCTCGCCCAGTGCAGCGACGACAGCAGCTGTGCGTTCCACAACGATGGTGACGCCGAGGGGGCCTTCGATGCGCTGATGGCCGAGCTCGACGAGACGCCGATCCCCAGCGAGCCTGGTCGTCCCGATGTCAACCGGACCGTGGCGCTCCAAGGGGTCGTCCAGGCGATGTACAGCGACAGCCTCTGGCCGACGTTGTCGGAGGCCCTCGCCGACGCGCAGGCCGGTGACGGTGCCGGGCTGTTGGCGCTCTACGACAGCTATTTCCAGCGTTCCTTCGATGGGACGTGGGGCAACGAGTTGGAGGCGTTCCAGACGATCTCGTGCATGGATGACCCCGAACGGTTGACGGTGGAGGAGGACGACGCCGCGGCGCCCGAGTTCATCGAGGTCGCGCCGCGCGTCGCGCCGGGGACGACGGGCAGCTACTTCTGCACCTTCTACCCCCCGACGCAGGACCCACGGGCCGAGATCACCGGGGCCGGGGCCGGGCCGATCGTCGTCATCGGGACAACCGGTGATGCCGCCACGCCGTTGTCGAGCACGCGGGCGATGGCCGAGACCCTCGAGGAGGGCCGACTCGTGGTCGTCACCGCCGACCAGCACACCGGCTATGGCCTCAACGAGTGTGTCGACGAACTCGTCGACACCTACCTGGTCGAGCTGGTCGATCCCCCCGCCGAGACCGAGTGCTGAGGCCCGCTCAGCGGGTGAAGACCGGGTCCCGCTTCTCCCGGAAGGCCTGCACCGCCTCGTGGTGCTGCGGGGACTTCCAACACGCTTCGAGGTATCGATGCTCGGCCCGCTGCACCGCCAGCACGTCGGGTTCGTGGGCGTTGGCCGCGAGGAGCTCCTTGATCATCTGGAGCTGGGGGGCAGGGTTGGCGGCGTAGGTCGCGGCGACGGCGAGCGCGGTGTCTAGCAGCTTGTCGTCGGTGGCGGCGAGGCGGTCGACGAGCCCGATGGTCACGGCCTCATCGGCCTTCACCAGCCGGCCCGACAGGCAGAGATCACTGGCGTGGCCGATGCCGACCCGCTCGGTCAGCAGCCGGCTGCTGGCGAGCTCAGGGACGATGCCCATCTTGATGAAGAACATGCCGATCTTGGCGGCCGGCCCGGCGATGATCTGGTCCATCGGCAGGCACATGGTGATGCCGATGCCCACGGCGGCACCGTTGATGGCGGCCACCATCGGCTTGGACTGGCGGCAGAACGTCACCCAGTCGAGCCCGGCGGGCATGCCCCCGACCCCACCGGCGGTGTCGTTGCCCGGATCGGTACCGTCGAGACGGGTCTGGAACGTGGCCTCCATGTCGGCACCGGCGCAGAAACCGCGGCCGGCACCGGTGGTGACGATGGCGCCGACCCCGGGGTCGTCGTTGGCTCGCGTGATGGCGTCGACCTGTTCCTCGGCCATTCGTGGCGTCCAGGCGTTGAGCTTGTCCGGCCGGTTGAGCGTGATGACGGCGATCTCGTCGCGCACGTCGTAGGTGATCTGCTCGTACTCCACACCCGTGATCGTCCCAGTCGGGGTCACCACTCGACGAGGCGGACCATCGCGTCGTCGAGCCGCGGGGGACGGGCCGTCGGGTACCGGTGGTCGACGCCGCGCAACCGTCGTGAGATCAGCCCGGCGGTGGCGGCGGCATGGTCCTTGGCGCGCTCGGCGAGCGGACCGCTCCAGCGTGCGTCGATCGAGTCGACCCACAGTCGGTACCAACGATCGAAGTGCTCGTCGCCGAAGGGCTCGCGCTGGTGCACCTCGCGGTGGGCCTCGAGCAACGCCCCCCGATACCCGATGTCACCGAGCAGGATCCGGCACCAGTAGTCGATCAGACGGGGGATGTGCACGGTCCAGTCGGTCTCCGCGACCTCATCGAACAACGGGCCGAGCACGTCGTCGAACACGATCTCGCGGTAGAACGCGACGACCAGGTCGTGGATGGCGGCGCGCGTGTCGAGATCGCTCATGTGTTCGCGACACCGGGGTGGTGTCTCGCCACTCGGTGCAGTGTGCTCGTGTCGGTGCGTTGCATCGCGCCACCAGTCCCCATCTGTTCCTCCCGGATCCTCGGGTGTCGACCGACGCTAGTTTTTCCATGGCTGAATGGAAGAATCGGCGCCTTCGACGCCCGGCGGTGGGTGTGGCCCGAGCCAGGCCCCGAGGAACCGCCGCGCCGGCCGGCGCGGCCTTCTAGGCGGGGCCGGCGACCTGCATCTCGATGCGGCACCCGGCACGCTGCGGCGCCTTGACGACCAGCCCGGTGACGGTGACCTCGCCGGCCGCGACCGACGCGATCCCATGAGCGAGTCCACGGTGGAGCTCGCAGACGATCTCCGGGGCCGCTGCGGCGGGCTCGGCGAACGGGCACCGATCGAGTACGACGTCGACGCCGCCGCGACGCTCCGCCCGGCGCGGCTCGAACCCGAGCCGCCGCCCGATGGCCTCGACGACGTCGACGGCGTGGTCGGTCGCGCCGTACTCGCGGGCGAGACGCTCGCCGGCCGACGCGCCGACCTCGAACGGCGTGCCGGCGCCGCGCAGCAGTTCGAGCAGCATGTCGGTCAGGTTGGCGTAGGGGTTCGCGCCATCCCAGCGCTCGGCGGCGCCCGGTGTCGGCCGGTAGCGCAGCGCCGGCCGTCCCGGTCCCTGCGGGGGCGCGACCTCCTCGAGGATCAGGCCGGCATCACGCAGCTTGGCCAGATGTTGCCGGATGGCGTTGTGGTTCAGGCCGAAGTGGGAGGTCAATTCGGCGACGCCGACCGGCTTCGCCGACTCGTCGATGTAGCAGAACACGGCGTATCGCGTCGGGTCGGCGAGCGCCCGGGCGTGCTGCCCGAGCTGGTCGCTCTTGCGCGGGCGTCGGGTGACAGTCATACGGGCCACGTCCTAGGAGCCGGCGCCGTCGGGTGTCGCGGTGCTCACCGAGTCGGGCGCGCCGTCGACGGACCGCTGGGCGTCGAGCTGGCTGCGCAGCGCGGTCAACTCCTGACGCGCCGATCGGCGCTGTTCCCATCGCTCGGTGTCGTCACGGATCACGGCGGCCACCGCGGTCACCACGTCGGCCTCATCGGTGAGCAACGAGACGGTGAACGCGATCGACAGACGTCGACCGTCCTGGTGTGCGGCGGGCACCTCGAGCAGCTGCTCGCCGTAGCGGGTGACCCCGGTTCGCATGACCTGCTGCCAGCCCACCCAGTGCCGCTCCCGGAGCCGCTCGGGGACGATCAGATCAAGGCTGGCGCCGATGGCTTCGCTGGCCGGCCATCCGAACAGCCTCGTCGCGGCATCGTTCCAGTACACGATCCGACCGTCGGGATCGGCGATCAACACGGCGTCGGCCATCGCCCTCACGAATGTCGCCAGCGTGGTGTCGTCGACCGTGCCCTCGCGCCGACCGGTCGATCGTGGTGTGCCGTCGGCGCCGTGCGTCGCGGTCGTCGGTGTGTCCGTCGTCATGGTGACCCCTTGCCGCGGTCGTCGGCCCCGGATCATCGGGAGCGCGCTCGAGGATATCCCTACCGCGCAGCGGAGAATCATCGATGCCCCGACGTCGCTGCGGCCCCCACGGTGAGTCGTGGTCCGATCCCGGTGCGTTCGTGAACGTCGGAGATGACGTCCACGAACGGCCGAGCGCGGAAGGAGTGGGATTCGAACCCACGGAGGCCCGAAGGACCTCAACGGCTTTCGAGGCCGTCCCATTCGTCCGCTCTGGCATCCTTCCGTCGAGCGAGGCTAGCGACCGGATGGTCCGATCGGTACCGGTGTCAACGTCGCCGGGCGGCGAAGAAGGAGCGCAGCCGGTGCGCGCATTCGTCGGCGAGCACGCCGCCGGTGACCGGGGGGCGGTGGTTCAACCGCGGGTCGCTCGGCACATCGGCGAGACTCCCGACGGCACCCGCCTTCGGGTCGCGAGCCCCGAACACGAGCCGCCCGATGCGGGCATTGACGACGGCGCCGGCGCACATGAAGCACGGCTCCAAGGTGACGTACAGCGTGCACGCGTCGAGACGCCAGTGACCGACCACGGCGGCGGCGTCGCGCAGGGCCAACACCTCGGCGTGGGCCGTGGGATCGCCGGTCAGCTCGCGTTCGTTGTGACGTGCGGCGATGATGATGCCGGCCCGCACGACCACGGCACCGACGGGGACGTCACCGTGTCGGCTCGCGGCGTCGGCCTCCTCCAGCGCCGCTTCCATCGCGGTCGGGTCGTCGAGATCGTGCACGGCTTGGGAGTCTCGCAGCGCCTCGGGGCACCGAGCTCGATCCTCCCGCCAACCGCGGCCGCGCCCCGTGGCCTACCGTGACGCGATGTTCCGGGGCAGAGCAGCGCGGCCGAACCGCCGGCGGGGGTCCGCATGGGCGGGTGTGGCCGTGTTCGCGGTGGTCGCGGCCGGCTGTACCAGCAGCAGCGACAGCTCGGACCCGACGATCCCACCGATGTCGGCCGAGACGACGGTGACGACCACCGCCGCGCCGGCGTCGTCGTCGCCGACGACCACCCTGGCCCGACCGAACATCACCGCCCCCGAGCCACCCGCCACGCCGGGCCCCACCCCGCTGCCCTCGGTCTCGATGTCCTCGGTGTCGGAGGTCTCGACCACCACCACGTCGACCACCACCACGTCGACCACCACGCCGCCCAGCCGGCTGGGTGATGTCGATTGGCGCAACATGACCTACGAGGTCGCCTGTGGCGGCGACCCGCCGGTTCCGGTGGAGATGGTCGGCGGCCGGTGGCACGGGCGCGACGGGCAGGGAGCGTGGCGGGGGTCGCTCAAGTTCGTCGGGGCCGACCAGGTCGTCGGTCGGCCCGACATCGTGCTCGTCAACCTCCTCTGTGTCGTTCCCACGTCGGGCGATCCGGACGCGTCATCGGTCTTCGTCATCGTGCGGGTGTCCGACGACGGAGCGACCACCCAGGCGGCGTGGTTCGTGACAACCCAGACCTCCGACATCCGCCTCGAGGCAGACGGCACGATCGTGGTCGGGTTCGCCGGTGATTCGACCGCCCCGTATCGGCTGGTCACCGTCACCTGGGATGGCGACACCCCGCTCGTCGGCGAGCCCGTGGGAGCATCGCCGCCGGATGCCCCGCGCGCCAGCGGCCGGACCGCCGACCCGTCCGCCGGGCTGCCACCGACCACCACCATCGCCGTCGGCGACCGCGAGCCCCGACCCGCTGCGTGCGTGGCGACCGAGATCGGGTCGGAGACCGACGACGTTGCCGACATCGCGGCGCTCCAGCTGGCGCTCGCCCAGCGCGGGTTCGATCCGGGGGGTGTAGACGGCGTCTTCGGACCCAACACCCGGGCGGCGGTCGTGCAGTTCGTCGGCGCTCACCGTGACCTCGTGGTCAGCTTCGCCGGTGGTGACACGGCGCCGCTCGCTGATGTGACCGACGACGGCACCGTCCGCACCCCGGTCCTCGACGCGTTGGGCATCGGATGTCCGATGCCGATGACGGCCTATGAGGACCGGCCGGTGCCGACCACGACCACGACCACGACATCCAGCACGACCACGACGACGTTGCCGCCGACGACGACGTCGACCAGCACGACCACGACGACGTTGCCGCCGACGACGACGTCGACCAGCACGACCACGACGACGTTGCCGCCGACGACGACGT
>JBKEAH010000127.1:0-30111 GCA_047972065.1 Desertimonas sp.
GCCGACCAGCAGGTGCTGACCGTCGAGTACCTCCAGGCGCTCGAACGCATCGGTGATGGCCGGGCGACCAAGTTGGTGATCCCGGCCGAGTTCTCCGGGCTGCTCGGCACCGTCGCCGCGCTCGCCGACGCCGTCCGGCCCGACGATCCCGACGACGAGGTGCGGCCCAAGGAGGGGTTGCCGATCCCCGACGACGACGAGCGGGTCGACCTACCGCCGCCCGATCGCCCCGGCTCCCGCCCACGCTGACGTCATGCGTCGCGCCGATGCCCCCGTCGCCGGCTGGTATCCCGACCCGCGCGATCGCAGCCGTCTGCGGTGGTGGGATGGCCTGGACTGGACCGATGTCCGTCGAGCGCCTCCCAGCGCGGCCGAACGCCAGCTGGCCGAGGAGGTCACGGCGGCGTCCCCAGCAACGACGAGCGTGCCCGCTGCCGGAGCGGCTGCCGCCCGTGCCGCCAACCGCCAGGACACCCAGGCGATCATCGCCGAGGTGCGCAACGCGGCGCGCAGCGAGATGGACCGGGCCACCGAGGTGCTGACCCAGCGGGCGCAGCGAGCGACCCGTCAGATCGAGCCCCTGATCTCGCAATACGCCAACCGGGTCACCAAGCTCGTCAAGCGGTTGGCGGTCTTGGCGGTCATCTTGGTGATCGCGTGGTTCGTGTTCCAGGCGATCGCTCAGGTCACGTTCTTCGAGTGGCTTGGTGACCGCATCGACAACATCACCAACTCGCACCCCGGGTTCGGGGCCGGAGACCGAATTCGTCGCGGCGCGTAGGCCTCGCCGGGGGTCGGACACCGGATTCGGTATCCGACCCCAAGTCGGTCGTCAGACGGTGAGGCGCTCGTCGAGGGTGTCGAGCGCGACGGTCAGTGCGGCGGGGAGATCGGCACCGAACTGGGCGAAGTGCTCGCGGATCTGGGGGACTGCCTCACGCCAACCGGGGGCGTCGACGGCCAGCAGCGTCTCGAGATCGGCGGCGCTGATGTCGAGGCCCTCGGTGTCGAGCGCGTCGGGTGTCGGGAGCAGGCCGATCGCCGTCTCGGCGGCCGCCGCGTTGCCGTTGACCCGCTCGAACACCCACTTGAGCACCCGGCTGTTCTCGCCGAAGCCGGGCCACAGGAAGCGACCGTCCTCATCACGGCGGAACCAGTTGACGAAGAAGATCTTCGGCAGGTTGGCGGTGTCGGTCGACTTGCCGATCGTCAGCCAGTGGGCGAAGTAGTCGGCGAAGTTGTAGCCGCAGAACGGGAGCATCGCCATCGGGTCGAAGCGCAGCTTGCCGACCGCGCCCTGTTGGGCGGCGGTGGTCTCCGACGCCATGATCGAGCCGAGGAACACGCCGTGCTCCCAGTCGTAGGCCTCGGTCACCAGTGGCACCGTCGTGCGGCGCCGACCGCCGAAGAGGATCGCCGAGATCGGCACCCCGGCGGGGTCCTCCCATTCCGGGGCGATCGACGGGCATTGTGACGCCGGAGCGGTGAAGCGGGCGTTGGGGTGGGCCGCTGGGGTGTCGACCTCGGGCGTCCACTGGTTGCCCTTCCAGTCGGTGGCCCGGGCCGGCTTGTCGTCGCTCATGCCTTCCCACCACACGTCGTTGTCTGATGTGAGGGCGGTGTTGGTGAAGATCGAGTTGCCCCAGAGGGTTTCCATCGCGTTGGCGTTGGTGTCCCAGCCGGTGCCGGGGGCGACGCCGAAGAAGCCGGCTTCCGGGTTGATGGCGTAGAGCCGACCGTCCTCACCGAACTTCATCCAGCAGATGTCGTCGCCGATGGTCTCGGCGGTCCAGCCCGGGATGGTCGGCACGAGCATCGCCAGGTTGGTCTTGCCGCAGGCCGATGGGAACGCGGCGGCGATGTACTTGGATTCCTTGGCCGGGTTGGTCAGCTTGAGGATCAGCATGTGCTCGGCGAGCCAGCCGTCGTCGCGGGCCATCACCGAGGCGATCCGCAGGGCGAAGCACTTCTTGCCGAGCAGCGCGTTGCCGCCGTAACCCGAGCCGTACGACCAGATCTCACGGGTCTCGGGGAAGTGGACGATGTACTTGTTGTCCGGGTTGCACGGCCACGGCACGTCGGCCTGTCCGTCGGCGAGCGGGGCGCCGACCGAGTGTACGCAGGGCACCCACTCGCCCGTGTCCCCCAACACGTCGAGTGCACCCTGACCCATGCGGGTCATGATCCGCATGTTGGCGGCCACGTAGGCCGAATCCGACAGCTGGACGCCGATGTGGGCGATCGGCGAGCCCAGCGGGCCCATCGAGAACGGCACGACGTACATCGTGCGGCCCTTCATCGCCCCGGTGTAGAGCTCGCGCATCTCGGCGCGCATCTCGTCGGGGGCACGCCAGTTGTTGTTCGGGCCGGCGGCCCGCTCGGACTCCGAGCAGATGAACGTGCGGTCCTCCACCCGAGCGACGTCGCCGGGGTCGGAGTGGGCCCAGTAGCTGTTGGGTCGCTTGGCCTCGTCGAGCGACACGAACGTCCCGGATGCGACCAGATCCTCGCAGAGGCGCTGGTACTCCTCTGCGGAGCCGTCGCACCAATAGACGTCGCGAGGCTGCAGGATCGCTGCCCACTCGTCGACCCATTGCTTCAACTTGGCGTTACCGCTTTCGCCGCTCATGGTCCGTGTGCTCCGTTTCTTGGGGGTTGGGCATCCCGGTCGTGGTCCGACCGGAAAACGACGAACGCCCGCCGCTCACGCTCAAAGCGTGGCGCCGGGCGTCTCCATGTCGACCTCCGAACCGAGGCGCAGGCCGGTGGCCCACCCCTGATCGTCGAGGTCGAAGATCACTCGCTGACCCTGACGCAGCATCCGGAACACGGAGCCTTCCAGGGCGGCGGGACTGAGTTCGTAGTCCTGCAGATCGGTGTCGCAGGTGAGCACGCCAGACCCGTTGGCGGGGTCGTAGGCCTTGATGACGCCTTGCATCGGCTGAGTGCGGTCAGGCCTCGACGGGGACCTTGACCGTTCGAGCGGCCTTGGCAACCTTGCCCGACTTGAGACACCCCGTGCAGATGTTCACGCGCTTCGCGGAGCCGCCGACCACGGCGCGCACGCGCTGGATGTTCGGGTTCCAGCGCCGCTTCGTGCGACGATGGGAGTGCGACACCGACATGCCCCACGAGGGCTTCTTGCCGCACACTTCACACACTGAGGCCATGGATCCGTCTCCGTCGTAGCGTCCGGTCCGGCGACGCGTGCCAGCCGGTCCTGCGTTCTCACCCCTCGCCGAGCCGATGGTCGCCATGTGCTCGGGTGGCGCTCGCCACGATGAGGGACGCCCCAAGGGTAACGAGTGTCCCCCCGGTTCCCACATCCGAAGGTCCCGGCGGTTCACTCGTCGATCCCTGAGCGATCGGCTGCCATGACGGGCCTCGCTCAGAGCACCGTGAGGGTGAGCAGTCCGGTGTAGCGCCCGCTCGTCACCCATCGGGGGTCGCGAGGTCGATGGTCGCCTCGAGGACGGCCGTGCCCCGCCCTGCGCCGGCGGGTGCGCTCGCCAGCTTGCGGCTGACGCCGAGCCCGTCGCCCGGTGTGGCCGGTGCGCCCGGGGTCACGGACTGACCGGTGTCACGGACTGACCGGTGTCACCGGTGGTCGAGGTGAGGTCGCCCGCCTGGCCGGTGGCGGACCAGCCCGGGTCGCTGCTGCGGGTATCGGTCACGGTGACGTCGGTGAGTCGCCCGCGGGCCCGGCCGTCGGTTCCGACGGTACCCAGGTCGACGACGTCACCCGATGTGGCGAGGGCCCGGTGCGCCCGGCGATCCGGCGTACATTTGTCGCCGTGCCCACGCTCCAACGCCCGCTGGAACGGCTCGACGCGGCTGCGTTGCGCAGCACCGTGATCACGTTCAGCGACGCCGTCATGGCGCACGCGGCCGGCATCAACCGTCTCAACGTGTACCCGGTGCCCGACGGCGACACCGGGACCAACATGGCCCGCACCATGGAGGCCGTGGTCACCGAGATGGATGCGGCGCCGCCCGACCTCGAGCCGACGTGCGACGCCATCAGCCACGGATCGCTGATGGGCGCCCGTGGCAACAGCGGCGTGATCCTGTCGCAGATCATGCGCGGTCTGGCGGCGACGCTGAAGACCGAGGCCGAAGGATCCGCCGCGGTCGTCGCCGACGCCTTGGAGGCCGCCTCCAAGGCGGCGTATCAGGCGGTGCTGAAGCCGATCGAGGGGACGATCCTCACCGTCGTGCGCGAGAGCGCCGAGTCCGCCCGCCGCGCCGCCGACGGCGGTGGCTCGCTGCGCGACGTCCTGCGCGCCGCCCGTGACGGAGGCCGCGAGGCACTCGACCGGACACCCGAGATGCTGCCGGTCCTCAAGGACGCCGGTGTGGTCGATGCCGGCGGCGCCGGCTTTCTCCTCCTGCTCGACTCGGCGTTGCACGTGGTCGATGGCGAGCCGTTGCCCGAGCCCGACCACTCCCACGGCCCCGACGCCGCGGCCGTGGCGTCGGTCGCCCAGCGCAGCTCCGGCGTCGATGGCGAGCTCGACGTCAGCGAGCAGCGCTACGAGGTGATGTACCTGATGGATCTCGCCGACGAGCAGATCCAGCCGTTCAAGCAGGGGTGGGGGGCGATCGGCGACTCGATCGTCGTCGTCGGCGGCGACGGCATCTGGAACTGCCACGTCCACACCAACGACATCGGCGCCGCCATCGAGGTCGGCCTCGACCTCGGCGGACGGCCGAAGCAGATCCGTGTCACCGACCTGTTCGAAGAGGTCGCCGCCGAGCACGCCCAGCGCGAGGCGTCGATGCACCAAGACACCGGCTCTGGCCCCGCCGCCGCGGCGACCGAACGTCCAGCGGTGACGACGGCGGTCGTCGCAGTCAGCAGCGGGCCCGGGATCTCGGCGCTGTTCGAGGAGCTCGGTGTCCAGGCGATCGTCACCGGTGGCCAGACCCTCAACCCATCGACCGCCGAGTTGTTGGCGGCGGTCGGCGCCGTCAACGCCGAACAGGTCGTGATGCTCCCCAACAACAAGAACATCGTGCCGGTCGCCGAGCAGCTCGACGGGTTGACGGCGCGCACCGTGCGCGTGGTGCCGACGGTCTCGATGCCCGAGGGGATCGCCGCGTTGATGGCCTACGACCCCGAGGCCGACGCGCCGTCGAACACCACGGCGATGCGCCAAGGTGCCGATGCGGTGCGATCGGGTGAGGTCACCCAGGCCGTGCGATCGACCCAGACCCCGGTCGGGCCGGTCAACGAGGGCGACTGGATGGGCATCGTGCGCGGCGACGGCATCGTGGCCGTCGCCGGCGAGTTGCTCGGGGCGGTCACCTCGCTGCTCGACCACCTGTTGGCCGATGACGGCGAGCTGGTCACCGTCATCACCGGCGACGGTGCCGACGCGTCGATCACGGCTGCCGTCGAGGCCTGGTTGTCCGACCGCCGCCCCGACGTCGACGTCGAGATCCACCTCGGTGGCCAGCCCCTCTACCCGTACCTCTTTGGCGTCGAGTAGCGAACCGTCGGGGGCCGTCGCGTCGAGGAGACGGCGTCGCGACCACACGCGCAACGGGGTCACCACTAGCCTGAGGGCTGCCGTGGGCGGATTGACCGGCCCGCGAGTCAACCGTCGGGCGACCCCCCGCCCGAGCGTGTCACGTCGCGTGAACTCAGAGGCCACCGTGAAGCTCAGGACATACAGCGTCGTCGGTCTGCTGTTCGCCGCGACGGCGATGGGACCGGGTGTTCCGGGTGCGTCCGCCGCCGGCCCCGACGAGCAGCCGGGTGAGTGGGTCGACGTCACGCCACCCGACATGGGCGTGGTGGCCGGGACATGCGACAGCTACGGCGTTGCGTCGATCGCCGTGGACCCCGTCGAGTCGAGCGACGTCTACGCAATGTCTGATTGCTTCGGGATCTGGCGATCGAGCGATCACGGTCTGACGTGGAGCGGGCCGATCGAGACCGGCCGGAACGGCCGCACCGTACGTGACTGCGCCGGGGTGATCGCCGTCGTTCGCGGCCAGGACGAGGAGACACCAACGATCCTTCGAGTCTGTATCCGCGGCGAGGGCATGGGCTTTTGGCGTTCGGTCGACGGTGGCGTCGCCTGGCAGCAGATCCCGATCCCGCTGGCGGATCGCCAGGACTACTCGACGATCACCACCGATCCCTACGACCCCGACCACGTGCTGATCACCGGCCACGAGATGAACGTGCTCGCCGAATCGACCGACCGCGGTCTCACCTGGCGGGAGATCCCGATGGCCCGGGGGATGCAGGCGCCGGGCAGCGCCTCGATGTTCTTCGTCGACACCGGCGATGCGTCGAAGACCGCCCGGACGTGGCTGTACACCCCCCAATGGGATGGCGGCGAGGTCGGCACCTGGCGGACCGAGGACGCGGGGGAGACGTGGGTCCAGGTCGACACCTTCGAAAAGCCGCACGGCATGTACCAGATCTTCCAGTCCGACGATGGCGTCATGTTGGCCGGCGGGCTCTCGGGGAGCGATGGCGACGGGATCTATCGCAGCGACGACGAGGGCGAGACGTGGGACCTGGTCGCAGAGGGGTACTCCTCGGCGATCTGGGGGGCGTCGGAACGTCGCTACTCGGCGTACTCGTGGGCGTGTGGCGACTGTGAGGTGGATGCCGAGTTCCGCAGCGCGCCGGCCGACGACGACACCGATTGGTCCGACGCGATGGACCAGCCGGCGGCGATGCGGATCGGCCCGGCCGCCGTCGCCGTGGTCGATGACGGCGATCACGAGGTCTTCATCAGCGCCAACTGGCGCGACGGCGTGTGGCGTTACGTCGAGGACGCGCCCGACGATTGACGAGGCGCAAGCACGGACTGCGTCGGGTCGAGACCCCCGGCACCGATCAGCCGGAAGCTCCGAACGCCGCGCACGAAGCTCCACAGCAGGATCGACGACCGAGCGAGGTTGTAGGGCAGCCGCCGCAGCGTGAGGTCGTGGCGCATGCGCCCGAGCTCGGCGAAGGTCGCCCGGACGACCGGCACCTCGCCGTCCGGGTGGCTCATCAACACCCGTTTCGCGGCGAGGCCCGCGTCACCGCGGATCCGCTGGCGCTGGTACCTCCACACCGCGCGCCAGCCATGACGTCGCCCGTGGGTGTGCTCGACGGCGGCCGCCGGGGTGGTCCGCAGACGGCCGCCGCCGTCGAGCACCCGCGTCAGGTAGTCGTACTCGTCGCCGCCGCCGAAGGCCGCCCCGGCCCCCAACTGCTCATCGAAGCGTCCGGTGGCGTCGAGAGTCGAGCGGCGGAAGGCCATGTTCGCTCCCAGCACCGCGAACCCGGCTGGTGGTGGCCCGGCGAAATCGGCTGCCGTCACGGTCAGCTCCAGGGGATGCGCCTCCGGGCAGATCGAGGGGCCGGGTCGGGCCGGCGGTGGGGCGTGGACGGCCCCGCACACGCCGTCGACGCCGGGTGTGAAACGTGCGACCAGCTCCGCCAGCCAAGTGGGGTCGGCCGTGCAGTCGTCATCGATGAACGCGACGATGTCGCCGGTGGTCACGGACACGCCCTCCGAGCGGGCCGCGCAGAGACCCAGACGGTCGAGGTGGACGTACCGAACCTTGGCGTGGTCGCCACCGCTGGCGTCGCGCACCGCGTGCTCGATGGCGGGTCCGTCGGGGCCTTGGCCGACGACCACCACCTCCCAGTCGGGGTAGGACTGGGCACGAATCGATCGTATGCAGTCGCCCACGACACCCGCTCGAATCGACGGCACACAAACGGAGACCTGCACGGGCGACAAGGTACTGCCGAGGGTTCCCGCCGGCCCGACCCGTCGGACCTCGCCACGGTTCGTCGCGAGTAGCGTTTGGCGATGTCTCGATTCACGTCCTACCCCGCCGGTTCGCCGTGTTGGGTCGATCTCATGACCCCCGATGTCGACCGGGGCAAGGCGTTCTACACGGCGGTGTTCGGGTGGGAGCCGGTCGATTCGGTCGACCCCACGGGCACGGTGGTGTACACCAACTTCATGCTCGGCGGCCAGACGGTGGCGGGCATGGGCGCGACCGCTCCGGGCATGGCGCCGATGGCCATCTGGAACACCTACATCGCCACCGCCGACGCCGCCGCCACCGCGGCGGCGGTCACCGCCGCGGGCGGGTCGGTGATGATGCCGCCGATGGCGGTGTTCGACGCCGGGACGATGGCCGTGTTCACGGACCCGACCGGGGCCGCCTTCTCGGTGTGGCAGGCCGGCGAACACGTCGGTGCGTCCGTCGCCAACGAGGCCGACACCTGGTCGTGGAACGAGCTGCTGACTCGCGACGTCGAGAGCGCCAAGGCCTTCTACACGTCGGTGTTCGGCTGGTCCTACGAGGATCAGCCGATGTCCGATGGCGCCTACACGGTCATCGCCGGTGGTGACAACGGCGGCTACGGCGGGGTGATGTCGATGCCGCCGGAGCTTCCCGACGAGGTGCCCAACCACTGGATGGTGTACTTCTTCGTCGACGATGTCGACGCCGTGGCCGCCCGCGTGACGGCGGCCGGCGGGACGATCGCCAACGGCCCGTTCGACGTCCCGGGTGTCGGTCGGATCGCCGTCGTTCATGACGACCAGAACGGATCGTTCTCGCTCATGCAGCCCGGCGTGCCCGAAGGCTGAAGCCGGCCGCCCGGCCGCCCGGCGGCACGCCGGGCCGAGCAGATGCCCGGGATGGCCGCTCGGCAGCGCCGGATCTCGCGTCCGACTTGCCAGGATGGGGCCGTGACCGAGGGACCCATCACGCTGCGCGAGCTGGCGGGCATCGATGTGTCGCGCCTCAAGGGTGTCGGCGATCGAAAGCGCGAGTCGCTGTCGTCGGTCGGTGTCGAGTCCGTGCTCGACGTGGTGATGACCTATCCCCGTCGCTGGGTCGACCGCACCAACGAGGCGCGTGTCGAGGACCTCGAACCCGGCCGGGAGGCCCTCGTGTTGGTCGAGGTCCGCTCGGCCAGCAAGCGGGTCGGTCGGAACCGGCGCACGATCGTCGAGGCGGTGGTCGGCGATGGCACCGGCCGGCTCCACGTCGTGTTCTTCAACCAGCCGTGGCGTGAGCGTCAGCTCAAGCCCGGGCTCCAGGTGGCGTTGTTCGGCAGGGTCGACGTGTACCGCGGTGGGTTGCAGCTGACGAACCCGATCGTCGACCTGATCGGGGATCGCACCGGCCGCATCGTGCCGATCTACCCGCAAAGCGACAAGGCGCAGCTGTCGACGTGGGAGATCGCCGGGTGGGTCGAGGACGCGCTGCGCAAGTGCGGGCCGCGGGGTATCGCCGACCCGGTGCCGCTCGAGGTTCGCCAGACCTACGACCTCGCCGATCGCCAGTCGGCGCTGTGGAAGATCCATCTTCCCGAGACGCTCGGGGACAAGGAGCGCGCCCGCCGACGGTTGGCCTTCGACGAGCTGCTGCGGGTGCAGCTGGCACTGGTGATGCGCAAACGTCAGCTCGAACTCGAGGCCGTCGGGATCCAGCACCCGTCCGGGGGCGAGCTGGTCGAGCGATTCCACGCCACCTTGCCGTTCCCGCTGACCGGGGCACAGCAGCGGGTGATCACCGAGATCGGCGCCGACCTCGCCGCGCCGCACCCGATGCACCGTCTGCTCCAAGGCGATGTCGGCGCCGGCAAGACCGTGGTGGCGGTCACCGCGCTCCTCGCCGCCGTGCAGGGCGGGTACCAAGCGGTGTTGATGGCGCCGACCGAGGTGCTCGCCGAGCAGCACCACAGCGGGATCTCACGGATGCTCGTGGGCATCGACGTGCCGGCCTCCGAGGCGTCGCTGTTCGGTGAGGAGCCGTTGCGGGTCGAGCTGCTGACCAACAAGGTCACCGGCAAGGAGCGCAAACGGGTGCTCGCCGGGCTCGCCGACGGCACGATCCAGTTCGTCGTCGGGACGCACGCCCTGATCCAGGAGGGCGTCGACTTCCATCGACTGGGCGCGGTCGTCATCGACGAGCAGCACCGCTTTGGGGTCGAGCAGCGGGCGGCCCTGCGCGAGAAGGCGGGTGGTGCCGTGCCCGACGTGTTGGTGATGACGGCGACGCCGATCCCGCGCACCGCGGCGATGACGGTGTACGGCGACCTCGATGTCAGCGTGCTGGACGAGATGCCCCCGGGTCGCACCCCGATCGTCACCCGCTGGGCCAACGACCCCGAGCAGGAGGAACGGGCCTGGTCGGCCGTGCGCGACGAGGCCGCCGCCGGTCGCCAGGCCTACGTGGTGTGCCCGCTGATCGAGGAGTCCGAGAAGCTGGAGGTCGCCTCGGCCGAGGAGACCTACGAGCGTTTGGCCGCCGGCGAGTTGGCTGGGCTCCGACTTGGGCTGCTCCACGGCCGGATGCACTCATCGGAGAAGCAGGCGACGATGGACGCCTTCCGGGATGGTCGCCTCGACGTGCTGGTGGCCACCACCGTCATCGAGGTCGGTGTCGATGTCCCCAACGCCACCGTGATGGTGATCCTCGACGCCGATCGCTTCGGTATCGCCCAGCTGCACCAGCTGCGCGGCCGGGTCGGCCGTGGGGCCCACGAGTCGCAGTGCTGGCTGGTCACCACGCCCCCCGAGGATCCCGATGAGGAGGCGACCAACCCGCGCCTCGAGGCGCTGGTGGCGTCGACCGACGGGTTCGAGCTGGCCGAGGTCGATCTGGACCTGCGTGGCGAGGGCACGCTGATGTCGAGCGCCCAGAAGGGCCGCAGCGATCTGCGATTGGCATCCTTGCGCCGCGACCGCGAGCTGGTGCGCCTGGCGCGCGAGGCGGCGTTCACGATCGTCGACCCGGACCCGGAGATGGCCGATCACCCGCTGCTGCTCGACGAGCTCCGCCTCCTGCTGACCGACGAGGAGACCGAGTTCCTCACCCGCTCCTGAGCGGCTCGTATACTCTCGGTATGGCCGAGCCGGTGACGACGATGAAGATCACGACCGCCACCCGCGATCGCCTGCGCACGCATGCTGTGGCGGGCGAGTCGCTGGAGGATGTCGTCGTCCACGCGCTCGACACCTACGAGGTGTCGAGGTTCTGGGCGCGGGCAGCATCGTGGGCCGCCGCCGAGACGTCCGCCGAGCGGGCGTCGCGCAAGAAGTCCGAAGCGGCATGGGATGCGCTCGTTGACGGGCTTGGATGACACCGTCCACCGGTGAGGTCTGGCTCGCCGACCTCGGTGCCGAGACGCGCCGTGCGGTGTACGTGGTCTCCGACGATCGCTTCCATCGGTTCGCCGAGCGTGCGCTCGTCGCCCCCGTGGTCGACTCGGGTTCGCCGGAACGCACGCCACCCTGGTGGGTTGATCACGACGGGTCGGTCGTCGCCGTGGAACGCCTCACGTCGATCCCGGTCGATCGCTTGCTCGAGCGGCAGGGGGCCGCATCGTTGGCCACCGTCCGAGCCGTGCAGCGCACGGTCGCCTGGCTCACCGGCACCGAGCGCTGAGGCGACGATGTCGAGAACGCTGGCTCGGCATCGTCCCGGGTGCGACCGCCGCCACCGGCCGGCTCCGGACTTGGAGGTGATCTCGCCGGTTCGCTCCGTGTACAGCATGCGGGCGATCGTCACGTGGGACGACCTCGCCAACCCGCCGGCCGCGATCGTGACACCCTGGAGGGCCGTCGATGTCGATACCGCCGACCTCCGTTCTCGTCGGCAGAACGACTTCCACCCACCACGCCTGGATCGCAGACATCGCAGCGGGTGGGGTGGCGTCGGCTGGGCACACCATCGGAGTGTCCCACCCCGCGTGGCCGGCCTCAGCGCGACGACGGTCACGGTTCGTGCTCGACCACCCGACGATCAGCCCTGCGTCGGTTGCGCCCACGTGCGGTTCACCCGGGGGCGCGCACGGCGTGGCACACCCACCCGCGCGGCCAGACGCTCTACGTCACCGACGACGAGTACCACTCACGATGACGGCGGGTGACCCGTGTTCTCGTGCCGGTCGCCCACCTCCCCGCGGGCGATCGACCTGCCACTGTCGGGCGCCGCCCGGCCGATCAGTCGAGTAGCACGCCTGATCGGGGCGATCTCGACGAGGTCCACGGGCGAGACTGCCCGGGTGCATCTGGCCAAGCAACAGGTCGACATCGGCCTGGCGACGAATCGCCTCGATCCGCTCCTCGAGTTCTGGCAGCGCGAGGTCGGTGTCACGTTCGATCACGTGCTCCCGATCCGTCGTGGCCATGACCAGCATCGCCACGACATCGGCGGCAGCGTGCTGAAGGTCAACCACCACTCGACGTCGCTGCCGCCGGCGGCGCCGAGCGGGTACGCCGAGCTGCTGATCGCCCGGACCGGCCTGGCGGCGCCGGTGTCGCTCGCCGATCCGGACGGCAACCGCGTCGCGCTGGTGCCGCCGGGTGTCGACGGGGTGACCCAGATCGGGGTGCGGGTGGCGGTGCGCGACCTGGACGTCCACCGCCGCTTCTATGGGGACGCGCTCGGTCTGCCTGAGGAGGACCGCGGCAGGTTTCGCGCGGGGAAGAGTCTGATCGTGCTCGAGCAGAGTCCGGACGCACCGTCGGACGCCGAGATGCAAGGCAGCGGGTGGCGCTACATCACGTTCCAGGTGTCCAAGGTCGACTCGGAGCACGCCGCCGTGGTCGCCGCTGGCGGCCGTGAAGCACTGGCACCAGTGACGATGGGGACGACCGCACGCATCTCGATGGTGCGCGACCCGGACGGGAACTGGATCGAGCTCTCCCAGCGGGCGTCCATCGTCGGCTCACTCGACTGATTGCCCGGTGGAGCCGGATGCGTGCACCACGTAGCGGGTCACAGGTCGTCTCCGGCGCCGTCGTCTTCGAGCACGAGGTCCCAGCGGTCGAGGCAGTCCTCGCAGCGGTAGGCGACGATGTCACCGGGCTGCCACGGGTCGGCGCCCGCATCCTCGGGATCGACGTTGCCACGAGTCAGGAGGTGGGCCCGGCCGCCGCAGTCGATGCAGGTGATCAGCGGGTCGGGCTGGAGCATGCCCCCAGTCTCTCCGATCCGTGCCGACCCGCCACATGGTGGTAGCCCCGACGCATGCCCGATGACGTGCGCTACCAGCTCGACGCCGACGGTGTCGCCACCCTCACCTTCAACCGGCCCGAGGTCCTCAACGCGATCCGACCCCAGATGACGACCGAGATCCTCGACGTGATCGACGAGGTGCGACGCGACGACGCCGTGCGCTGCCTGCTGATCACGGGCGAAGGGCGCGGCTTCTGCGCCGGCGACGACTTCCAGGAGATCTTCCTGGCTGAGGAGCGAGCCCAGCGCAAGATCGATCGTGAGATGCGCCGGATCAAGGAGGGGGAGACGTCGCTCGACGTGATCTTCGGGCTGGAGAAGCCGACGATCGCCGCGGTGAACGGTGCAGCCGTCGGCTATGGGATGGACATCGCCCTCTACTGCGATATCCGTCTCGCCTCACCGGCGGCCAAGTTCGGCTGGTTCTTCGTCAAGCGGGGTGTCGTCGGCACGATCGGTGGCACCTTCATCCTTCGCCAACTCGTCGGGTTGTCCAAAGCGATGGAGCTGACACTCACCGGCGACCTGGTCGACGCCGACGAGGCGCTGCGGATCGGGCTCGTCTCGCAGGTGATCCCCGAGGACGCCCTCGTGGCCGAGGCTCGCGCCATGGCGGCGAGGATCGCGGCGGGGCCGCCGTTGGCCCAGCGGGCGGTCAAGCGGGCAATGCACGCCGGCTTCCGGATGGACTGGCGAGATCTCGGTGAGTACCAGCAGGCGCTGGGTGACGTGTTGTGGCAGTCAGCGGACCATCAGGAGGGCGTGGCCTCCTTCACCGAACGACGCCCGCCCGACTTCCGCGGTCGTTGACCGATGGTGCGCGGCGGCGTCGAACGGTCGGTCAGCCGTCGATGACGCCGACCGCGGCCTCGATCAGCCGCTGCGCCCGGAGGTCGCCGGCCAGGTTGGTGGCCATCTGGTTCATCACGTAGGCGAAGGCCAGGTCGCGCTCGGGTTGGGCGAACGCGACCGAGCCACCGGCGCCCGGATGGCCGTAGCTGCCCGCGCCCGCGTAGGGCGTGAACATGCCGTGGGTCATGAACCCCATGCCGAAGGTCGTCGGCATGAGCAGGCAGAGGTCACGCTCGCCGTCGGGCGTCAGCGTCGTCCGGGCGCGCTCGCGCACCTCGTCGGTGAGCAACTGGACCCCGCCGATCGGTCCGAGGGTGGCGGCGTAGATCGTCGCCAACGAGCGGGCATTGGTGATCGCGTTGGCCGCCGGGAGCTCGGCGGCGTGGACGTCACGCCGGTTGAACAGGCCCTCGCCGGTGAAGGCGCCGGACAAGAACAGCGCCCGGCCCCCGAACGTCGTCGGCCCCATCATCTGCTCGATCATCGCCGTGACGGCCGGGTCGGCGGCCTCGGTCGCCAGCCCGCCGAGCAGCGGCGACACCCGCTCCTCCTGGTCGGCGGGCAGCCCGATCCACAGCTCCACCCCGAGGGGCCGGACGATCTCGTCCTGGACGGACGTGCCCAGCGAGCGCCCGTCGACCCGGCGCACCAGCTCGCCGGCCAACCAGCCGTAGGTGAGCGCGTGGTACCCGTGGCCCGAGCCGATGTCCCACTCGGGTGTCTTGGCGGCCAGTGCCGTGGTCATCGTGTCCCAGTCGAGGCCCTGCTCCAACGTGAGGCCGTCGACGCTGATCAGGCCGCACTGGTGGCTGATCAGCTGGGCGACGGTGGCGGCCTCCTTGCCGGCGGCGGCGAACTCCGGCCAGTACGTGGCGACGGGCGCGGCATAGTCGATCAAGCCGCGTTGGGCGCAGATCCCCAGCGCGATCGCGGTGATCCCCTTGGTCGTCGAAAAGACCAGTTGCAGCGTGCGTTCGTCGTAGGCCGGCCCCTCGCGGGTGAACGAACCGCCGGTCAGGTCGACGACGCACTCGCCGCGGTGGAACACGGCAACGCCGGCGCCGACGTCCTCACCCGAGTCGATGTTTGCCCGCATCGTGTCGGCCAGCGACTCCCAACCGCCGGCGACATGCCCATCCACTGTTGCCCCCATGATCATCTCCCTGTCGATCGCGTTCGAGGCACGATGACACACCGCCGGGCCACCGTCGGCGTCAGACACCCACGGTGTTGTCCGTAGCCTCGACGGGATGCGCATCGTGGCCGGTCAATGGCGGGGACGGACACTGGTGGCGCCGCCCGGTACGACGACCCGCCCGACGACCGACAAGGTTCGCGAAGCGGTGTTCAACGCGCTCGGGAGCCTCGGCCTGGTCGACGGCGCGCTCGTGGTCGATCTTTACGCCGGCAGCGGCGCGCTCGGGTTCGAGGCGCTGTCGCGCGGGGCCGCGCACTGCACGTTCGTGGAACGTGATCGTGCTGCCCTATCGGCGATCGAGGCCAACCGCGCCGAGCTGGGTGCCGGCGAGGTCACGCGGGTCGTCAACGGCGATCCTCTGACGATGGCCCGGGGGATCGACGCCGATCTCGTGTTCGCCGACCCGCCCTACGAGTTCGCCGACTGGGATCGGCTGCTGACCGGACTGGCGCCCGAGAGCGGCTTCGTCGTCACCGAGGGGCCGAGCACCGTCGCCGCCCCGGCCGGGTGGGTCGAGGTGCGAGCCAAGCGGTACGGGCGTACCTGGGTCACGTTCCTCGAACGTTCCTGATGTTGCCCGCCACCGGAGGAGGACCGGGTGAGGGCGGGGAGACCGGGCCAACTACCCTGACCGCTCCAGTGGCGACCGTCCTGTATCCCGGCAGTTTCGACCCCCTCCATCTCGGACATCTCGACGTGATCGAGCAGTCGGTGGAGCTGTTTGGCGACGTCGTCGTGGTGGTCATGCACAACCATGAGAAGACCGGCGGTCTCTTCAGCGTCGACGAGCGCATCGCCCTGATCGAGGCCTCGCTCGCCGAGGCCAAAGTCGGCCAGCACGTGCGGGTCAGCGCCCGGTCGGGGCTGGCCGTCGACGCGGCGGTGGCCGAGGGTGTCGACTTCATCGTCAAAGGTCTGCGCACCGCCTCGGACTTCGAGATCGAACAGCAGATGGCCTTGACCAACCACTCGGTCACCGGTGTGCGCACCGTCTACGTTCCCGGCCGGGCCGACCGGCTGTACATCAGTAGTCGCTTCGTGCGTGAGATCGCCCGGTACGGTAGGGCGGTCGCCCACATGGTGCCCGGTCCCGTGGACGACGCCCTGACCACGAAGTTCGGTCCGGGCACCGACGACGCAGTGGTTGGGACATGAGCTACGACGACGGTTACGACGACGAACAGTACGACGACTACGACGACATCGACGACAGCTACCCCGAGCCGGGGCAGGGCTACGTCGGTGACGCCGAGACGTTGCTCCGCCGAGCCGTCGACATCATCTCGACCGCCCCGACGATGCCGCTGTCGTCGTCACCTCGCATCGACCGCGACGAGATCATCGATCTGCTCGAGGAGGCGCTGCAACGGCTTCCCGACGAGCTGCGCCAGGCCCGGTGGATGCTCAAGGAACGCCAGGAGTTCGTCGCCAAGACCCGGCGCGAGGCCGATGAGCTGCTCGAAGCGGCGCGTCTGCGGGCCGAGCGGATGGTCCAGCGCACCGAGGTCGTTCGTGCCGCCGAGCAGCGGGCCCGTCAGGTGATGGACACCGCCGAGGCCGACTCGCGGCGACTGCGCCACGAGACCGAGGACTTCCTCGATCAACGGCTCGGCAGCTTCGAGATCCTGCTCGACAAGTTGCAGAAGACGGTCAACGCCGGGCGTCATCGTCTCTCGATCGGGGCGATCCCCGAGCCGCCGGACGAGTTCGAGGAAGAGGACCCGACCAAGGGGTTCTTCGACCAGGACCGCTGACGTGGGCGACGCCACCAACCGTGGCACGCCGACCCCCGCCGGCCGTCGCCGCCTGCTGATCAACGCGACCGAGCTGCTCCGCGAACCCGGTGCCCACCGCCACATCAGCGTGCGCCTTCCGCTGGCCGAGCTCGAGGTGTCCGACGCCCGGCTCAGCGGCGAGCTCGACGTCGATGTCGAGCTGACCTCGACGCTCGACGACATCGAGGTCTCCGGGACGCTGACCGTCCCGTGGTCTGATCAATGCGCCCGCTGCCTGCGGCCGCTGGCGGCAGCGCTGGTCGTCGATGTCGATGAGCGCTACTGCGTCCCGTCGAGCGATCCCGGTCGCCCGAGCGATCCGGCGTCGTTCCCGATCGAGCGCGGACAGATCGACCTCGCCCCGATGGCGCGTGAGGAGGTGTTGCTGGGCATCCCCGACGCCCCCGTGTGCCGGGACGACTGCCCCGGGCTGTGTGCGGTCTGTGGGGCCGATCTGTCGATCGGCCGGTGTGGCTGCGACGGCACCGTGCGTGACGACCGATGGGCCGTGCTCGACCAGCTGCGCACCGATGACGGCGAACCGAGCGCCAACTGACCGGATCGGCGCGGCCCACCGATACCCTGCAACAGCCCATTTCGAGACGCCTGGACGCGGAGAGCCACGATGGCCGTTCCCAAGAAGAAGAAGTCGAAGTCGAAGACCCGCAGCCGCCGTGCCGGCGCCTGGCGGCTCTCGGCGCCGAGCCGGAGCCTGTGCCCGCGCTGTGGCAGCGCCAAGCAGCCTCACACCGTGTGCCCGACCTGCGGTTGGTACAAGGACCGCGTCGCCGTCGACGTTGCGTAGGGCCTTCGCCCGAGCGGCCAACCGTGGCTTCTGACCTCGTCGTCCGCCTGACGGCATCGGCACCGTGACCGACCATCTGCCGATCGCGGTGGACGCGATGGGGGGCGACAAGGCACCCGGCGAGATTCTCGCCGGAGTGCGCGCCGCCCTCGCCGAGGGCATCCCGGTGACGATCGTCGGTCCGCCCGGACTCGACGGAGCCGTCGGCCTGGATCTGATCGAGGCCAACGAGGTCATCGCCATGACCGACGACCCGGCGTCGTCGGTGCGTCGGAAGAAGGACTCGACGCTCGTGCGAGCGGCCGAAGCGGTGCGCGACGGAAAGGCCTCGGCGATGATCTCCGCCGGCAACACCGGCGCCACCATGGCCGCAGCGCTGTTGCGCATGGGGCGGATCAAAGGTGTCCAGCGCCCGGCCGTCGCCACCCCGATCCCGGTACCCGGTTCGACGCCCACGGTTCTGCTCGACGCCGGCGCCAACGCCGAGGTGCAGCCGGACTGGTTGGTCCAGTTCGCGCAGATGGGCAGCGTCTACGCCCACCATCGATTCGCCATCGAGCGGCCCCGCGTCGGGTTGTTGTCGATCGGCGAGGAACCCGGCAAGGGCGACACCCTCCGCAAGGAGGCCTACGAGCTGCTCGCGGCCGCGTCGGGAATCGACTTCGTCGGCAACATCGAAGGCCGCGACATCATGACCGCGGACGTCGACGTCGCCGTCACCGACGGGTTCACCGGCAACGTCGTGCTCAAGACGCTCGAGGGCAGCATGAAGACCGTCATCGGGGCGCTCCTCGATGCCTTCGGGGCGCCCGACGTCAGGGTGCACGCCGACGCGCTGATGCCGTCGCTGCTGCCGCTGTACACGTCGCTGGATCCCGACACGTACGGCGGTGCCGTGCTGCTGGGCGTCGACGGGGTGTGCATCATCTCGCACGGTTCGACGGGCGAGCGGGCGATGCTCAACGCCATCAAGGTCGCGCACGAGATGGTCGAGCGGGACCTGGTCGAGGCGATCCGTGTGGCGATCCAGGCCCCGACGCCGGGCTGATCGGGCACCGACCGCGCTCGGGGTGGCGGACCGGCTCGGATAGCGTTTCGATCGTGCCTGCTGAGACTCACGTCGAACAGGGCCCGCTCGGTCGCGGTGAGATCTTCGAGATCGTCCGTGATCGTCTGGCCGACATCCTCGAGATCGACCCTGCCACCATCGCCGAGGGGCAGTCCTTCGTCGATGATCTCGACGCCGACTCGCTGGCGCTCATCGAACTGGTCGAGGGTCTTGAAGAGGAGCTCAGTGAGCGTACGGTCGGGTTCCGGATCGACGACGAGGATCTGGCCGATCTGAAGACGGTCCGCGATGCGGTCGACTACGTGCACGATCGCGCCGCCAGGGGTTCGTGACGCCACCGGCCGCTACTCACGAGGTCACCGAGTTGGCCACTCGGGTCGGTCACCAATTCTCCGACCCATCGGTGTTGGCCCGCGCGATGGCCCATCGCTCGTGGTGCGCCGAGCATCCTGAGACGCGCAGCAACGAGCGTCTGGAGTTTCTCGGGGATGCGGTGCTCGGCTGGGTCGTCGCCGATCTCGCCTTCCATCGCTTTCCCGACCTCTCCGAGGGCTCGCTCACCGGTGTCCGCAAAGGGGTCGTCAACGCGGCGGCGCTGGCCGATGCTGCGCGGGTGTTGGGGATCGGGGACTTCCTGCTGCTCGGCAAGGGTGAGGACGCCGCCGGTGGACGTGACAAGGCGTCGATCCTGTCCGACGCGTTCGAAGCGGTGATCGGGGCGTTGTACGTCGACGGCGGGCCCGAGGCCGCCGCCCGCTTCGTCGAGGACACCATCGGCCCGGCGATGGATGCGATCGTCGGTCGTCTCGATCACCTCGATCACAAGTCGCGGCTCCAGGAGCTGGCGGCGCGGGCCGGGCTCGGTTCGCCGGTGTATCGCAGCGAGGCCAGTGGGCCCGACCATGAGAAGCACTTCGTGGTCTGGGTGTTGCTCGGCGGTGAGCCGCGGGGTCAAGGTGCGGGCCGGTCGAAGAAGGTGGCCGAACAGGCAGCCGCCGAAGCGGCCGCCACCTCATTGGAAGCCCAGCTCGCCGCCCGCTGAGCGCCCGTCGTGCCCGAGCTTCCCGAGGTCGAGACGGTCCGCCGGGGGTTGGCGGCCCGGGTGGTCGGTCGCCGGATCGACCACGTCGCGGTCGGCCGGGAGCGGGCCGTGCGCCGCACCTCGGTACGCGCCGTGGTCGACGGGCTGACCGGCACCACGATCCTCGCCGCGTGTCGCCGCGGCAAGTACCTGCTGCTGCCGCTCGATAGTGGCGACACCGTGATGATCCACCTGCGGATGTCGGGACAGTTGCTGCTCGCTCCCAGCGGCGCGGCACGACCGGCGCACACCCACGTCGTCGCGTCGTTGGCGCCGACGACGCGCCGACCCGCCGAGGAGCTGTGGTTCGTCGACCCGCGGACCTTCGGCGAGGTGGTGGTCTTCGATCCCGATCGTGCTGCCGTCGAGGTGCCCGAACTGGTGGCGCTGGGGATCGACCCCTTGGTCGACGGGCTCGACGTCGCGATGTTGACGCGTCTGTTCGCCGATCGCCGGACCCGCATCAAGTCGTTGCTGCTCGATCAGCATGTGATCGCCGGCATCGGCAACATCTACGCCGATGAGATCCTCCATCGCGCCCGCATCCATCCCGATCGGGAGGCTCGCTCGCTGCGGCGACCGCAGATCGCGGCCGTGCACGCGGCGATGAAGGGCATCCTCGAGGACTCGGTGCGCGCCGGCGGATCGACGCTCGGGGACCGTCAGTACGTCGACCTGATGGGTGCGGGCGGGTCCTATCAGGACGACCACCGGGTGTACGGGCGGGCGGGACAGCGATGTCTCACCTGCGCACGGGGCATCGTCCGTCGCACGATCGCCGGCGGTCGCAGCACGCATCACTGCCCCGTCTGCCAACGTGCCGCCACCCTCTGACATGTGGAGTCGGAGGGTGGACAGCTGGTGTCCAGCTTTTGGCAGCATGATGCGGACATGAGAGCCGATCGTCTGGTCGCCGCCCTGCTCGTGCTGCAGCGGCGCGGCCGGGTCACGGCCCCCGAACTGGCCCGCGAGCTCGAGGTGTCGGTGAAGACCGCTCGGCGCGACCTGGAGGCCTTGGCCATCGCCGGGTTTCCGGTGTACTCGACGACCGGGCGAAACGGAGGCTTGGGAGCTGCTCGGCGGGGCGCGGACGGACCTGAGCGGTTTGACCGCAACCGAGGCGACGATGCTGTTCCTCGTCGCCGGCCCGGCGTCGATCGCCAGTCCCGAGGCGAAACAGGCGTTGCGCAAGCTGGTCCACGCACTGCCCGAGACGTTTCGTGCCGAGGCCGAGGCGGCCGCCACGGCCACGGTGTTCGACCCGGCGGGTTGGGGCACGATCAGCAGTGTCGACGTGCCCGAGCATCTCGACACGCTGCGCCGGGTCGTCGTCGAGCACCGCCAGGTCCGCCTCGGCTACGTCGATCGCGAGGGCAACGAGACCACTCGCGTCGTCCACCCGTTGGGGGTCGCCAAGAAAGGTGCGAGCTGGTACCTCGTCGCTGGCACCGAGCGTGGGCAGCGCACGTTCCGGATCGGTCGGGTGCGCCAGGTGGACGTCCTCGACGAGCCGGTGGAACGTCCGTCCGGTTTCGATCTCGTTGCCCTCTGGCGGCGAATCGTCGACGAGGTCGAGGCCAAACGCCACAACACGACGGCACGGCTGCGGGTCCCGCGTGCCGTCGTGGGCTGGTTGCACGGCACCTTCGGGCCCAGCGTCGACGTCCACGAGGAGCCGGCCTCGGGTGGGCGTGGGGCGGACACCGTGGAGGTGGTGGTCGGCGGCCACAGCGCCGAGAGCATCGCCCGGCAACTGGCCGGCTGGGGCCGACGAGATCGACGTGATCGACCCGCCCGAACTCCGCCGGGCGCTCGCGTCGTTGGGGGACGCGCTGCACCGTCGTCACCGGGACGCCGTGCTTGGAGGTGTCACCCCGCGACGGTGAAGTCGGTGCTCGCGGTCGACGAGGTGAAGTCATCGATCCGGACCCGTACGGTCAGCGTCCACGTGCCGATCGAGGGCACCGCCCCGTAGAGGTGATAGTTGCCGCCGCCCAGTTCGTGGACGTCCCACGACAAGGGGCCGACATCGAGCTCCTCGGACCGGATCGACACCAGCGGCGGTTCGACGGCCTCGAGCGGGGCGCCGGCGGGGTCGGCGAGGGCGATGACCACCGACGCGCCGCCGGTTCCAGCAGGTAGCCCGCTGATGGCGACCTGACCCGCGCCGCCGGAGAGCTCGACGGTCACCGCCGGCGTCGTCGCCACCGCCGGCCAGGTGGTGGCGGGAACCTGCCCGGCTTGCTCGCCGGCGCCCGTGCGGTCGCCGCGGCTCGAGGCCTGCACCGGCGACTGGTCGACGAGGAACCCAGCGACGATCACGACGGCCACCAGCAGCAGCGTCTCGGTGCCGACCAGCCGGAACAGGCTCCGGCGGCCCCGGTCGCCATCGCGCAGGCGGGGAAGTAGCACGTACCGGTTGAGCCCGCCGACGCCGGCCACGACGGCGACGAGTCCCACCTTGATCAGCAGCGTCCGGCCGTAGCCGGTGCGCCACAGGGCGCTCAGCTCGGGCAGGATCATCACGCCGAGCACCAGCCCGGTTGCCGTGACGGCGGCGACGCAGATCGCGGCCGCCGTCGAGAATCGGCGCACCATCGCCGTCAGGTGGGCGGCTGGTGCCGACCGTCGCCAGAGCACGGTCAGCACGGTCAGCCCGCCCAGCCAGATGGCACCGGCGACCAGATGGACGGCGTCGCTCGACATGGCGACGACCGCCGGTGATTCGGCCCGCGAGTGACCCTCGAGCGCGAATCCGACGACGGCGACCAGGCCGAGCACCGAGACGGCCGATGGCCGCCATCGGCGTCCGACCCCGATCGCGAAGAGGGCGAGGGCGACGAAGGACACGAGGCTGGCGTGGCCGACGGGACCATCGAGCAGCGCCTCGAACGCCGACCAGTCGCGCAGTGTGTCGGTTCCGCCGATGACGGCGATCCGCACCGGCAGGCCGACCGCCAGCGCGGCGAGCCCGACCGCGGCGGCCCCCCGGATCGTCGCGTCGAGCGGTTCCGGCGCGCAGCGCGGCCCGAACACGTGGCTGACCGCCCACCACGTCCCGACGGCCAGCAGGACCCCCAGGTAGGCCAGGCCGAGCAGGATCGATCGTCCGGTGCGCAGCACCGAACCCACGTCATCGACCGTCGGCGCCGCCGGTGCCGTCTCGTCGGCGAAGCCGACGCTGAAGGTGGTGGCGCCCGAGACCTGGTGGGAGTCGGCCGAGATGACCTGGTAGGCGATCGTGTAGGTGCCCTCGGGCAGTTCGTCGGGCAGGTCGATCGTGACCTCGGGTCCGCTCTGGGTGACGTTCAGCGCGACGTCGTTGCCGGCGCGCCCGATCACGCGTACCGAGCCGCCGGTCAGCGAGACCGTCTCGTTGAACTCGAGGACGGCAACGTCGGGCGTCGTCGCCACGACGGCGCCGTCGGGGGGCTCGGTGCCGATGAGGACGGCGTGGGCGGCGACCGGTCCCGCCGGGGCGGCGCCGACGGTGACGACCGCCAGCGCGACCCCGGCGAGCAGGCGTCTCAACGTGGTGCGCTCATCCGGCGGCGGTGGTCGCGGTGTCCATCGCCGTGTCCATCGGCATCGCCTCGGTCGTCGCCGTCACCTCGTCGGCGTGGTCGTCGTCGGCCTCGTCACCGTGGTCGTGGTCGTGGCCGTCGTCGGCGGCGGCGGTGACCAGGATCCCCGGCGCGGGGTGCTCGGGCTCGGCGCCGTCGTCGCCGGGCAACTCGATCCAGGCCGTCTCACCGACCTCGCAGGTCTGCACGACGGGGAAGTACAGCATCTCGTCGACCGGGGCGTCGGCGGGAATCTGCAGGCTCAGCTCGAAGCTGTCCCGATAGCCGTCGGGGAGCGGCGTGATGGCGGTGTACACCACCTCGCTGACGCGCTCGGTGATCTCCTCGCCGTGGCTGCCCTCGATCGGCGTGTCGAGGGCCTCCATCACCTTCTCGACCTCGTAGAGGGCATTGCGGGTCGGGGTGACGGCGTTGATCGACTCGGGCATCTGGATCCGCACGGTGGTCGTGGCCGAGCCGTCACAGCCGTGGGGGACGCCGAACGTCAGGATCGAGTAGGAGCCGGCGGCGGCCTCCTGCTCGACGATCGACACGTGGGCGCTCACCGAGCCGGCCGCCATCGCGGCGGCGGCGATGCCGACGACCGGCGTGGCGACGAGAAGGCGGCGGAGGAACGAACGTGGATGTGTGGATTGCATGCTCGACTGGTCGCCGCCAACCCCTGCCGAGTTCCCGGGGTCAGCCGACCTCGCGCTCGACAGCCGGGGCTGGCGTCGACCGGAGCGCCGCTCGATGTTGTCGGGTCCCCCGGGCGCGGCGTGGGTTGGCCATCAGCCACAACAGCACGACGCTGATGATCTCGGGGACGTGGAGGATCTCGCCGCGCAGCGGCACCCGTCCGGCGAAGAGGTCGAACACGGCCGTGATCAACAACCCGCCGGCGACCACGGCGGCCACCGGCACCAGGGTGCGGGCCCGGGCCGGCCGCAGTGTGACGAGCAACAAGCCCACCCCGTACGCCGCGGCGAACGCGCCGAGATGCCGGTTGACATGGCTGGAGGAGTCGGCGTCAGGGGCCGACAGGATCGCCGGGATCGACGCGGCGAGGATCTGGATGGCGACCACGCCGAGCAGCGCTCGCACCACGCTCCACGCCGCCGCCCGGTCGGCGAGCGCGTTGAGACGTCGTACTCGTCGCGACAGATCCGGCATCGTGTCGGCGGTGGCGATCCGCATCGGGGCATGCAGCCGACGCGCCTGCTCAGCGAACTGTCGGCAGTCCGGGCAGCGTCGCAGGTGGGCGCGCAGTAGGCGGTCGTCGATCATCGACGCCTCGCCGTCGAGGTCGGCGGACAGCGCTTCGCGCCACCGTTCGCACTCCATTGGTGGTGAGGGTCGCTCGATGATCGCTGGAAGTTCCCGCCTTTGGTCCTTTGGTCCTTTGGTCCTTTGCCCGAGAACCGGCCGCCGGACCATGATTGAGGCGTGGACACGGTGACGGACCCACTGCGTCGGTGGCTCGATGCCGCCCTCGAAGGTGATGACCATGCCGTGGAACGGCTGGTGGCCGACAGCCAGCCGATGGTGTGGAGGGTGTGCACGGCGCTCGGCTCGCGCGGCGAGGTCGAGGACCTGGTGCAGGAGACCTACCTCCGGGCGTTGCGCTCGATCGACCGCTACCGCGGCGATGCCCCGGTGAGAGCCTGGCTGGCGTCGATCGCCCGGAACGTGTGCGCCGATCACGTCCGGGTCCGCCAACGTCGGCGTCGGCTGCGGGATCGACTCGAACGTGTGTTTGATTCGACCGAGGTGCCGCCGGGCGACGTCGTCGATGACCTGGTGGCCGGGCTCGATCCGGCGCGCCGAGAGGCCTTTGTGCTGACCCAGCTGGCGGGCTTGTCCTACGAGGAGGCGGCGGTGGCGGTCGGGTGTCCGATCGGCACGATCCGCTCGCGCGTCGCCCGGGCCCGTGCCGACCTCGCCCGGATGGTCGCCGCAGCCGAGGCGCGCTGACCTCGACGCTCCGCGTTCGGCGGCGACCGTGCGGATAGCGTCGGGTCGCCGTGTTCCTGAAGTCCCTCACCCTCAAGGGTTTCAAGTCGTTCGCCGAGTCGACGACGATGGAGCTCGAGCCCGGCGTCACCGTCGTCGTGGGACCCAACGGGTCGGGCAAGTCGAACGTGGTCGATGCGATCGCGTGGGTGCTCGGCGCCCAGGCCCCCAGCTCGGTGCGCAGCCAGAAGATGGACGACGTCATCTTCGCCGGCACGGCCAGCCGGCCGGCGCTCGGTCGTGCCGAGGTGGCGCTGACCATCGACAACTCGGCCGGTCTGCTCGACGTCGAGTTCTCCGAGGTAACGGTGCGGCGCACGCTGTTCCGGACCGGCGAGAGCGAGTACGCGATCAACAACGTGCCGTGTCGGCTGCTCGATGTCCAGGAGTTGCTCTCCGACGCCGGTGTCGGCCGCCAGCAGCACGTCATCATCAGCCAGGGCCAGATCGACGCCGTGCTCAACGCTCGCCCGGAGGACCGGCGCGGGATCGTCGAGGAAGCGGCGGGCGTGCTCAAGTTCCGCAAGCGCAAGGAGAAGGCCGAGCGACGGCTCGACGCCACCGAGGCCAACCTGCTGCGGGTCCAGGATCTGTTGCGCGAGGTTCGCCGCCAGCTTCGCCCCCTCGAACGCCAGGCCGACGCGGCGCGCCGCCACGGCGATCTGGTCACCGAGCTGACGGCGCTGCGGGTGTACGTGGCGGGCCGCGAGATCGCCGGGCTGCGCACCAAGCTGACCGCGATCGCGGCGACCAAGCGCGATTCGGCCGCCGCCGAGTCATCCCTCAAGTCCGAGCTGTCCCGTCTCGACGCCGACGTCGTCAGCGTCGGCGCCGAGCTCGATGCCCGTGGCGCCGAGGACGTCGGCGACCGGCTCCGTCACGTCGAGCAGCTGCGCGAACGAGCCCGCGGTCTGATCGCGGTGATCGGCGAGCGGCGCCGGGCGCTGGAGCGCGATCGTGGTCAACTGCTCGACGCCGGGCTGGTCGCCTCGCTGGAGGCCGATGCCGATCGCTCGCGCCGCGAGTTGGAGCGGGTCCGGGCCGACGTGTTGGCCCTCGGTCCGGAGGTCGACGGGCTCGAGCAGGACGAGGCGACGTTCGAGACCGAGCGCACCGACACGCTGGCGAGCATCGACATCGAGCCATCGGCCAGCGCATCCAGCTCGTTGGCCGAGGTGCGCGGCGAGCTGCGCACGTTGCGGGCGACGTCGGAGCGGGCCGAGCGTGACCTGTTGCGGGCTCGCCAGCGACGCGATCAGCTGGCCACCTCGCTCGCCACCGCCGGCGTCGACATCGACCGGCACCGTGTCGACGCCGACGTCGCCGAGGCGGAGGCTCGCGACCTGGTCGCCGAGGCCGACGATGCCCAGCGTCGGGTGGACGCCGCCGATGCCGCGTTGGTCCGGGCCCACGACGAGCGCCAGCGCGCCGCCGAGGCGGCATCGGGCCTGGTGGCTCGCGTTGAGGCGCTGCAGCTCGCACTCGATGCCGCGCACGCTCGGGCCGGGGCCGAACGCCTGGCCGGATTCGATGGTGTGCTGGGGACGCTGCTGGATCTGGTGCGCATCGATGCCGGGTGGGAGCCCGCCGTCGAGGCGGCGATGGGTGAGGCGCTCACCGCGGTGGTCGTGACCGACCCTCACGCCGCCACCGTGGCGCTGGACGCGTTGCGCTCGTCGGACACGACGGGGGCGGTCGTCGCGCTCGGCTTGCCCGTCCAGGCGCCGTTGATCACCGTCACCAGCGGCGAGGCCGTGCGACCGCACGTGCACGCCGACGATCCCGGTGTGGGGCGCCTGCTCGACTCGCTGCTGGGCAACGCCGTCCGGGTCGGTGGCATCGACGCCGCCGTGGGCGTGGCTCGCAGCACGCCCGACGCCGTGGTCGTGACGCGGGTCGGCGACCGTTTCGACCGGCGCGGCTGGCGGCTCGGCGCGGCGGCGTCGGGTGGCGTCACCGCGGCGGCCCTGGAGGAAGCGACGGCGCGCGCCGGCGACGCCGCGGCCGCCCGCGACGCCGCGCAGGCCGCCCTGGGCGCCGCCACGGCCGCGCTCGACACGGCTCGTACGACGCTGCGCGATGTCACGCAGCGTCAGCGCACCACCGAGGAGCGCCTCCAGGTCGGCCAGCGGTCGTTGGCGCGTGCCGAGAGCAGCCAGCGCGAGGCGTCGGCCGAGCTGTCGCCGCTCGATCAACGCGTCGACGAGCTGGTCGTGCTGCTCGATGGCGAGGGCCGCCGCATCGCCGAACTGGAGCGTGTCGTCCCCGAGCTCGAAGCCGGTGAACGGGCCGAAGCCGAGGCCGCCCGCGAACGTCGAGACGTCCGTTCCGCACTCGACGCCCGCGCCGCCGTGCTGGTGGGTCGTCGCCGGGACCTCGAGGTGCGCGCCGCCGGGCTGCACGAGCGAGCCGAGGTGTTGGAGCGTCGACTGGAGGATGCCGAGGGGCGACTGGCCGCCGACGCCGAGGCTCGGGTGCAGGCCGAGCAGCGCCGGGTCGAGGTCGAACGGTCGATCGGGGTACTCGATCGTCTCTCGTCGTTCGTCGCCGCCCATCACGACGTGGTCGACACCCACCACGGTGAGCTGGTCGAGCACCGGCGCCAGCAAAGTGAGCAGGTGCGCGAGTTGTCGTCACGGATGGAGCAGCTTCGCCGGGAGCGCTCGGACGCCGAGCGTTCGCTCGACGAGACCCGTGAGCGGGCGCGTCGCGCCGAGGTCGAGGAGGCCGAGGCCCGCCTGCGATTGGAGTCGGCGGTGGAGCTGGCACGCCACGATCTCGATGTCGAGCCCGAGACGGCCGAGGCGGCACCGCTGCCCGAGGTGCCAGACGGGGTCTCGCCGGTGGCGAGGGTGCGTGAGCTGGAGCGCGAGCTCCGGCTGCTCGGCCCGATCAACCCCTTGGCGTTGGAGGAGTTCACCGAGCTGCAACAGCGCCATGTCTTCCTCGAAGAGCAGCTCGATGACGTCCGCTCGACACGTCGCGAGCTGACGAGGGTCATCAAGGCCGTCGACGAGGAGATCCAGTCGGTGTTCGCCGCCGCCTATGCGGATGTCAGCGCCAACTTCACGTCGCTGTTCGAGGGCCTCTTCCCCGGCGGCCAGGGCAAGCTCGTGCTCACCCAGCCCGAGGACCTGCTCAACACCGGCATCGAGGTCGAGGCCAAGCCGAACGGCAAGAACGTCAAGAAGCTGTCGCTGCTGTCGGGCGGCGAGCGCAGCCTGACCGCATTGGCGTTCCTGTTCGCCGTCTTCCGCAGCCGCCCGTCACCGTTCTACGTGATGGATGAGGTGGAGGCGGCGCTCGACGACGTCAACCTCCACCGCTTCCTCGGTCTGCTGGCCGAGTTCCGCCGTGAGGCGCAGCTGTTGGTGGTCAGCCACCAGAAGCGCACGATGGAGGCCGGCGACAGTCTGCTTGGTGTCACGATGCAGCCGGGCGGGGCGTCGCGCGTGATCGTCGAGCGTGTCGGCACCCAAACCTCCGCCTGACCCGAGTATCTCGCGCCCGCCCCCGGGCTTTCGGGAGCGATGTGCAGTCGCCAGCTGCAGTTCACTCCCCAGAGTTCGGTCCCGCGCCGCTGTGACACCGCTGTGTCACGATCGTGAGACCGACATCCCCCACGCCGTGTCGAACGAGAGGGATCGATGTGCGTGCGTCGAGGATCGAAGAGGCCTTGAGCGCGGCGCTACGCGACCGCCACGGGGTGGTCACCACAGCGATGCTCGCCGAGCTTGGCGCCACCAGGACGATGGTGGCGACGCTGACCCGCAGCGGGCGGTTGCGTCGGATCTGCCGTGGCGTGTTCGTCGCCGCGAGCGCGCCACGCACGCCCGAGCGCCGGCTGGCGCTCGCCTGCGCCGCCACGGCCGGTGTGGTGTGCTTCCCGACGGCTGGGAGGGTGTGGCAGCTGCGCGGGACGCCCCACCATGACGTGGTGCACGTCGTGGTGCCCTGGGAGCGCCGCCCGGCGGTGCCGCCGTGGGTGACGGTGCACCGCTCCACGCACCTCCCCGAGTGCGACATCGTTCGTCGGGCGGACGGAATCGATGTCACGACGCCGCCGCGCACCGTGTTCGATGCTGCCGCCTGGCTTCGACCCGAGCGGCTGGAATCGATGATCGAGCAGGGGATCGATCGAGAGATGTTCGCGGTGCCGACGCTGATCGGGGTTCAACGGCGGTTGCGCCGCTGTGGGCGCGATGGCAGCGGCCGGTTCGCGGCGGTCGTGGCGGCGCGGGAACCGTGGCGCAAGGCGGTGGAGTCTCACGATGAGCTGCGACTCGAGCGAGCGATGCGCCGGCGCGGGTTCCCACCTCTGGTCCGTGGTCATCCCTTGCACTTGCCGCGCGGTGGCGTCATCCACCCCGACCTGGGCCTACCGGACGACCGGTTCTTCGTCGAGGTGGACCATCACACGTGGCACGGTGGGCGCTCGGACGCCAGCTATGACAAGTGGCGCGATCGCCAGGTGCGTCTCGCTGGGTGCCATGTCGAACGCGTGAGCGACCTCGCCATCGAACATGATCTCGCTGCGACGGTCGACGAGCTCTGGCAGCGTTGGCAACAGGTCCGTGGGGTCAAGGCGCGCTTTGGGGAGTGACGAGCACGCTCAGCGTGCTCGTCACTCCCCAAAGCCCCACCGCGGGCGGGAGACACTCGGGTCCGCGCATGGGTAGCGTCGGGGGCGATGGAGCCGTGGGTGTATCTCGTCCTGGCCGCGGTGGTCATCGCCTTCGGCGTGGCCGTC